>NZ_CP087588.1:3331292-3633189 GCF_020985305.1 Croceicoccus sp. Ery15
GGGCGGAGACGATCGGCCCGCCGAGGTCGCCGGGAAGCGGCGCCCCAAGTTTCGGGACTTGGCCGTAGTCCTTCGGCCCCGAATTGATCGTCTCGGACGTGGCGCGGCCATCGGTGCTGTAAAGTTCCTTAGCCTCCTTCTCGCCGGGCGGCTTGAGCGCGTAGATCAGCGAGCCGCCGATGCCGAGGCCGGCGGCGACGCCCATGACGGCCAGCGCTTTGCGCGAGAGCCGCATGACACGGGGTGGCTCGCCGCGAAGCTGGAAGGCTTGAGGATCGGGGCGCGGCGTCTGCGGTGCGGGCGCTTCGGGCAGGGAATTGTCGGCGGGATCGCTCACGGCCGCCCCCTGCGCCCATCGTCCCGCACGATGCGGACGCGCTGCTCGCTGCGCCGGTCGCCCAGGCGCAGCTCGGCGGCGGCGAACAGCCGGTCCACCACCATGTAGCGGCCCTGCACGCGGTAATTGACCAGCTCGGCATCGCCGGCCGCGCCGGTCACGAACAGCGGCGGCATCTCGCCCTGCGAGATCCCGGCCGGAAACTCGATGAACACCTGGGCGGAATCGTCGAAGGCGCGCACAGGCTTCCACGGCACACGGTCGCCGTCGATCCGGTAGCGGAAATTGAGCGCGGACACGTCCACGCCGGTCGCCACTGGCGCGGCCGATGCAGCCGCCGCATTGCGTCCCTGCAAGGCGATCAGCGCGTCATGCGGATAGGTCCACGATACCGAGGCCATGTAGGTCGAAGCCGTCGCGCGCAGCTCCACATGATAGGTGCGCCGATCGGTGTTGATGATGAGGTTGGTGGCGATGTCGGGCCGCGTGGGCTTCACGAGAATATGCACGCGCGCCGTCGCGCCGCTGCCGCTCACCGTATCGCCGATGATCCACCTGACCGTATCGCCCGCCGCGACCGGCCCCGGCCCCACGAGCTGCTCGCCTTCCTGCAAGGCGATGTCCGTCACCTGGCCGGGCGCGGTATAGACCTGATAGAGCGCGCCCTGCGTCCAGGGATATTGCTGGATGGCGTTCACATAGCCGTCGCGGGTGGGCTGCACGCGGGCAGCGGCATTGGCCGCCCCGACGCGGCGGCGCGGATCGGCAGGCTCGGAAGTCGGCGCGCTGGCCGTCACCGGCTTCAATTGGCCGGGGAGCGGCAGCGGCTCGGGGATCGTCACCACCTCGACGGCACGCGGCGGCTGTGCGGCCGGCGTCGCTGCGATCTCGCGCGGCGGATCGTCGTAAGCGATTGCGGGCGGCTTCGCCGAAGTAGTGGCGCAGCCGGCAAGCGCGGCGGCGGAGACGAGCAAGGCCGCCGAAGCGGAGCGGCGGAAAGGCGTGGGCGTCATTGCGACAGCTCCTTTGACCAGTTGAGGGCGTTGACGAAGACGCCGAGCGGATTCTTGCGCAGCGCGTCGGGTGTGCGCGGCGGTTGCACGACGATGGTGAGAATGGCCGACCAGCGTTCGATGGCGGTGAGGCTCCCGTCCTGATAGCGCCGCTCGGTCCAGGCGACGCGGAAGCTGTCCGGCGAGGCGCGAATGACGCTCGACACCTCCACCGCGACCTGCACGCGGCCGACATTGGCGAAGGGGTCGTTGGCGCGGGCATAGTCGTTGAGCGCCATCGCGCCCCGATCGGTCGTGAAATCATAGGCTCTGAGCCAGTTCTGGCGGACGATGACGGGATCGGCTGGGATCGCCCTGACCTGCTCGATGAAGCGGGCGAGATGGAACGCGATCTGCGGATCGGTCGCGCGGTAGCCGCTTTCGGCCGGCGCGACCGCCTGCGCCTCGCCGAGCCGATCGACCTGCACCACCCAGGGCACGATATGGCCGCGAGCCGATTGCCAGACGAGGCCGGCGGCAAGACCGCCGGACAGCGCCAGCGCGCCGAAGAAGGCGAGGCGCCAGTTCTTCGCCTGCACGCGCGCGGCGCCGATGCGGTCGTCCCACGCCTGGGCGGCACGCTGATAGGGTGTCGTGGGTTCGGGGGTCTGGCCGTAGCGGATGGTGGGGCGTCGGAACATGGAGGGTCAGTCCTTCTCTTTGATGTCGGGACCGCCGCCGCCGCCGTGGCTGTCGCCCGCCTTCACCGTATGGGCGACGACGGTTGCGCCGTGGGTCATGGACTGGCGGCGTTTCATCGCGGCGGCCCATGTGGGTTGGGCGGACGCGCCGGCCGACGCGGAAGCGCCAGCGGGTGCGGCGGCCGGGGCAGCGGGCGCAGCCCCGCCGGTGATCGTGCCGCCGGTGGCGGTAAATCCAGCGCGGGCGCCCGAACGGAAGTTGGACTTAATCGCCTCGCCGCCCTTGGCGGCCGCTTTGCGCAGGGGCGAAAGGACAGCGTTCGCCGCGCTTCCCGCCGCCGCCTGGCCGACAGCGGCCATGCCGCCCGCGACAGCGCCCCCGCCGCTCTTGCCGAACGAACCGAGGCTGTAGGCGCTGGTCGCGCCGCCTGCCATCTGCGCGCCGCCACGGGCAGCAGCGCCGGTCATCCTGCCGGCCGCAACGACAGCGGAACCGGCCGCGCCGATGCCAAGCCGCGCCGCCGCAGCGCCGCCGATCAGCGCACCGCCTGCCGCCAGGGCGGTCCCCGCCGCCGCACCCGCGCCGAGCTGGGGACCACCCGAGACGATGCCGCTGGCGATGCCGGGACCAAAGATCGAAAGACCCAGCAGCGACAGCGCGGCAAGCGCGATGGCCATGACCTGGTTGATGTCGGGTTCCACGCCCAGCCCGGCGGCGGTGAACTGGCTGAACAGCGTCGTGCCGATGCCGGTGATGACGGCGAGCACCAGAACCTTGATGCCGCTGGAGACGACATGACCCAGCACCTTCTCGGCCATGAAGGCGGTCTTGTTGAAGAAGGCGAAGGGAAGCAGGACGAAGCCGGCGAGCGTCACCAGCTTGAACTCGATCAGCGTGATGAAGACTTGCACGGCGATAATGAAGAAGGCGAGGACGACGATCAGCCAGGCGATCAGCAGCACGAGGATCAGCGCGGCGTTGGCGAAGAACGCCCAAAGGCTGGAGAATTGCCCCGCCGCATCCATCAGCGGCTTGGCCGCCTGGAGTCCGGTGGCCGCGATCGTGCCGGGCTTCATGAAGTCGTCGATGGTCAGCGTCCCGCCGCTGGCCTGGAGACCGAGGCCGGCGAAGCTCTCGAACACGATGGTCGCGAGCAGCGGGAAATTGCCGATGATGAAGGCGAAGGTGCCGATATAGAGCGTCTTCTTGACGAGGCGTTGCAGCACGTCCTCGTCCGCGCCCCAGGCCCAGAACAGGCCGGCAAGCGTCACGTCGATGGCGATCAGGGTGGTCGAGAGGAACGCGACCTCGCCGCCGAGCAGCCCGAACCCGCTGTCGATGTAGCCGGTGAAAGTGTCGAGGAAGGTATTGATGACGCCGGTGTCGTTCATGGCGTCTTGTCCTGAGCGTCACCCTGCCGGAAGAAGCGGCGGCGGTTCGCGGCCCAGGCCGCTTCGCAACCGCTGTCGGGCATGGTAAGCGTGGCGCAGCGTTCCAGCTCGCTCGCCAGATGCTCGTCGCCTTCGCTGCCGGCGATCGGAATGATCTCGCGCGGCGGGGCCGGCCGCTCCCGCAGGCCGAGGATGCCGATTGCCAGCATCATGCCCGCGAGCGCGGCAATCCCTGCGATCTTCCCCGTCCGCGACATGGGCCGTCTCAGTTGCCCATGAAGCGGCGGAACCGCTCGCGCCCTTCGGCCTCCTCGGCGGCCTGCCGGGCGGATTCGAGCGCCTGCGCCCGGCCCTGCGCCGCGACGGCGGCGGTGAGGTCGGCGAGCTGCTGCGATTGGAGGGCGAGGAGCTGGTTGCCGGCCTGTGCCGCCTGAAGCGCGCCGGTCGCGGACTGGCTGGCCGAGACCAGGCTGTCCATCGTCGTGCGCGCGCCCTCGATGTTGCCGACGACGCCGGCCTGCACCTGCAAGGCATCCTGAAAGGCGCCGACACTATCCTCCCAGCGGGCATTGGCGTTGGCGACCATCTGCGCGTGATCGCCGGTCAGGGCCGCGCCCTTGTAGCGGGCGCCAAACGCCTGCTGGATGTCCTGCACGTCATAGGCGATGCGCTGCGCCTCGGAGAGAAGCTGCTGCGTGCGCTGAACCTGCTGCTGGAGCTGCTGGAGCGACGAGAACGGCAGCGAGGTGAGGTTGCGCGCCTCGTTGATGAGGCTCGTCGCCTGGTTCTGAATTTGCTGAATCTGGTTGTTGATCTGTTGCAGCGACCGGGCGGCCGTCAGCACATTTTGGGCGTAATTGGTGGGGTCATAGACGATCCCGCCGAATTGCGCGTAGGCCGGCATCGGCAGGGCGATCGGCACGACGGCCGCGCTGGCGAGGACGCCGGCCACGATGGCGCGGCGAATGGGGGGCAGTCTCATAATTCGATCTCCATGTCTGGCGTGAGGGGAAGCTGGTGCTGGCGGTCGGAGGCCGGTTCCGGCAGCAGCTCGACGGCCCAGGCGCAGCCGCGGTGCCGCAGCCATTCGGCGGCGAAACCGGCTTGCCCGTGGGCTTCTATGATCTCGGTGATGCGGAGCTGGTCGGACTTGGCCGAGGCGGCGGTGAAGGCCAGCGCGACCTCGCCCAGCCCCAGCTCGAACAGGCGATTGCCGCGCCTGCTTTGACAGTAATAATCCCGTTTCGGGGTCGCCCGGCTGAGGATTTCGATCTGCCGGGCGTTGAGCCCGAACCGCTCGTAGATGGCCGCGATCTGCGGCTCGGCCGCGCGTTCGTTCGGCAGGAAGATGCGCGTCGGGCAGGACTCGATGATGGCCGGCGCGATGCTCGACGTTTCGATGTCGGCGAGGCTCTGCGTCGCGAAGACGACGCTGGCGTTGCGCTTGCGCAAGGTCTTCAGCCACTCGCGGAGCTGCGCGGCGAAGTCCGGGCTGTCGAGGACAAGCCAGCCCTCGTCGATGATGATGAGCGTCGGCGAACCGTCCAGCCGTCCCTCGATCCGGTGGAACAGATAGGAGAGCACCGCGGCGGCCGAGCCGGCGCCCACAAGCCCCTCGGTCTCGAACGCCTGCACGTCGGCCTCGCCCAGCCGCTCGGCCTCGGCGTCGAGCAGCCGGCCCCACGGCCCGCCGATGCAATAGGGCGCGAGCGCCTGCTTGAGCTGCTGGCTCTGCAACAGGACCGCGAGCCCTGTCAGCGTGCGTTCGGCCGGCGGTGCGCTGGCCAGCGAATTAAGCGCCGACCAGATATGCTCCTTGGCCTGGGGATCGACCGCGACGCCTTCCGACGCGAAGATCGCCGCCAGCCATTCGGCCGCCCAGGCGCGTTCGGCGGGATCGTCGATGCGGGCGAGCGGCTGTAGCTGGACGCCGGTATCGGCATCATCGGACAGCCCGCCGCCGAGATCCTGCCAGTCCCCGCCCATCGCCAGCGCGGCAGCGCGGATCGAACCGCCGAAGTCGAAGGCGAAGACCTGGCCGTTCTCGTAGCGGCGGAACTGCATCGCCATCAGCGCGAGCAGGACGGACTTGCCGGCCCCGGTCGGGCCGACGATCAGCGTGTGGCCGACATCGCTGCCGTCCGGGTGAAGGGAAAACCGGAACGGGGTCGAGCCTTCGGTCTTGCCGTAGAGCAAGGGGGGAGCACCGAAATGCTCGTCCCGTTCCGGCCCCGCCCATACCGCTGACAGGGGGATCAGGTGGGCGAGATTGATGGTGGAGATCGGCGGTTGCCGGACATTGGCGTAGGTGTGGCCGGGAAGTGAGCCGAGCCATGCTTCAATGGCGTTCATGCCCTCGGGGATCACGGTGAAGTCGCGGCCCTGAATGACCTTCTCGACCAGCCGCAGCTTCTCGGCCGCTATGGCGGGGTCGCGGTCCCACACCGTCACCGTCGCCGTGACATAGGCCATGCCGGCATAGTCGGCGCCCAGTTCCTGCAATGCGGCGTCGGCGTCAGCGGCCTTGTTGGAGGCGTCGCTGTCGAGCAACGTGGACGCCTCGTTCGTCATCACTTCCTTGAGGATCGCGGCGACGCTCTTGCGCTTGGCGAACCATTGGCGGCGGATGCGGGAGAGCAGCTTGGTCGCGTCGGTCTTGTCGAGCATGATCGCGCGCGCCGCCCAGCGATACTCGAAGGCGAGCCGGTTCAGTTCGTCCAGCAGGCCGGGGAATGTGACGCTGGGGAATCCCGTGATCGTCAGCGTGCGGAGATGATGGTCGCCCAGGCGCGGTTCGAGTCCGCCAGTGAGCGGCTCGTCGGCGAGCAGCGCGTCCAGATGCATCGGCGTCTCGGGGACGCGCACGCGCTGGCGCCGGGTCGAGATCGTGCTGTGCAGGTAGGTCAGCGTCTCGCCGTCGTCGAGCCAGCGGACCTCGGGCACGAAGCCTTCGACCAGATTGAGAACGCGGTCGCTGCGATCGGTGAAACTCTTGAGCAGCTCCCACGGATCGACGCCGGACGTTGACCGGCCCTCATAGAGCCATCCTTCGGCCCGCGCGGCTTCCTCGGCCGGCGGCATCCAAAGTAGCGTCAGGAAATAGCGGCTCTCGAAGTGCGCGCCTTCCTCGCGAAACTGCTCGCGCCGCTCCATATCGACCAGTGCCGAGACCGGATCGGGAAACGCAGCTTCGGGATAATCGAGCGCGGGTGTGCGCTGCGCCTCGACGAAAATCGCCCAGCCGGAGCCGAGCCGGCGCAGCGAATTGTTCAGCCGTGCGGTGGTCGCCACCAGCTCGGCCGGGGTGGCACTATCGAGATCGGGGCCGCGGAATTGCGCCGTGCGCTGAAACGAGCCGTCCTTGTTCAGCACCACGCCTTCGCCGACCAGCGCGGCCCAGGGCAGGAAGTCGGCGAGGTGCGCCGCCTTGTGGCGGTATTCGCGCAAGCTCATCATGGCTGCATCCATGTCGGGAAACGGAGGTGACGGCGCGCGACGTCCACGAACTGCGGGTCGCGCCGCGCTGCCCAAACGGAGATCGCGTGGCCGATCGCCCAGATGACCAAGCCGGCGATCCACAGGCGCAGGCCGAGGCCGATGGCCCCCGCCAGCGTGCCGTTGACGATGGCGAGCGCCCGCGGCGCACCGCCGAGCAATATCGGCTCGGTCAGCGCCCGGTGGACCGGCGCGTAATAGCCGGGGATCGGCTCGACAGGATCGCCGGCGCCGTTCACGCGATCAGCGCTCCGCCGCCGAAGCTGAAGAAGCTGAGGAAGAAAGAGCTGGCCGCGAACGCGATGCTGAGGCCGAACACGATCTGGATCAGGCGGCGGAAGCCGCCGGACGTATCGCCGAACGCCAGCGTCAGGCCGGTCACGATGATGATGATGACCGCGACGATCTTCGCCACCGGCCCCTCGATGGATTCGAGGATGGACTGGAGTGGCGCTTCCCACGGCATCGACGAACCGCCGGCATGGGCTGGGACGGCGAAGGTCAGCGCGAACGCGCTGGCGGTGGCGGTGAGCATGGCGCGGCGTGCGCCATGCCGAAGGGCATGGATCATGGCAGGTCTCCCGGTTGGGTGGTGGAAAGCGGAGTGAGGCGGTAATCGCCGGTAGCGGGATCGAGACCGCTGACGCGGGCCAGCTCAGCGAGCCGGCGGCCGTGCGCGTCGCGGACCAGGACGGCGATTAGGTCGATAGTCTCGGCGAGGAGCGCTCGCGGCACCGTAACCACGGCCTCCTGAATGAGCTGCTCCATACGGCGCAGCGCGCCGAGCGCGGTGCCGGCGTGGATCGTGCCCACGCCGCCGGGGTGCCCCGTTCCCCAGGCTTTCAGGAGGTCCAGCGCCTCGCTCCCGCGCACCTCACCGATGGGGATGCGGTCGGGGCGCAGACGCAGCGAGGACCGCACGAGATCGGACAGCGTGACGACGCCATCCTTGGTCCGCATGGCGACGAGGTTCGGCGCGGCGCATTGCAACTCGCGCGTGTCTTCGATCAGGACGATGCGGTCGGCGGTCTTGGCGACTTCGGCCAAGAGCGCATTGACCAGCGTGGTCTTGCCGCTGCCGGTCCCGCCCGCGACGAGGATGTTGGCGCGCGCGGCGACGCCCTGGCGGAGCGTTTCCGCCTCCGCCGCCGACATGATCCTGGCGGCCGCATAGTCGTCGAGCGTGAAGACCGCGACGGCGGGCTTGCGGATGGCGAAGGCGGGCGCGGCGACGACGGGCGGCAGCAGCCCCTCGAACCGCTCGCCGCCTTCGGGCAGCTCGGCCGAGACGCGCGGGGACCGGGCATGGACTTCGACGCCGACATGGTGGGCGACCAAGCGGACGATGCGCTCGCCGTCCGCGGCGGCCAGCGTGATGCCGGTGTCGCTGATGCCTTCGCCGAGCCGGTCCACCCACAGCCGGCCGTCCGGGTTCAGCATCACTTCGATAACGGCGGCATCGTCGAGCCAGGCCGCGATCGACGGCCCCAACGCCGTGCGCAGCATCCGCGCGCCACGTGTCTTCGCCTCGGAACGGATCGGGTGGACGGTCAAGAAAAAGCCCCTGGTGAGGGCCGGGCGAACCGCCGCCCGGCGTCAGGGGCACATCAAGAGAGACAGAAAAGACCGGGCTTCAACAAGTAAACGCGGGCGTCGTAGGCTGGCGAAGAACGACAGGGAGCAGCGTAGGCCGCTCATTCTTCTTGAGGCGGCAAGTCCTCACTGATTTCCTGTCTGACCTTCGGCCCCTTCGCGAGTCGGCGGCCGAGCGCATCCATGAAGGCATCGTAGCGGTCGCCGCCCTGCCGACGCATCGCGGCGCGCTCGCTCTCGGGTGGCGGCGGGGTGTTCGACAGCCAGAAGCGGACAAACATCGCGACCATCTCGACGCCGATCCCCGTGTCGCGCTCCAGCCGGGTCAAGCGCCGGTCCAGCTTGTCGAGCCGCTTGGCGATGGCGGCCTCGCGCTGCTCGTCGGCATCGGGCGACAGGAAGGATGCGATAGCGGCCTCGGCGATCAGCGAACGCGATTGCCCGCGCCGATCGGCATAGGCTTCAAGCGCGTCCTTGAGGTCGGGATCGAGATAGACCGACAGGGGGGATTTCGTGGTCATAGCTCGATGCCGTCGTCGGGATCGAGCGACGCCTGGCGGGCCACGCGCTGCATCTGGCGGCGCACCGCCGCCTGCCGCGTCGCGTCGCTATCGGGATCGGGCTCGTCCAGCTCGAACTCGTTGGCGGGCGCTGGCCGGGGCGTCGGCGCAATGTCGATATGGTGCTCCAGCGCCGGCTCGCGGCGCAGGTCCGCATTGTCGGCATCGTCCTCGGCATCCGCCTTCCTGGCGGCCTTTTTCTTCTTGGGCTTCTTCGGCGCTCCATGCTCGATCGGTTCGGGCATCGGCGGCGCCTCGATCGGCGCCAGGCCGCTCCAGTCGTCGGGGCGCGGCGGGCCGCCTCCGACATTGCTATCGGGCGGCGACATCACCCGCTGCGTGAACCGCCGGTCCTTGAAGTAGCGGACCTTCTTCGCCCGGATCGGCGGGATGCCGGCGACCATGACGATCTCATCGTCGGGCGGGAGCTGCATGATCTCTCCGGGGGTGAGAAGCTGGCGGGCGGTCTCGGAGCGCGACACCATCAGATGGCCGAGCCAGGGTGAGAGGCGATGCCCGGCGTAATTCTTCATCGCCCGCATCTCGGTCGCGGTGCCGAGCGCGTCCGATATGCGCTTGGCGGTGCGCTCGTCGTTGGTGGCGAACGACACGCGCACATGGCAATTGTCGAGGATCGCGTTGTTCGGCCCATAAGCTTTCTCGATCTGATTGAGGCTTTGGGCGATGAGGAAGCTCTGGATGCCGTATCCGGCCATGAACGCCAGCGCGCTCTCGAAGAAGTCGAGCCGGCCGAGCGCGGGAAACTCGTCGAGCATCAACAGCAGCCGGTGGCGCGACCGCCGCGCCTTCAAGTCCTCGGTCAGCCGGCGCCCGATCTGGTTGAGGATGAGGCGGATGAGCGGCTTGGTGCGCGAGATGTCGCTGGGCGGCACGACGAGGTAGAGCGTCACCGGCAGCTCGCCCTCGACCAGATCCTTGATGCGCCACTCGCAGGTGCGCGTGACCTGCGCGACGACGGGATCGCGATAGAGACCGAGGAACGACATGGCGGTCGAGAGCACGCCCGATCGTTCGTTGGCCGATTTGTTGAGCAGCTCGCGCGCGGCCGAGGCGACGACGGGATGGACGCCCGCCTCGCCCAGGTGCGGCGTCGTCATCATCGCCCATAGCGTGCTTTCGATCGGGCGGCGGGGATCGGACAGGAAGGCGGCGACGCCGGCCAGCGTCTTGTCGGCCTCGGCGTAGAGCACATGGAGGATCGTGCCGACCAGCAAGGCATGTGAGGTCTTTTCCCAATGGTTGCGCTTCTCCAGCGAACCTTCCGGGTCCACCAGCACGTCGGCGACGTTCTGCACGTCGCGCACTTCCCAGGCGCCCTTGCGGATTTCAAGAAGGGGGTTGTAGGCGGCCGACGCGCCATTGGTCGGATCGAACAGCAGCACCCGCGCGTGCTGGGCGCGGAAGCCGGCGGTGAGCTGCCAGTTCTCGCCCTTGATGTCATGGACAATGGCCGAGCCGGGCCAAGTGAGCAGCGTCGGCACCACCAGCCCCACGCCCTTGCCCGATCGCGTCGGCGCGAAGCACAGCACATGCTCGGGACCATCGTGGCGCAGATAGTCGCGCCCGAGCCGACCGAGCATGACGCCGCTGTCGCCCAGCAGCCCGGCGGCGCGCACTTCGTTGCGCCCTGCCCAGCGCGCCGAGCCATAAGTCTCAGCGTTCTTCAGCTCGCGCGCGCGCCAGACCGACATGCCGATGGCGACGACGATCGCGGCGAACCCGCCCGACACGGCGATGAACGCGCCGGTCTGGAATATCTCCGGCGCATAGGCGTCGAAAGAAAACCACCACCAGAAGAAGGCCGGCGGCGGATAGACCGGCCAGTCGCCGAGCATGAACCACGGCGCCCCAAGCTCGGGCTGATAGGCGAGCGCCGCGGCCGTCCATTGCGTCGCGGCCCATATGGTGCTGAGCACGATCAGGAAGACCGTGAATACCTGACCCCAGAGGATTTTGGTTGCCGACATGGCATCGAAGTCGATGCGTGCCGGACATCAAATCAAGCCGCTGTTATTATAGGGGAAAGTCTAGCGTAGAAATACAGGGAATAGCGTAGTTACGCCCATGACTGGCTGTCTAGCATCTGCTACCGAAGGGCAAAGGCTGATCAAATCCCGTATATCTTGCCTCGCCGCGTGAAGGCTGCCTTTGCTCCTTCGAGGATGCTGCAGGTGATATCCCGCGTCTGCTCATGGTCTATCGAGCCGCGTGACGTAATGACCGCTTGCTCACTGTTCGCGCCGAGCACGACGATCTGCTCGGCGTCGCCTAGAACGGCAATGTTCGGATTGTGCGTTACGATGATGATCTGGCGTCGCTCCTTCGCCAATCGGATGACAGGGACGAGCTGTGAGTAAATGAACTGTCCATCGAGATTGTCTTCCGGCTGGTCGATCAAAAGCGGGTTCGGATTTTCCGAAGATAGCATTAAGGCTAACAGGACGGATTGCTGTTGCCCGAGAGAGAGTTGGGCGAACTCACGCGTGCGATAGTGCTTCTGACCGCTCCCATCTGTGACCTCGCGCGTGACAGTGAGATAGGGCCGGTCAAACACCTGCATCGTTTCCAAGCGCGCAAGCGTTTTGGGTTCGCTGAAACGCTCGATGAGAGTGTTTGCCTCCTGTGTGTTGAAATACGACGCGCCCTCGTCACTAACGAGCGATGCAATTGCCAAAGGGTCTTTCGCCCTGATGGCGGCGAGGAGTTTCGGGACGGTGAGGTGGCGTTCGATCACCGAAGCGCGGGGCACCTGATTGGTCCGCCACCCCATGATCTCGATCAGCAGGTCTCGTGCCTGCGGCGAATGGGCGTTCTCCTCGAACTTCAGAGAGACATTCAGATCTGACAGCGCGCTGCGAAGTTTCACCGTGGCCGATGCCGCAAATGCCCGTCGTTTTTGATAAGTTGCAGCACGCGCTGACCAGCGCTTTACGGCAACCTCATCGCGCTCTTTGATCTTCTCCGACAGACGGGGTTCCCACGTTTTCAGGTTTGTCACCGATGTTTGGTGTGTAGCTTCATCTCGTGTGAGCTGCGCAATGTAGGTGGTGTTCACGGTGATGCCTTGGGCTTCCAAGGCGCTCTTTTGGGAATCCACAGTCGCGAGCAGGGTCGTCTCTTTCTTCGACCACTCCTCGACCTTGGTGGTGACAACTTGGCTGAGTGCCTGCGATCCCGCTTTGAGATCGCCTTCCGACACTGACAGGTTGCTCTCGAAGTCATCGGCCTTCGTTTTGATCGCGGCGAATTCGTCCTTCCCGAGAACCAGCTTGCTCTCGTCGGCCGCTGCCTTGAGCAGACCGAGCGACGTCTTTACCGCTTCGTAGTTCAAATTTTTGGCGATGGCGCGCGCATGTTCCATTACGCTACGCCTAGATTGACGCTCGGATTCTATCTGCTGATAGGTTTCGATCAGACCCTTTGCGTTTCCATCCGTAAACTTCTTGATCTGCTGCTTAGTGATGCTCAATTCACGCTCATATTGGGGAATGAGGGCAACCTTCCCGCGTGCTTCGTCGATAGCGATTTCCAACTCGGCGATCTCTGCGCGGATGCGCTCTTCTTCTACCGTCTCGCTGAGCACGTTGGTGAAGCGGTCAAGGTAACGCAGTAAAGCGCCCGGGTCTGCCTGAGCCTGCTCGCTAATTTTCTGCGTTTCGCCCTGGCCGTAGCACTCCACCGGGATGGTATCCGGGCCATCAAACGGATCGTTGATATTGGTTCCGCAATCGTCACCCTTGCTCCAGCAAAGTCGGTGAGCAGCTCCGGCTCCATCGACAAATTGTATATCAATACGTTCCGGCCAAACGTCCGAGTTGACGACCGAAGCGCCACTGGGCGTCTTTGAAAACGCCCGGACGCCTTCGAACATCGTCGACTTCCCTGTGCCACGGCCGCCGATGATACACGTCAGGTTAGAGCTGAAATGAATCGCTTGATCCTTCAAAAATCCGCCCTTGAACCGGATGCCGGTGACGGTCGGCACGCTCTTGGGCAACTCGTCTTCAAGCCGCACCCGCGAATCCCCTTCGGTCATCGCGTGACGCACGGATTCGAAGGTGAGCGATTGCATTTTGTATCGCGTCACCTTGTTGTCGCCTGCGGCATTGCGGCCAAGCGCCTGCAAGGTGTGAGAATCGGAGTTCAGGACACGCGCGAGCGTTGGCAACGTGCCATCGTGAAGCTCGCTTCTCGTTTTGCCCAAGCCTTTGCGCACGTTGTCGGGGTCATTGACGCTGTAGGATATGGACGACCCCGCATTCTTCAGTTCGATGCCGAGCAAGGCAGGGTGGTTGATGATGTCGGCCTTGTATGGCGGAGCCCCTGGCACTTCGACTTCCAATCCCTTCGGTCCGTCCACATGCGCGAGCACGCCGAAACCGCCCAAGACGTGCATCTTCGTGAGGCAGTCCACCATCGGGTTGTCGACGCGCGACGTGGGCAGGCCCAAGTCGCGGACAGTCAATTGCGAATAAAATGCACTAAGTGATTGCAGGGACGGCAGATAGCAAAGCAGATGACCCTGCATCGTGCTGAGTTCGACCGCAGGAACGACGAGCAGGTTATCAAGCGCCGCAGCCGTAATGGCTGGTGCGACATTGTTGATGGCGTTGTGATCAGCGATTGCGATTACCGACAGGCCGTGAGCAATCGCTGTCTGCACGATGTTTGTTGGAGTGGCAGTTATGTCTGTTACGTCGTGTGATCCACCATAACTGTGAATGTGAAGGTCGCCGCGCACAAAACGCGCACCGTTCGTCAGCGCGATTACATCCGCAAAATCATCACTATCGACCATCGAGAGCCTCCCCCTTCGGTGAGGCTATCACAATCCAGCGACATGAGAACGCGGTGTTTTATTTCATGTTGGTGCGGTCGACACCCGGCGCCCCCGTAAGGCGACGGTGCTTGCGCCCTCCCGGACTCACAGGCATTCTTGTCGCATGTATCCTCAAACTAATCCGGAGAAGGCAGCTCTTTACTTCAAAGCCGTGGACGAAATTCGTGCGCGGCTTCGATGCGTGGACGACCTGTTGACCGGCAACATGGCACCGTTGCTTATACACGAGTTTTGCCAGTTGCAGCTCCGTCTCGCCGCCGAGTGTCTGGCGATCGCGTGCCTGGCCGCGCAGGGCGACTTCGAAACGCACAAAGCGTTTCGTGACAGGTATGAGCCGGGCGCTATCTTCAGGGCGCTGGAAGCACTGTATCCCGCATTCTTTCCGACGCCCTCTATCATGCAACGTGTCGGCGAAGGCCGGTGGCATTTCGACGGCGACGGGCACGGCAATACGATCACGCGCGCGGATATCGAAGAAATCTGGAACTTGTCCGGGGCGCATTTGCATCGTGGATCGGCGAAGCGATACCTGACGGACGCCCAAGACATTGACCTGCTGGCAGTAGCACGCCTCAAAGAAAGATTCTGGAATCTGCTAATGGACCACCTGATCGTTCTCGCTGACCAACAATCCCGATTTCACGTCCATGTCGAGCGGAACACCGACGACATTCAATGTCATTTTCTGTTTCTCGACAGGGAGGCAGGGACCGCTAGGGTCGAACCCTACAATGCGATCGTCGGTGAGCGCGCTATTTGATCGACGGCTTTCGCAAAATCCAGTTGCCGAACTAACCAGCCCGCTAGCTACTCAATCCCTTCAACTAAAGCCCCAGCCCTCGTCCTCTCCCAAATGACCAATCGACGCCGCCATTGGTCCGCATGACGCCCGAGATATGTTTGCCGATCTGGCGGTCGAGCGACGGGGACCAGGGCACGAGCTGGAAGCTCAACCCGTTGTCGATCATGGCGAAGCGGCCCGAGGCGAGCGTGACGCGCTGGCGCGCCGTGCCCGCGACATATTCCCCGGCCTTGGACGGCGCGTGCGGCAGGCCAATTTCGGCCGACAAGTCCTTGGTGGCCACGTCGAGTTCGCGCCGCCGCAGCGTGTCGAGCAGGTTGCGTGCGAAGATGATGCGCTGGCCCTGCCGCCGCGCCAGCCCTTCATCGGCCAGATGCTCGGCGCGGGCCTCCATCGCGGCGCGCACCTCGGTCCCGAAGCCGCCGCCGAGGTCGCGGCCGTCGCTCGACAAGTTGCGGCGGTCGAGCCAGGTGGCGCCCGGCGCGTGGACCTGCGCGGACAAGTCCGCGTCCGACCGGACGGCGAGCGCCACCCGCTGCCGGCCCTTGCGGTCCTCGAAATGGCGCAGCTCGACGATCGCGCCCGGCTTGCAATCGCCGGTCGCCTCGATGTCGGAAAAGCGGATGTGGTGGGTGCGCCCGTCGATGCCGTCCACGATCGCATAGGCTTTGCCGGTCAGCTCGTCATGCAAGCCGCGATCGACCAGCCTGCCGATAACGGGCTGGGCCGGATCGGCGTCGAGGACATAGCTGCCGGCGCCCCGGTCGATGCCGCGGTCGCTCATCGCCTTGTGCATCCGCTTGATGATGTCGCCGCGCTCGCCCAGCTCCCGCAGCGCCGCCTGGGCGCCGCCAGCCAGCGTCCACTTGCCGGGCGCGATCTCGCTGGCGAGGCCGAGGCGCTCCAGCTTGCGCAGCCGCCCCATCCTCAGCACATGGTCGCCATCCGGCCGCACGCCGGGCTCAGGCGCCATGTCGATCAGCCCGTCGCGCTGCATGGCGCGGGAAAGGTCGCGGTCGATCTCGGTCCAGCGTTCGGCCTCGACCTGCCGCTCCAGCGACTGCCGGATTTCAAGGTCGGTGCGCAGGCCGAGTTCCTGGGTGACTATCTCGCGCGCAGTCGCCCGCATCCCTTCGCGGATATAGTCGCGCGAAATAACGAGGTTCTGCCCGTCCTCGGCGACGCCCCGCACGATGATGTGGACATGGGGGTTGTCGGTGTTCCAGTGCTCGACCGCGCGCCAGTCCAGGCGGGTGCCGAGATCCTTTTCCATTCGCGTCATCAGTTCGCGGGTGAAGCCCTTGAGGTCGCGCATCTGCTCGGCGTCCTCGGGCGAGACGATGAAGCGAAAATGATGGCGGTCGTCCTCACAGCGCGCCGCAAACTCGTTGCGGTCGAGGCCGTCCGCCTCGGCGCCGAACAGCACGCCCCGCTCGCCGTCGCGGGTGACGCCATCGCGTTGCAGATAGTTGAGATGGGCGGCGAGCGAGGCGCGGCCGCCATGCCGGACCACGCGCGCCTTGACGACGACCTGGCGCGATCGGTGGCCGAGCCGGTGGGTGGCGCGCACGCTCGCCACGCGGCCCCGCCCGAAGGTCGAGCGCCCCGGCGCGACGATGCGGCCACGGCGCGAAACATGACCGCCCGCACGCTGGGCGGCGGCAAGCGCCTGGGCAATGATCGGGAGCGCGCGCTGGCTTCCCCGCGAGCGGATACGCCCTGGCCGGACACGGAAATCATCGTCACGGCTCATGACGCGGAACGCCGCAATGTGCGGCAAACCCTGCTGTCTGCTGGTTTTCGGCTCTCGCCGCACATTGCGCGGTTTCCGCGCACATTGCGCAGCAATGACCAAAAGCCTTGAGAATCAAGGCCACAACCGAGGCGCAGGGGCTCCGCACATTGCCGCCCTTTATCTTGCCCTCCAGCTTCCCCCTTCAGAAAGTCAGCCCTGCTCCCTTCCGGCGCTGCGAAAGCGTGCGCCGAAACCCGCCAGAGCGCGCGGGAGCCGCTCATGGCGGGGAGCGGCCGGAAAGCGGGACGAACAGGCCGTTGGAAGGTGGAGCAGCATCGGCCATGAAAAGCCCGGAGCGGTCGTCGGTCGGCCGCTCCGGCTGCGCGTCGGACGCCGTGCGATCGGCGGACGGTTGCGCGGTCGAAAGCGCCCCCGGCCGCACCGCGAACAGCGCCGCGCGACGCCATGCGAAGGGATCGGACGGCGGTGCGGCGGCAAGCTGGCTGTCGTCCGAACCGCCCCTGATCGACGCCAGCTTTGCGAGATAGGCGCGCGTCTCGGTGGGCAGCGGACGGCCGCGCGACAGATGTTCGTCGTAGCGGCCCGGCCCGGCATTGTAGGCCGCCAGCATCGCCGTCACGTTGCCGTAGCGGTCGTGCATCTCGCGCAGATAGGCCGCGCCCGCCAAGATGTTGTCGCGCGGATCGAACGGATCGGAGCCGAGGCGATGGCGCGTGCGCAGGCCCGCCCAGGTGCCGGGCATGATCTGCATGAGGCCCATCGCCCCGGCCTCCGAGACGGCGCGGACATCGCCGTTGCTCTCGACGCGCATGACGGCCCATATCCAGCGTTCGGGGATGCCGAAGCGCCGGGCCGCGTCCGCTACATGGTCCGCATAGGAATGGCGTGCGGTCAATCGCTCCGGCGGCGTGTCCTGCGCCAGCGCGGCAACGGGCGCAGCGCCCGGCGCAAGCAGCAGCAGGACCGCGAGCATGGCGGCCGACCCGCCCCCGCTCCGCCGCCAGCCTGCCAGCGTGCTCGCTCCGGTAAAGGGTGCGCGCGATGCGCCGGCCGGGGGCCGCCCTTGACCTTCGCTGCGCGCGCCGGCCGGCCTGCGACCGAGCGGGACGGAGGGATGAGACGGCCTTTCCGCGAGCAGAGGGATGATCGGGGACGGCACCGATCAGCTCCGATCGTCGCGCGGCCGGGGGCGTTTCCACGACAGCCGGAACGTCCGCCCATCATCATCGGCGCGGAACAGCACCGGCCGGAACGCCGCCGGGAAAAGCGGGCTGTCGATCTCCAGCGCAATGTAGTCACCGGCGCGCTCGCCGACCCGTTTCCACGCGCCCCCGACTTCGGGGCCGTCCTCGTCGTCGAGGTGGACGCGGTAATCGGGCGCGTTTTCGGCGTCGCTCGGATCGAGCGTGACCAGCACGATTTGTTCGTTGATGCCGAAATAGCGGGCGCGGCCGGCATAGCCGTTGGTGGTGGATTCAAAGATATTCACTTGCATGGCCGATCTCCTTGGCTTCGGGGGTGGAAGGTGTTGGGGACGGCGCGCGCAGCCAGAGCGGCGTGGCGCGTCCGATGACGGCGGAGGCCGGCAGCGGGCCGAAATAGCGGCCGTCCAGACTGTCGGGATGAGCGGGATTGAGCAGCAGCAGCTCGTCCGGCCGCAGGGTGCGGCATCCCTGCCAGACCGGCAGCGGACGGCCCTGGCCGTCACGCGCGCGGGCGATGGCGACGCGCCGGGCATCGACGCTCACGGCATCGCCGTTCCTGCACACGCGCTGCCCGGCCTTCGCCGCGACATGCTTCAGGAGCGGCACGCCCTCGGGCAGATAGCCGCGCGCCGCCAGCCAGCGGGAAAGTTGCTCGGGCGGCGCCATGGCGACCAGCGCGCCGGTGGGCGGGTCGCGGTCGGGATGGATGCGGTAGAGCCCGATCGGCGCGCTGGCGCTGGCGTTCCAGATGACGCGCGGGAGCGGATCGGCGACGGCGACGGCGACGAAGGCCGCGGCGAAGGCGGACGCGGCGATGGCCGTCGCCATGACAGTGCGGCGGCGCTTCATCCTTCGATCTCCCGGCGCTTGAGCCAGGCGCAATGGCGTGCGATCGTGTAGAGGCGCGGCTGATGGCCGGCTGCGATGCGATTGTGGACGTGCCGCCAATGGTCGGCCGCCGCGTCGCAGGGATCGACGCCGGCCGCCTCAACCGCGTCGATTGCGGCGAGCACCTGCTGGACCTTGGGCCAGCCCTCGATCTTGAGCAGGATGTCGCCGCCTGGCCGCACGAACGGCAGCGTCGCATAGGGCTCGTTGGCCGCGACCGCGCGCACCACGTCGATGCGCGAGACGATCGTGCCGAAGTCGTTGGCCGCCCAGCGCACGAACGCGAAGACGGCGCCCGGACGGAAGCCGACGACGCGGGTTCGGCGCGTCAGGATGCGGTCATGGGCGATCCGGCCGAAGCGTATCCAATGTTCCAGCTTCTTCTCGATCCAGGTCAGTTCGACATGGGTGAGACCGTCGCGGGCGAGCGCGCTGAACGCGCCGCCGCCGCGCACGGCGGGGGGCCGGTCGTCGATCATGGGAGGTCTCCGGGGATGGGGATCGCTATGGGCGCGAGCCGAGGCCGGCGGCTTGTCCGCCGACCGTGCGCCGAGCCTGCTAACATGGCCGTGCTGTTCACAGCCGCGTGCGCCGTTAGCAAGAATCCGAAGGATTCTTTTCTATTAGCACCGTTAGAAGGGGACCGATTCCGCGAGGATTTCTGCGGGTTTGCGAGCATCGCGCGTTCCCGAAAGTCCGAGTCTCGCGTTCCCGATCGTCCGAATCCGTCCGTTCCCGATAGTCCGAACCTCATGGCCAGTTCTCCACAGGCTTGAGGCCGACGCGGCGCATGGCGGCGTCGAACGGATCGACGGGGATGGGGGTGAAGTTCAGCCGGTCGCGGCCGAGCGCATGTTCGAGCGTGAGGACGTAACCGGGGAGCGGTTGGCGCGCGACGATGGCGCGCAGCTCGAACGCGAACCGGCGCAGCGGCGAGAGCACGCCGGATTTGAGATAGAGATGCGGAACGTCAAAGCTCCAGCCGCCCTGCTGGCGGCCGCCATGCTTGCGCACGATGCGGTAGAGCCAGCGTTCGAGGCCGCCGGTCAGGTCGAAATAGGCGCGGTCAATGGTCAGCACGAGCGCGCGGTCGAGCACGCCGGCATAGAACCAATCGGGCAGGATCAGCTCGATGCCGAGCGAACGGCCGTTGCCGTCCGCCAGTTCCCGCCATTCGTTGATCCATGAGAACCGGTGGCGGCGGCGCTGGTGCCGCTGCCGGATCGAAGTGGCGACGGTGGTGGATTGCAGGCGGTCGAGCGCGGCCTTCAGCCGCTCGTAGCTCGCCTTGCCGGTGCCGCGCCGGGTGAACGCCAGTATCTCGTGCGGCGTCGTCACCATCAGGCGCGAGGTCGGCCGTCCGGCGTCACGCGCCTCGATGAGCTGGCTCGCCGCCCAGATCAGCACGTCGGCGTCCCAAATATTCGCCATGCCATGCTCGGGGACGGCCTCGACCGAAATCCATGTCGCGCCCATGCGGAAGTCGATGGGCGCGGTGCGGCGGGCCTTGCCGAGCGAGAAGAACGGCCAGGCCATCAAGTCCTGCGCGTCGCGGGCCGCAAGGTCGCCGGGGACCGAGCGGAACAGCTCAAGCTGCGTGCGCTCGGCGCTCGACCGGCCTGAAAGGGAGCGTGCGGTGGGCATCGGTGCTCAGCGGCGCACGCAATCGGTGGGCAAGCGCTTGGCGGGATGGACGACGCCGCTGCCCGGATCGGAGGTCGAACGGCGGGTGCCGAGCGCGGCCCAGGCGTCGAGGTCGTCGATTGCATAGACGATCCGGCCGCCGAGCCTGCGGAACACCGGGCCGGTGCCGTAGCAGCGATGCTTTTCCAGCGTGCGGGTCGAGAGGCCGAGATGGATCGCCGCGTCGGGCGTCTTGAGATAGCGTGGCGTTGTGGCGGCGACAGGCTCGGCCATGATGATCCTCCTGGTGATGGCCGGCCCCGAAAAAGGGGTTCGGCGGACAGAAGGGAATGGTGGCGAAATGCCCCCTATGCGGAGAAGGGGACGCCGGAGACTGGGTTGGGAATGTCCCCCTCAGCCGCCGCGCAGCAACCGGATGTAGCCACCATCGCGCAGTTCGATGGCTTCCTTGAGCCAGCGCCTGATGCACTTGCGCTCAGCGCTGTCCGTCCATTTGGTGGGAGTGTAACGGCGAACCTTGGGATGGATCAGAGAGGCGGCCAACTCGCGCTGGCTGGCGCCGGCGCGGCGGCCGTCGAGCACTTGCAGCAGGGTGAGGAGATGTTCGCGCCGGAAGGGCGGGGGACGCAGCGCCGGTGGGCCGGCCGCCATGCCGCTGAGGCGGCGGCACAGGCGCTCGGCGGACGCGAGGCGCGCGAGGGGATCGAGCTCGATCGGCAGCATCACCGCCATTGGGCGGCGGCACGAACCGCACACGCACAGATGTTCGTCGCCATCAGGATCGGCGAGGATGACATGCAGGAAGTCGCCCATCCTAATCTGCGCGCGAATGTCGCCCAGCGCCTCCATGTCGAGGGGGCTGGCGCCGAGGCCGGCGAGCACTGGCGCTATGATGATGCTGGCCGGTGACAGGTCGGGGCGCGCGACCGCCAGCTTGCGGTCGAAGGCTGCGCCAGGCGCGGCGTGGTAGCTGATGCCCCAGCGGTTCACCAGGGCGGCGGTCGCCTCGTCGGCGGTGGTCGCGCCGCGTTTCACGTGGCCGAGCGCGCGGGTATAGTCAGCGCGATAGCGGGCATTGCGGCTGAGATAGCCGATGGCGATGTCGGAATATTGCAGCGCCTCGTCCCCGGCTTCGTCCGGGGGCGCGCGCCAGTCCCTCTCAGGCGGCACGGCAATCCTCCCAAGCGTGGCTCTCTATGGAGCGCGTCAGGGAATGTTCTCAGCCGTGCGAGCGTCGAGAAGCCCTGCCGGGCGGAGAGGCGCATAGCGGATTAAAGTCAGCGATTTGACGAGGTTTCCGCATTTTCGACTGTGTGACCCCGGCCCGCACCTACAGTTGGGGCGGCCGCATGTAATGGCGATAGCCGGTCTCAGTCATCCATCGGGCGCGCGCGAGATGGGAATCATGCACAAGGCGGGCGCGTTCGGGTTCAGCCTCGGGTTCAATCCCGAAAATGATCCGCACGGCCTCGCGCCAGTCGGCGTTTTCGTCCGCCGCATCAAGCAGCCGCCAGTAGGTGCGGACATGGCGTTCGTCATAGTCGGTGACGTGCGGTGCGTCGGGTGCACGGTCCTCGAAAGCGGCTATCGCCATCGCCTCGTTCCGCCTTCAGCTATTGCTCCGTGCGCCCGCAGATTGATGGCTTATACACCACAATGGACCGAAGTAATCACGCCATCCACGCTATGGCCGGATGACGCGGAGAGTATAGCCGGGCGAGCATCGGCGCCCATTACTTCCGCGATTTCTCCACCGCACCGCGCACCAACATAACGCCTTCGCCGCGTTCCGAATCAAGGAAGACGATGCCCGCCTCCTCCAGCGCCTTGACCACCTGATGGCGCGTATCTTCGCGCACGGGCAGGTTATTCTCGGATTCGAGGCGTTTCAGCGCGGTCAACGCAACAAGGGCCTCGTCGGCAAGCATCTCCTGGGTCCAATTGAGAAGCGCGCGTGCGGCCCGCACCTGGCGGGAAGTAATCATGCGCGGTCACGTTCACGAGCCCGGCGCTATACGCCATCAAAACGACTATTATAGTCGTCTTGGCATAGTGGCATCAGACACCGCGAGCCGGGCGAACGCCCGGCGAGCGCGCCTCTTTCAGCGGCCGCGCGGACCATTGGGAAGCGCGGCCGCCGCCGATCCGGGGAGCGGGTCGGCAGCGTCATGCGGACGGTAAAAGCGAAACCGCAGGGCCGGACGGTCCAGCCCTGCGGCTTGAAACGGTTAACCCGTCTTGAGGCGCTGCATCCCCTCGGCCAGTGTCCAGAGCGCGCGATTGAGCGTCACATTCTGGTCGATGCCGTTGATCGGGCGCGAACGGCTGCGGCGGATACGGCCCTCGGCATTGTGCTTGTGGCCATGCAATCCGCCCCGAATGACGTTCTCCTGTATCACGTTGAACGTGGTCCACAGGCTATCGCCCCGATCCTCGTAGCGGCGCGGCGCGATGATCTGCTCGGGGGTGAGCGGGCTTTCATCGTCGCCATAGCGGGCGACAAGGCTGACCTCGCCAAGCAAGCGCTGCTCAACCTCGGACAACCGAACCTCCTTCATTGCCGCGCTGGCGTCGATCAGCCGGGGGAAGTCCTCGGCCACGGTGTAAACGCCCTCGATAATGTCGTGCTCGATATTGCCCTTGTGCGGCACGCGGACCTCCTCGAACCGCTCGCCTGCAATCATGCTGTTGGTGCAGACGAAACGCAGCATACCGGCGAACATCTGATATGCGCTGGTGCCATCGTGGCTGTTCACGATGATGACCTCGGCCGCCTCGGGCTTGCCGATACCCTCATCCCGGCGCAGGCGCAGCATGTGCTTGGCGTGGCCGTGGCGGCTGCCGTCGCGGGGGACGGACTGCACGGCGAAGAACGGGAACCATCCTTCCCGGCGCAACCCCTCAACGATGTCGATGGTGGGGACATAGACATACCGCTCGGAACGGCTGTCGTGCGCCTCGCGGGCGAAGATGGACGGGACGTGGCGATACAGCGCCTCATTGTCGAGCGGCTCATAACCGCCGATCTGATGACTGTTGCGGCCGAACCGGGTAGCAAGGTGGTGGATGGTCATGGGTCTTCCTTTCATTGGGCTTGGGTTTCCGCGCAGCGGAAGCGCCGCGCTGAAACCCTGCCCGTCGGCGAGACCGGGGGTGCAAACGGAACGCGGCTTCGCGGGGAACCGGCTGCACGGAACGCGGCTGCTGCGTGGAGGAAGCTGGGCGGAAGCCGCTTGGAGTGCGCCGGGGGCAGAGCCCCAAGCACGGCGCCGCGCGAGCGGCGCATTCGATCGAGTTACTAGGCGACTTGCATTCTCTCGATGTCGGCCGGATCAAGATACAAGGGTCGCGTAGATTGCCAGGCCAAGGGGGGCACGAAGAGTGACGCAGAAATTAGTCGGGTCAACACATCCAGATTGGCACGATATGTCTCCGTTCGTAGTTCATTTCACAAAAAAGTCCGCCCATCAGAGTGAATATGACAATTCAATATCTATTCTTTCTGAGAGGAGGGTTGAGGCACGCAATCGCTTCGGAAGCGGAAAGAATTACGCCGAATCCCCGAAATGCGTGTGGTTTAGCGAGGTGCCGCTTCATCAACTCAAACGCCTCGCAGACAAGCGAGGGTCTTATGGCATCGGATTTCGAAAAGATTTCATCGTCGCACGAGCCGGCGGACCGATCATGTATGCGTATCAAGATACGCCGCACGCACTGGCGCTGCGAGCGATGATACAAGAATCGGTCGGCGACCCCGAAAGTCCTGTCTGGAAGATCGCGCCCTTTGTCGATCAGCCGGGATTATACGGCAGCGCCTCTTATTTCTTCGAATGGGAACGCGAATGGCGGATCGTTGGCGACCTCAGTTTCGAGGAATCCGATCCAGCATTTCTCATTATTCCTGAAGGCCTGCACGATGCTGCCAAGGCTTTTTTCGAGGATGCAGAACAGGAGCAGCTCGGACCCAGCTATAAATGTCCATTCATTGATCCCTATTGGAGCTTAGAGCAGGTCAATAGCGTCCTGTTCCCGTGAGATGGCCGAGAGTGTAGCGCCCCGCTCCGTTGGATGGTCGGGGCGCTATAGGATCAGTCGGAAACCAGCTCGTAAGTGCCGCTCGTTTCGTCCTTGAACAGCCTGAGATAGACCGGCGTGCCACCAAGGAGGGTCAGCTTGAACGAGACGTAAGCCCTGTTCTCCTTGCTTGTCTTCGCCCATGCAGCGCCGAAGTCGATGCGATCGTCGTCGACTGGATGGATGCGAAAGTCAGGCGCCTTGTCGTTATCCTTGCCTTCAACCCGGCGCAATTCAACCTGCTCACGGACTCCGAAGGAGCGTATTTCGCCGGTGTAGCCATTCTCAGTGGTGGTGAAGATGCCGCGGATCATGTCGTCAGTCCTTTCTTGCCTCGGGACCGCACCCATTGCGGCCTCGATGGCTGTCGCCCGGACGGGGGATGACCGACCTGCATCCGAAGGACAGAACGCAGTGGCTGGCGGCAGCGGGCGGCTTTTTTGCTTCGCGATGCAAAGCCGGGCTCGCCCGGCGGCGGAAAAAAGCCGCCCGCTGCTGTTGCGGGAAGGCGGGCGAACCTCGGCCAGACAAGCCTTTCGAGAGGCCGTGTGGCGGTCGTGTCGTGGAGGATCGACTGGCGCGTGGAATGGGTGACGGTAGCCTCCGCAGGTAATGCGGCCCGCGCGGCACGCGGCGAGCCCCTGCCGTTGCTGCCTGGCTTGTTCGGTTGATCCAAGGCAATCAAGGCTCGGCCGATGTGACTGCGGAGTGTCCATGAGCAAATTTGTTCTGCCAATGCCCGAATATAACCGGGTCCATCAGATTATTCATGGCGTCATCAAAGATGAGGGGAATGTTGAACGTGGTTGCACGTTCTTCTCGATCGTCGGGTCGTATCTGTTGAATAAGCACTACGGAATTGCCGCCACGGCGGTTGCGGGCGGATTCGCGCTCTGTGTCGATGATGCTCCCAAGTGCATCTTCTATGGCAAGGATGAGGGCGGTAAGTTCAGTTGGGGCAACGATGGCTTCCATATGTGGGTGCAGACGAAAGATCATGTCATCGACTTTATGGCGCCGATCTACGCTGAGTCGTTCGCCATTGCCCAACCCGATGTCGTGCTCCCGCGCAAGATGTTCCAGAAACGCCTTGAGGACGACAAGCAGAGCCTGGACGATTTACAGGCTACGGGCGACTATATGGTCTTTCCTGATCCCGATCTGAGCGAGGAATTGATCGACCATTTCCTGAGCCGCCCGATCAATACCGACCTGTTGGGCATAGCCGAGGCGTGGTTCGGGAGCCGGCGCGGGAAGCAGCGGCCGACGATCAGCATGGGCAGCAACGACGGAATCGTGCGGCATCTCACATTACCCCCCCACAATAGCGCGCGGAGCTTGGTAGGCATTCAACCCCGCCTATGAAACAGGAACGGCCGCGCCCGGTCAGGGCGCGGCCGCATTTTTCGGCCTCTCGTCAAAGGTAAGGCCGGGACCGCCATAGCAGCCCCGGCCCGTCACCTATTCAGCGGCTACCGCATAGTGCGACTGCTCGCCTTCCAACGGCTCCACCATATCCCCGCCGTCCTGCGCTTCGGTATTGGGGGCCTCCGCTTCGGACGGCTGCGCGTCCGTCTCGAAATCCTCCTCCTTCACCTCCACGGCCTCCGGCGCTTCGGCTTCCGGCTCGACGGTTTGCAACACAGTTGGCAACCATCCCGTTCCGGCGACAAGCCGCTCCGCCTCGTCGGCCATTGCTTCCTTCTTCAACGGCTGGATGCGCTCCGCTGCCTCCGGGGAGATGGCCTCGCTCACCGCCTGCGCGATATGAGCCTTGGTGACGCGCCCGAAATAGCTACGCGTGTTCGCGGTCCACGTCGCCGTCATGTCGAGCCCGATGGCCTGCGCCAGCCCGTCCGCCGCCTCGATGCGGGTGACGGGACGTTCCCACGGCACCTTCACCGCATTGACGGTGAGCGACACGCAATGCGCCAGCAATGCGGTGCGGCTTTCGGCGTCCAGCCCGGCGAGAAACGACCACAGGTCCGCCGTCTCACCCGGAAGCTGCTCGCCCCACTGGTCATGCCGCGCCGCCAGCGCCTCGCCCGCCTCGGTGTTCGCGATGCCCTCGGCGTGGGTGGTGAGGTCTTCGCTCTTGGCGGTGACGGTGAGACAGGACTTGCCGAACCCATGATAGAACAGGTCCAGCACCAGCGCGTGGGTCAACGCGACCATCGCCATGTCGGGCTGCTCGCCAAGGGCCAGACGAAGGCCGAGCGTCCGATGCGCCGTGAGGTCACGAATGAGGCTGTCGGAAATGGGCTTGCCCGCGTCGGCCTCCCCCAATTCCACTTCTTCGTCCGCATCCTCGTCGTGTTCGTTGGCTCCGCCGTCCTCCACACGGATGCCGTCGCTGTCGTCCTCCGGGTCCGCTTCCGGCTGCGGCTCGTCCTCGGCACGGACATAACCGCGCTCGATCTTCACCTCGCCGGTGGAGCCGAGCGAAACGAAAACGCCGCCACGCTCGATCACCGCAGGATCATAGGCAGAACGCTTGGCGCAGAGCGCATCGATCTCGTCGCTCAACGCCTGCGCCTTCGCCGCCACGGCCTCGGGCATGTCCTCATAAGAGTCATAGCCTTCGATCAGCGCATCATGGGCTTCCGCTGCCTCCGACAGCCGCACCTCGTCCTTATCGGACAGGGCGATATGCTGCGGATAATAACGCCGCATCCCATGACCGTGGGGGAAGTCGATGCTGACCTCGCCCCATTTCCAGCCCTCGGCCAGAACCTCCCCGGCGATCTCGCGCAACCGCTCCACCACAAGCGTATCGAGCAAGCCTGCATCCTCGAAGAAACCACCGTCATCCTCGGTGAACAGGTCACGGATGATCGTGCCGCCCGCCTCGACATAGGCGTCCGCCCCGATAAACACCGCCCGCCGGTCAGTCGCCGGGATATTGCTTGCGGTAAGATCGCGCCGGATGATCCACGGCTCCTTGTTCCATGACAGGTTCTCGAAGACCTGCTCCTGCCGGGCATGGTCGTCGGTGATGGTGAACGCGGCCAGTTGGTCGAGCGTAAGGCCGTCTTGCCGATACACATCCATCAGCTTCGGGCTGATCGCACCGAGACGCAGCCGCCGCTTCACCACATCAGGGGACACGCCGAACCGCGCACCGATTTCCTCCGCACCCCATCCCTTGTCGCGGGACAGTTCATGGAACCGCTCGAACTGGTCGGCGGGGTGCATCGGCGTCCGGGTGACATTCTCGTCAAGGCTGATCTCCGCCGCGTCGTTCTCGGTGTCGAGATAGCAGCGGATGGGCTGCGTCCGTTTTATCTGCTTGCGCTTGGCGCGCAGCAACTGCGCCAGCCTCCGGCCCTCGCCAGCGGTGACGAAATAGCAGCCGGTCGGCACGCCGTCCTTCGTCTCCGGTTCCACGACAAGGTTCTGGATCATCCCCTTGTGCTGGATGGACGCCGCCAGCGCCTCGATCGCTGCCTCGCCGTGCGGCACCTTTCGCGCATTCTTCGGCGACTTCTTGAGCTTGTTGAGGGGCACGAAAATCTCGATGCCCGACACCGGCTCGGCGGCACTGGTTTCGATCTGAACAATCTTGGTCATCTTCCTACTCCTTGGGTTTCCGCGCAGCGGGAAGCGCCGCGCTGAAACCCTGCCCGTCGGCGAGACCGGGGGTGCAAACGGAGGGACGGCTTCGCGGGGAACCGGCTGCACGGAGCGAAGCGCAGGAAGCTGGGCGGAAGACGTTCCGAAGTGCGCCAGGGGCAGCGCCCCAAGCACCGGGCCGCTTGCGGCGCCACAAAGAGACGCACCCTTGCGGCGGACAGCCGGCGCGGCGGCGTGCGCGCGGACACTGGGGGCCAGCCGTTGCCGCGCCCCCGACCAGAGCAAGAGTGCCACGCGGGCCGAGAAATACGCGCGAACCCTGGGCGGCCTTAGCCGCCAGAGTGCGCTCACCAGATCCCCGCGTTCTGCTCAGGGGCGTTGCGGGGTGTCCCCGCTCGAAGGGGTCTGGCGAGACCCGCTGGGGCTCGGCAGCAGGGGAAGGCCTTCCCCCGCAAGCCATTCAACCTGCCCGGAAAACAAAAGGCACCGGCGGTATGTCGGCAAGCTCTGCTGAATCCGTGCATTCGTCGGCACGGGACGGCTCCGCTTTTCGCGTTATCCTTCGATTTCGACGCCGATCAGTGTCGGGATGGCCGTTTCGATCGGAGTATAGAGATCGACTTCCGCTTCCGGCGTCTCAAGGCTGACGATCAAGGCGTAACGTGCTCTGTCGTTGAAGCGCTTGAGCCCGGTTCGCTCCCGCCACCAGCCGGTGATCGGGTGGATATAAAGCATGTTCCGGGCGGCAAGCTCGACGGCCGGGCCTTCCCAGATGTCGACATGCAGCGATCCGGCCGAGATGGCGCGCTCACCGAACAGCCAGCCATCATTATTCTCATTCACCGGCCGCGGGTCATTCTCCTCGCGCCCTTCTGCGTTGTTCCTGCGCAGGAAGTTCGCGGTGGTCTCCCGCGACCGTTTCAAGTCAAAGCGAAGGCCGAAGGATTGGTAGCGCGCCGGGTCGATTGCCGTGGCGAAACTGGGATTGGGCTCGATGAAATAGGAGAGCGTCACCTTCAGCCGCACACGCAGATTGTCGAGGTCTTCGAGAATCTGGCGTGGCCAGGGCAGCGGATAGACATGGGCCTCGTTGAAGCGGACGCCTGACGCCTCCTTGCGGAAGGGCTGAATCTCCCTTTGGGCGACAAGCGCGAGATCGTTGATCGCGGATGCGCGAGCGCGGGCAAGGCCGGGAAGGCCGTAACCATAGCGGCGGAGACAATCCGCCTTGTCGCGCTTGGCCGCGCAGGCAGCGATGGCCTCGGTCATGGGCGGGGTCCAGCGCGCACTATGGACCATCAGCGCCCGGATGGTTTCCGGCCAATAGTCGGGATCGTCTGCCGCGATCTGCGCGGCTAAGCGGGCCGCCTGCGCGGTCGCCGCGCTGGTCGCCCAGAAGCTGTCGAGCGGGCGCTGACCGACATCGCGCGCGGTGGTCAGAAGCGAAAGAGAGTCGAGGCCGGCAATCGCTTCAGTTTTCGCGGGGCTGATCGCCCGGTTGCCTGCCTCGAACACGAGGTCGGGCTTGAACGGCGATTGGCCCGAGCGCCAGAGGTAGGAGGTGCGGCTGTAGGGGCTTCCGGCGCCGACGGTCGCCATCGGCGTCCAGCCCTCGTAGCCGGCTTCCGCGATCTGGCTCTTTTCGGTGTAGCCGCCGATCGCAAGCGCATTCCAAGCCTGACAGGGATCTTCGGCCGGAAAGGCATCGGTGTCCGCGATCTCAGCCGGATCGGCGTGGTCGGGGACATTGCCGGCGGCGAGGACGATGAGCCTCTTGGGCGCCGGGTTCTCCTGATCCTCGGATTCGGCGCCGGCCGCGGCCTGGTCGATGGCGGCGCTCCATGCAGTCGCGTCGGCACCGCTACGTCCACCATTGGTAACGGCCATGCAGAACATACGCGCTCGGTCAGGGTTCTGGATTTCGGCGCGTGCGATGGCGCCTTGGGTGATGGGACCGTAAGCGTGCGGGTCGTTTGGGGGAAAACCTGCGGGCGGCAGGATTTTGACCGACTCCAGTCGGTGGGTAAGGCGTCGCTGTTCCTGATCGGCCAAGGGCGCCACGAGGTCGCCGTGCAGCGCCAATCCCGCCATGCCGGTGCCGTGGCCGGAGCCTGGCGCATGATCGTCACCGCCCCAGGCGGGATCGACGCTCAAGAGGTCTTCGACCGCCAGGGCGGGCTCGATGAGCGGATGGGCACGATTGACGCCGGTATCGAGGAGGCAGATGGCCGGCGCCTCGCGGCCGGGCCAGATCGTCCGTTCGGCAAGGTCTTCGATGAACGCGCGCGCCTCGTCGCGCAGGTCATGGGTGAAAACATGAGGATTGTCGCTGGCGCGCCGCAGCTCGGCAATGCCGCCAGTGGCGAACAGCAACAACTCGATCGCGGCACGGCGACCATAGACTGGAACGACGATGGTTTCGGGAAAGCGCAGGAAGGTGTCGCCCTCGCCGACATGGAGCCCAAGCTGGGCGGCGGCTTCGAGAACGCGGTCAACCCTGTCGCGGAAGCACCACAGCGACCACCACATTTCCGCTTGAGGGTCTTCAGGCAATGCGGCGGGATCGTCCCGCCAGAAGGTGCGGATGCGCGCTTCGCGGATATGCTCGATCGTCTCGACGCGGGTTTTCCCTTTGGGCGAGCCGGTGCGCTCGTTGAGCGGCCCGAAAGTGTAATCCTGGAACACCGCTTCGAGCGTGTCGCGCATGTCGTCGGGCACGAACAAGGCGATGCGACGCGCGCCTTGTTCGGTGAAGGTCACAGCGCCTTGCCGGGTTTTCTCCCGCGTGCGTTCGAGCGTGGTCGGGCCGGCTTGCGGCGACAGCTCCACTTCAAGGAAAGTGCCGTCCGGCGGAGGAAGGAGCGCAACGCCGTCCGGCCTCTGTCGGGCCTGTTCGGCCTGTTGAAAGGCCGAAGCGAGTTCGGCGATCAAGCGCTGGCCGTGGTCCTCGCGGATGCGGATGAGCGGGCGCTGCCGGGCATTGCTGCCCGGAGATTTGAACGCAACGCTGTGAGCCAGTCCCGAAATGTCGAGATGCGGTCGGTCGTGTTGCGCCACAGGTCAGTGTTTCGCAGAGAACGCGGTGCGCATCGCTTGGCGCTCGGCGAGGCGAGCGATGATGTCGGGCGTGGCGATCTGGTCGCGCTGGTCGAGGATCGCGGCCTTGACGGCTTCGTCGGCTGCGCGCGCAATCTCGGCCTGGCTGAGGCCGCGCGCCGCCTTCTCGATGGTGGACCAAGCCAGGCGGGGATATTTCAGCGGCTTGAGGTTGGCCTTGACCACGGCCCGCACCTGTTCGGCCGAGGGCAGCTCGAACTCGATCACGTCGTCGAAGCGGCGCAGCAAGGCCCTATCGAGCAATTCGGGATGGTTGGTTGCCGCCACGAGCGGACTATCGGTGGCGCTCTTTTCCTCCATGAACTGAAGGAAGCTGTTGAGGACGCGGCGCATCTCGGCAACGTCGTTCGAGGCCGTGCGATGCCCGCCTACGGCATCGAACTCATCGAACAGATAGACGGCGCGGCGGCGCAGGGTCTCGTCGAACACAAGCCTGAGCTTGGCGGCGGTCTCACCCATGAAGCGGGTAATGAGCGTCTCCAGCCTTATGATGAAGAGCGGCAGCTTCAGCTCGCCAGCCAAGGCTTCGGCGGTCATGGTCTTGCCCGATCCGGGCGGACCGACGAACAGGAGCCGCCGGTTAGGGGCCTTGCCATGCTCGCGCAGCCAGTCCCGTCGACGTTGCTGGAGAAGAGCATTGCCGAGCCGTTCCGAGACTGCGGCCGGGAGGATCACGTCGGCGAGCGTCACCGTAGGTTCGCGAAGATCGAGGAGACCTTCAAGATCACCGCGCGGGCGGGCGAAAACGATAGGAATTGATGGGCTGACACCGCGCGCGGCGCGCGCCGTATCGACAGCCGTGCGCAAGTCGTTTGCGGTGTCTCTGCGACCCTGCCGGGCCTCAGCAGCGGCAACCTGCAAAGCGATCGAATAGAACTGCTCGTCGTCGCCTTCCGCTCGACTGCGCAGCATGGCCAATATCTGTTTGGCATTAGACACTGAATTTACTCGATTTCTTTCTCACACACATTTCCCCCATCGTTCCTGATTCAATAACGCAAACGCTCCAAGAATTGAAGAACAAGCTGGGGCGGGCGCGCGATATTCGCAAAACCTTCGTGGCGGTCGGCTCCAAAGCCGCCGGACCAGAGACGCTCGCCGCGCCTCATTCCCCGGCTGGCAACAAGCGAGCGGCTAAGATTGACGTCGGGCCTTTCATCGTTCGCGTAAGCAAAAACAGCTCCGCGTAAGCAGGAGCGGAAAGGCGCGTAAGCAACTTTTCGCGTCAGGATGAGAGCACGCGGAAGAACGCCGAATGAGCAACCTTGAGGGGCGTGAAATATGGAGGATAGGCCTATTTCCGCCGGGAGCACGCCAGAACCACGCATTTCCTGGGCATTTCCTGCTTACGTATTGCTTACTTTTTGTTCCTGACGGAGCGCGTAAGCAAAAAAGGCGGCTGTGAAAGCCGCCTAACTGCATGATCTTGCTATGGAAAACTGGAGCGGGCGAAGGGATTCGAACCCTCGACCCCAACCTTGGCAACTGCCTCTCGGCATTTTCGCTATCGTTTTCGTATTCAGTAAAATCTACGATATTCCAGGCAATATCAATTGCTTGTTTCTCACATCGAGTCCCCATTGGTACGCTGCGATTTCCGGCGGTTTCCCTCCTACTGCTTCCCCCCTGCTTCCCCGGCCATGCTGCACCTGTGTGGGGAAGCAAATATCAAGCGCGTGGGCCACCGGAGCGCAGGAGCAACTTCGAAAGGAATGACAACTCAAATCAAGGACAAATCGCATGACCAGACTAACTAAACGCACCGTCGAGGCGCTCAAATCCAACCGAGAGCGCGACACCTTTCTTTGGGACAGCGAACTGCGCGGTTTTGGCGTTCGCGTTAAACCCAGCGGCACCAAAACATTTATCATCCAATATCGAAACCAAGAGGCGAGGACCCGTCGCTGTGTTATAGGCCAATATGGTGTTCTGACTGTCGAGCAAGCCCGCGACCTCGCCCAAAAGAAGCTCGCCGCTGTGATCGACGGGGCCGACCCATCCGCCGAACGGCACTCGGTCCGTACGGGGCTGACAATCGCAGCAGTTTGCGATTGGTATCTTGCCGAGGCCGAAGCCGGTCGGCTGATCGGACGAAACCGCCGCCCCATCAAGGCGTCATCGGTCGCAGGTGATCGAAGCCGTATTGAACTCCACATTAAGCCGCTGATCGGCAATCGCGTGGTCAGCCAATTGAAATTGGCAGATATTGAACGCTTGCAAGGTGATATTGCGGCTGGTCGAACCGCCCGAGCGAGGCGCACAAGCCGAGGTGGGCAAACGGCTGGCGGCTCAGGCGTTGCTGCCCGCGCCATCAGCACGCTTCGCGCTCTACTCAATCACGCCCGCCGCCTCGGCATTATTGAGGTTAGTCCGGCAACAGGCGTGCGCATCATGGCCTCGCAGAAGGTGAAGCGATATCTGAGCGCTGGCGAAATCCGTCACCTTGGCAAGGTGATGACGCAGATGGAACGCGAGGGCGAACACCCGGCCGGCCTCGCTGCGATCCGCGTCATGCTTCTCACCGGTTTTCGCCGCATGGAAGTGCTGGCAATGCACAAGGCATGGGTTCAGCCCGACGACAATCTCGTCCGTTTTCCGGATACCAAGTCCGGTCCGCAGATCCGCGTGGCCGGAGACTCAGCAATGCACGTGCTGGAGGCTCAGGCTTTGTCCAGTCATTCGCCCTTCATCTTCCCGGCGGATTGGGGCGATGGGCATTTCGTAGGCGTCGTTCGGGTGCTGGGCCGAGTCTGCGCGCGTGCAGGCCTGGACAAAGTGACACCGCACACCCTGCGCCACAGCTTTGCCAGCATGGCAGCGGCGCAAGGTTTCAGTGAACTGACCATCTCGGGCCTACTCGGTCACGCCCCGCGCGGCGTAACCCAGCGCTATGTGCACCTGGATACCGCGCTCATCATCGCGGCGGATCAAGTGGCGGCAGAGATTGCGCGACTATTGGACGGTGGCGAGTTGCGGAGCGTGCGGGAGATCAAGCAAGCGCGCACACTGGCAGCTTTGCGTGCAGTTGCATGACGCCTACTTGGCTAAGATTGCCCAAAAGTCAGATTGAAAAACTGCGGTAGCTCGTGGATAGCGCTCCAAATCAAAGCCCGTCTCCAGAAATGGGGATGGGCCTTGTGGATAAGCTTGTGGTCTGTTCGGACTATCAGGAACCGGGATTCACGGACTATCAGGAACCCAAAGCTCGGACGATCAGGAACCGAAACAGGCCTCAAACCCGCAGAAATGCTTGGCTCCAGCATCCCTTAACAATGCTAACGACAATCCTTCTCGGATTGTTGCTAACACTAGGCACAGCGGCGCGCGGCTCCTCAGCGCTTTGGGGTGCGCCGTCACTGCGCGCCTTATGCACTCGGCAGGTGCAAGCTTCGCGGCTGCTTGCTAGAGATTAAACGATGAAGACCGACCTCGATCATCTTCCCCCGCAAAAGCAGCGCGAGATCGAGCGCGTCGTGCAGCTTATCTTCGAAGAATTCGACGATGCCTTCGCGCTCGCTAAGCATGAGTGGAAGAAGGCCGGGCGGATACTTAAGGTCATTCTTTACGGCAGCTATGCTCGCGGGACCTGGGTCGACGAGCCTCACACGGCCAAGGGATACCGCTCCGACTTTGATCTTCTGATCATCGTCAACGACAAGCGACTCACTGACAGGGTGAAGTACTGGGCGAAGCTCGATGACCGGCTAATGCGCGAATATGGCGTTACCGGTACGCTCCAGACGCCGGTCAATTTTATCGTGCATACCCTGCAAGAGGTGAATAACGGGCTGGCACATGGGCGCTACTTCTTCATGGATGTGAAGGAGGACGGGGTTGCGCTCTACCAATCCGACGACACCGACCTGCATACGCCCAAGCCGAAGACGCTGGAACAGGCGCTGGCGATGGCTCAGGAGTATTTTGACGAGTGGATGCCGTCAGCCGAGCAGTTTCTCATCCAGGGGAACGAGGCCACGAAAAGAGGCTGGAACAAGAAAGCAGCGTTTGAACTGCACCAAGCGGCTGAGCGCCTTTATCACTGCGTTCTGCTCGTTTGCACCTTCTATACGCCGCATAACCACAATCTTGCATTCCTGCGCACCCAGGCTGAACGGATCGACCCGCGTCTTACTTACGTCTGGCCGCGTGAAACGAAGCGTGATCGCGCACGCTTCGAGAAGCTCAAGGAAGCTTACGTGAAGGCGCGCTACTCGAAGCACTACCGCATCAACAAGGAAGAACTCGATTGGCTCGGTGAGCAAGTCGAAGAGCTGGGTCGCGTCGTCCACGATGTATGCACAGAACGCCTCGAAAAGCTTCAAGCCGATGCCAAATCGTGCCCGGATAAGCAGTAGACGCCGATTTGATTGGCCGGCAGCTTATCGATCTGGCTTGCCGGAAGCAGACCTTCGGCTATCGACCCCATTTCGGTGGTAGCAGCGCATTCGACCTATCGCCAAAAGCGGTCGTTCATGAAGAACCGGTTGTCGTTGGTAACGCGCCTCAATCCCAGCCATTCTGGTACGAGATCTGAACGCCCAAAAACAGTTGATCGTATAGCGGCAGCTACGCGCTACACTCTCCGAGACACAACAAATCGTCGCGAAAAATTCAGAATGTCAGCGGTCGACAAAAGGGCGGTCGCGAACCGCAGTCGAAAACGGCGCCGGGTTTAAGCCAGCGCCGTTCATCGTTCTCATTCAATGCGAAGTGGCCTGAGAATCAACCGTTGCATGAATACTCAAATTGCGCCGCAAAATAACCGGCGTTCTGGATTATGCGATGACGTTGAAAGATGCCAGACCGCCATTCGAAGCACAGATGTTTTGCGCACCTTGCTCGGCCGCAGCTATGGCCTGTCCCACTTCGGGTAGAAATGGCCCGATATCCGTTTGCTGAGCAACCGCGGCAGAAGAGCCAAATGCGATTGCAGCCGAGAGTGCCAGAACCCTCGTTTTAGTTTTGAACATGGTATTTTCTCCGTGGGCTCTGAGCCCTTCACGCCGATATAGTGGCTTGGATCTCCGGACCTCGGCCGAGCAGCCTGGTCAACGGACGCGATACGCCGACCGGGCGTGCTCGGAGCAATCCAAGCCGCTTATCGTCGCTCCGACGAAAATGATTCCGCGCCTGACCAATCCCATGAATCAGGCAAGAGCGACTCGCTCCGGTCGGTCTCCTGGCTCGCGGGTCATCACTTGAAATACACCTTCCCGAACCAAACAATCAGTCCAGTGGTTGCGGAGTGACCCGCCAGTATTTCTCGCTCGCCGCTTACAGTTGCAGGGACAGCCGCAGATTTGACCTTGGAGGGCCTCACTGTGTTCCCGTTACCGGTGCGAACTTGAAGCTGAATGCGCGCAACTTTGCATGCAGCTGATTTTGAGTATCGGTACGCAGCTTTGAAAACAAGGGCTGATGCGCTCGTTTCGCGTCGAATAGCGCGAAAAACATCGTCAAACCCCATCGATGGAGATCCAATCCCGTCCCATCTCCAATGCCTGTGTTGGCGTCGCCCCAACCAACTGCGCGATCAGTTCAGCCGACTCGACGAGTCGTGGGCCAGGACGATTGAAAAGATGGTGGCCATCAACGGCAAAGACCTTCCCTTTGCGAACCGCGGTAAGGTCTTTCCAACCGAAGTGGTCGACGAGCGACCCCAGATCGGCGAGCGTTTGTGGCAACAGATATCCGCAGGGCATCGCAACGATCAGATCGGGATCGGCGGCAATCAAGTCGTCCCAATTCAGCCACGAGGAATGTTCTCCGGCTCGCGCGAACAATGGGTGACCGCCGGCCGCCTCGATTAGTTCGGGTACCCAGTTTCCTGCGGCCATCAGCGGATCGATCCATTCGATCGCGGCGACACGCGGGCGATCCATCCTCTCCGCGCTACTTCGGGATAGCCCTGACATCCGCTCCTTCAAGTCACCGACGACCGATGATGCACGCTCGGGAATTCCCGCCGCTTCGGCGACCTTAGCGAAATCGCTCCATACATCTTCCAATGTATCGGGTGCCAGCGACAGCAGCGTCGGGGCGGTTCCGATCCAGTCGCCGAGTGCTTCTTCCAGATCGGCAGGGGTGACCGCGCAGACCGCGCATTGCGATTGGGTCAAGATGAGGTCGGGCCGCAAGTCCCGCAGAAGCGCGGTATCGACTTCGTATACCGACAGTCCTTGCCTCACGATTTCCTGGATCCGGTCGTCGATCTGCCGCGACGTCAGTCCTTTCTCGAGTCTGGTCGACGTGACGACCGGCAATGCCTTTACGAAAAGCGGATAATCGCATTCGTGCGAGCGACCGACGAGGCTCTCTCCCAATCCGAGTGCGACGGCGATTTCGGTCGCGCTCGGCAGGAGGGACACGATGCGCGGCTGCGCCATGTCAGGCGAACCGTATTCGCGGAGAAGGTCCGAATAGCGTGGGAGCGGCTCTGGCGAGGAGCCAGGACGCCAACAACAGTCCTGCGAACCATAATGCATCGTTCGCGAAGATCTGTCCCACGATCGCCATCGTGAAAGTCTCTGTCCCGCCTACCACCAAAGCAAACCCGAATAGCGCAGCCTCGTAAACAGCGAAGCCGATCAGAAAGGCGCCAAATGTCCGAAGGGTGCTCAGCTCGTTTTGTTCTCCCATGATGATGGCACCGGCGAGCATGGCGAGAATAGATGCGATGCCCAGCGCACCGCCCCAGGCGAACGCATATCCCGTGTGCGGGTAGCCGAGGACGGTGAACCCCAGCAACTGGTTGGTCGCCCAGATCGCGAGGATCGTCGTTAACGCGAGCGAGCGGCGCATGGTCGCGGCGGTCACGATCGTAACAGCCACGAACGGCATCATGCAGGCGGCAACCAGCGATCCGCCCACCGTCGCCAAGGCAAGTGTGACAGGCCATGCGAACCTCGCAATGTCGGACTTTGCTATCATTTCATCCGTCATCGAAATTCTCCTTAGAAACGCGCGCGCGCGCCAATGGCGAACGAGCGTCCGGGCGTCGCGAAACTGAAGACATCCTCGTAATCGGCGGCCGTCAAATTCTCGACTCGGCCGAACAGCTCGACATTATCCATCACCCTCACGTCGGCGTTGACGTTCAGCAGAAAGTAGTCGTCCAGTTGCACGCGAACCGGCACGAACGAGGGATCGATGAAAGCGCTGTCGATCGTCTCTCCATTGTAGCGCGCAACGAGCGTGACCCCTCCGGCATCCTTGGGAGCGCGCCAGTCGACAGCCAGGCTGGCGGTATGGGAGGGCCGCCGCACTTCGCGCGCGCCATCCTCGTGGGAACGCAGATAGGTGTAGGCTCCATTGACGCGCCAAGCTTCCGCGAAGCGCGCCTCGCCGAACACTTCGACGCCGTTTCTCTTGGATACGGTATCGCGATTGCCAGGGCTGGCGACGAAGTTCGGGGGCGGAAAAGAAGTGAAGATCTCTTCGTCCAGTTCGCTCTCGAAATAGGTGACCCCGATTGAAGCGCGCTCACCGAACAGCGACTGGTCGATCCCGATCTCCCATCCGCTCGACTTCTCGGGCCTGAGGTCGGGATTGCCGATGAAACGGCCGTCCACGAACCCATATAGTTCGTAGAACGAGGGGTTCTTCACCCCCGATCCGACGGCCCCGCGCACTCGCGTAGCCGCAGCGATCCGATAGCTCGCCTGAAGCCTGTACGTGGTTGTATCGGCGAACTGGTCGTTCCAGTCCCTGCGGATGGATGCGGACGCGCTCGCTCGGTCTCCGAGATCGATCGCATACTGGCCGACGAGACCGACATTGTCGATCTGTCGGCGACCGGTGAATGCGAAGCCGGTCGGATCGGTGTTACGGAAGCGTTCGCGTTCGACATCGAGAGCCGCCGTGACCCGGTGGGTCAGACCGCCAGCCTCGATACGCAACGTCGTATCGTAGGACCCTTTCAACCTCTGGCCCTCGCTGCCATAGCTGCGTCCAGTCGAAGCGAAACCGTCGCGCCGGGTATCCGCGATCTGGGCCGAAAACGCTTGGGTCCAGCGATCGTCGAGCAAGTCTAGCTCGCCCCTGATGAGCACATAGATAGCCTCGTTCTCGAAGCGGTTGCCGGGGCTATCGACCTGGAATCCGAAGGTCGGACTTCCCGGATCGGAATCGCTGTCGTTGAATTCGGCATTGGTGCGCGCGTAGCGTAATACACCAGTGAGGCGTGCATTGGTTGATGGCGCGAACGTCGTCTTCAGCGAGACCGCACCACTGTCGTTCGCAAGATCGCGCGTGCCGTTCCGGGCGCCTGGCGTGCCATCGGTGGTATTGAGTGTGGCGGACAGCGCGTAGTCGAGATCGCCACTATATCCAGCGATCCGGGCAGCACCGTTCACCATGCCGAACGAACCGGCTTCGATCCGCGCGACCGCCCCGGGCGCATCGCGGCCGTCGAGAGTGATGTACTGGATGACGCCGCCGATCGCGTCCGACCCGTAGATCGCGCTCTGCTGTCCGCGCAGCACCTCGATCCGCGAAGCCTCGTCGGCGATAAGCGTTCCGAAATCGAACTCGCCGGCATAGGGATCCGACACCTCGATCCCGTCAACGAGGACGAGCGTATGGTTGGCTTCAGCACCGCGCAACCGAAGCTGTGTCTGACCGGGAACCCGTCCGACCGCGACCCCTGGGACGTCGCGGAGCACGTCGGACACCTCGCGGACTTGCCTCCGGTCGAGGATTTGCTCGTCGAGGACGGTGACCGATCCGCCGATCCGGTCGAGCGGCATGGGATCGGTGGCGCGGTTCCCGGTGACGACGATCGAGGTGTTGGATGTCTCTGGATCGGCAGCGGGATCGATGGTCTGAGCGAGCGATGGAGCCGGCAGAAGCACGGAAGACAGAAGCGACAGGTGAATGTATTTCATGAGAACGAATTTCCGGGGCGCCGGGCGACTTGGCCGGAGCGTCCGCACGAGTGCGGTCGACGAGACTGCTAGGGACGGACGCGTGCATCCCCCGGCAGTCCTGCCGATGCGGCTCCAACCGCTACTCGTCGCCCGGACGAAATTCGTTTCGCGCCTGGCCAATCCCATGAGCCCGGCAAGAGCGACACGCGCCGGTCGGTCTCCTGGCTCACGGGTTGTCGCACGAAACATACCTTCCCAGACGACAATTGCCGCCCAGTGGTTGTGGAGCCAACCCCACCCATGTTACGCGCTCGCCGCTTACAGTTGCAGGGACAGCCGCAGAATTGGCCTATCGAGACCTCACTGCGTTCCCGTTACCGGCACGCTTTATCGACATTTGATTCTGCCGACGCTCGTCTCATAGACTTTGGTCGAATGAGCGGCAAGCGCGCAGTTCCAGAGCAACGCAGCAAGACGATGGTCGCCGTTTTAGGGGGTAGGTGGACTTAATCCATCGTATCTGTTTAGGTCACCAACTGAAATGCCCAGATGTTGATCCGTCGACCTTTGGATTGGCACCAGCTTTCGCTTTCGTCTGAGATCGATTCTCAACCCTTTCTTAAATATCGCGAATGGTGTCGGAAGCCGTACGGCAGCATTTTAGTTTCTAATGCGCAAGCCGGACAGATCGCATACGGTCCAACTTCGTCGCCGGTTCAATGTCCTCTATATTGAATGCGCGGCCTAAAAGCCGACCGTCGCACACCCACCCTAAACCACGACATTAAAGCGTCAACATTATTGACCCAGAAGCTGACACATAGGCCGTCCACGAGCGTGGCTGCAACCAATCGTCGAGTATCCCGTGTGCGCTCGTAATCCGAATATCTGGCGCTTGGTGTGCGATGATCGCGTCGTTGCGCTGCCTTGGCGTTGCATCATTTAGCGACGCTCTTAGACACTGCCGCTACAGAAACTTTGCAGCTTGGTTGCTAATCAGAAGCACACTCGCAACGCTATCACTGCAGGTCGCTGGCAGCGCCGGATACAGTCGCGATGCACTCCGCTTGCAGGCGTAATCGGCGTGGGGTATTTGTCCGTAAGCGTCTGATTTGAAGAAAGGTCAGCGTCCGGTGCTTGCACGTCAGGCGTCAGCGCGATGACTAAGCGCCCAGTTCCACGGCAGCAGTTCATCGATTCGGTTGGCGGGATGGTCGTCGATCATGCGGGTCAGGACGTCACTGAGCCAGGCATATGGCTCGACCTTGTTGAGCTTTGCCGTCTCGATCAGCGAGCAGATCACCGCCCAGCGGTGACCGCCACCATCGGAGCCTGCGAACAGGTGGTTCTTGCGTCCAAGCGCAACCGGACGGATCGCCCGCTCGACCGGGTTGGTGTCGAGCTCGACGCGCCCGTCGTCAAGGAACCGGCTGAGGCCGGCCCAGCGCGCCAGCGCATAGCGGATGGCATCGGCCAGCGTGCTGCTGCGCGGGATCTGCGCCAGCTGCGCCTCGAGCCAGAGCTTGAACGCGGCCAGATGCGGCGCGCTGAGCGACCGGCGCCATGCAAGGCGGTCTTCGGGAGAACGACCGCGCGCCTTCGCCTCAACTGCATAGAGATCCGCGATCCGGCGCAGCGCTTCTTCCGCCACCGGCGAGCCGGTCTGCTGATGGACGTCATAAAACTTGCGCCGCGTATGCGCCCAGCAGGCGGCAAGCACGATGTCGCCCTTCGCCGTGAGGCGCTCGAACCCGGCATAGCCATCGACGTGCAGCACACCCTTGAAGCGCTCAAGATGGGCGAGCGGACGCTCGGCCTTGCGATCAGGCGCGAACAGATAGACCGCCGCAGGTGGTGCAGGCCCGCCCCACCCGCGCTGTTCGCGGGCATAGACCCACAAGCGCCCGGTCCTGGTCCGTCCGCGCCCCGGATCGAGCACCGGAACCGGCGTATCGTCGGCGAACAGATGATCGCTGGCGAACACCTCGGCACACAGCCGCTCGTGCAGGGCTCCGAGCCACCAGCATGCACCGCCGACCCATCCAGCAAGCGTCGAACGCGCCAGATCAACGCCGTGACGGGCGAAGATCCGCGACTGACGGTAGAGCGGGGTATGGTCGCAGTATTTGCTTACCAGCACCTGCGTCAGCAGTGCAGGTGTTGCCAGCCCGCCTGCGATCACGCGCTCGGGAGCGGGAGCCTGAACGAGGCTGCCGCATGCACGGCAGGCATATTTGGGTCGCGTTGTACGGATGACGCGCAGCTTTGCTGGCACCCAGTCGAGCATCTCGGAGACGCTCTCGCCCATACTATGAAGCGCACCGCCGCAGCACGGACAGGCCTCGTGCTGCGCGTCGATCACTACCTCTTCGCGCTCCAGATGATCGGGCAGCGGCACGCGGTGCGCACGCCGTCTGACCGCATCGGCATCGCCAGCGATGACCGGACGGTGCTCCTCGATGCGGGCGATATCGGCATCGAGGTCTTCCAGACCCAGGACCAGCTGGTCGGGATCGAGCCGCTCGGAGCGGCGCCCGAACTGCATGCGCTGGAGCTTTTTGATGATCGCCTGAAGGCGCTCGATCTCGTCATCGCGGGTCTCGACCAACGTTGCCATGTCGCGCACCAGCTGGTGCAGAAGACCGACATCGGACGGCAGATTGTCGAGTTCGAGCCGCATGGATTCTGCTACCACGAAGACCGCATTTTCTCAAGCTTTTCTGCCGGTTTTGCGCGGGTTTCCGGCAGCTTTTCAGCCCGCTTTTCGCGGCTTCCACTGCTGCTCCGGACGCCGCCAGTCGATCCCCTCGATCAGCATCGCCAGCTGCGCCGAAGACAGCACTATGCTCTCGCCCACCTGGTGCACGCTCGGCCACACGAACCCGCCATGCTCCATCCTCTTGGTGAACAGGCACAGCCCGCTCCCGTCCCAGAACAGGATCTTGATGATGCGCGCATTGCGCCCCCTGAACGCGAACAGGTGACCCGAGAAGCTGTCTTCCCTGAGCACTTCCTGCACCATGGTTGCGAGCCCATCGATCCCCTTGCGCATGTCGGTATGACCCAGCGCCAGATGCACCTTCGTACCTGCCGGAAGCAGCATCATCGTCCATTCTCCTCAACCCGCACCGTCACCAGACGCACATTCTCGCTCGCTCCAAGCCCGAGCTGCGCGCGCCAGCGGAACAGCAGCGAAGCCGCGATCCCGTGCCGCCGCGCAACCTGCGAGACCGTCACATGAGGCTCGAGCGTCTGCATCGCGATCGCGCGCTTCTCGTCCTCGCTGAAGCTGCGGCGCTGCACCCGGTCCGCCTGTTCGGGCCCACGCAAAGCGCCGCCGGTCAACCCCGCATCTGCAACTCGCGGCAGATTATTAGGACTAAGCCTGTCCTTAGTCCTAGGACTAGCAGCGCTGCTTATTGGCGGCCTCGCGCTCGGATGCAGCCGCGCCCGCCAGTCGACCGGAACCTCCCGTTCGGCCAGCAGATCGCGCCAGCGCGCGAGGCTATGACGCGAGATTGCCAGCGCTGCCGCATACTCGCGCACCGTCATTCCGCTCCATTCGAGCGCCTCGACATGCATCGCCCAGTACGCCTGCGCTGCCTGGTTGCGGCGGTCGGTCGTCAGCTTGCCGCCCTTGCGGCTGCGCTTGCGTCGACGCTCGGCCGCCCCGCGTTCGACCCGGATCTTGGCCGTTTTCCTGTCCGTCAGCACGTCGAGCCAGCGCACGAAAGTCGTCTCGGTCAGCTTGTGCACACGGCAGTATTTGCGCCGCGACAAGCCGCTGCGGCGCCACGCCTCGACATGCACCGACCACCACTCGCGCCGCGCAGGATTATCAAAATGGGAAAGACCAGCCATGCAACCTCCGGCCACCAGGAGAACACCCGATGGACGAAAATTGCACCCCGGAATTCAGGTGCCGAAACCGGACGCTTACGAAGAAAGAAAATGAGGGCGAGATAAAAGCGCCGCCGTCGGTCGGGGCGCAGGTGGTTGGTTTCGTTCAGTAATATGCGACGGCACCCATATTGCCCCTGCGGCGCTAATTTCAAAAAGTTCTTTGCTATCAAACAGATTGGCGACGGCGCTTGGCGTTCTGCGCTGTTTTCGTTCGGTAACCCGCTTTCGCCCGGACGTCCTTCGCCGTCCCGATGAGCATCGGTGCATTTGACTGGAGTGCTTGCCCCCACGCCTCTGCGCTGCGGCGAAAGAACGACAGCTGCGGCGTAGGAACGTCATGTGGCGCAGGGTGCCCTAATCGATCGATACTCAGTGCTGATGGCGGGCCGGCCTGTTCCCTCCATGCTTCCCAAGGTCGGTCCGTCATCACCCGAAAGATGAAAGGATCGACGGCTATGCCATCTGCGAGCACGACAGAGCATCCTTGCGAGCAATGCGGGCCCCAGGCCATCGAACCGATCGCCATGCGCGTACCCGAAGCCTGTCGCTATCTCGGGATCGGACGCAGCACACTCTATGTGCTCATTTCCAGAGACGAGATCGAGATCATCAAGATGGGGAGCGCAACCCTCGTGCTCACAGCCAGCCTGCGCTCGCTGGTTGAGCGGCTACGTCGTCCTGCCGATCAGGTACCGGGGACCGCTATATGATTACGGCGCATCCTGACTTGCTGAAAGCTGTGGTGCTTGCCGCAATCGTGAGCATGCCAGATCATTCCAAACGTCAGCTGGTCTCGAAGATCAAAGCGCGGCGTGCAAACGCAGAAGAAGCGCTGGCCGCCAGATTGGTGATTGCGCTTTCGCAGCGATCCTAGGCTCTCTGGCTATGGCAGCTACGCGCCCCAATATCGGTCATTCACGAAACTGCAGTCGATCTCCAAAAGCTGCCGGTCGTCGGGATGACTGTCACTGATCCGTCCGACCACGGTTCGAAGAATATCAGTCGCCCAACTTGACCTCTTCACGTACGTCCGGCCCTACAGGGCGCTCGAGCGCTTTTTCGGCCTCCTCCAAGAGTTCCGGGGTCAGGTCGGTAGTCCGTGCCGGGAGAGGGGTGCCATCTCCCATCTCACCATTGGTCTCGATGTCTTCGATCAGCATCTTCATCTCGGCGATTTCCTTGACCTGCGCTTCGATGATCGAGTCTGCGAGCTTGCGAACACGCGGATCGGTGATCTCTGCTCGCGAACTTGTCAGAACGGCGATCGAGTGATGCGGGATCATCGCTGCCATGTATTCTTCATCGTTGACGGTCGCCTGGCTGCGAACCAGCCACAGCGCCACCGCGAAGGTCAGGGCACCGACGCCCAGGATGATCAAGTTCTTGGTCTTGTCCTTGTACATGCCCCACATGAAGAGAAGCATTACGATCATCATCATGCCGCCCATCACAAAAGTCATCCAGAAGCGGGTCTCGCTCCAGAATACGTGATCGAGCTCGTACGTATTTAGGTTTCGTGGACAAAGGGTATCCAGAGTTTGACTGAGGCGAGCGCGACGAAGCCGAGATAGGATTCCTTGGTTTTGTCGTAGCGGGTCGCAACGCGTCGCCAGTTCTTGAGTTTATTGAACAGTCGCTCGATCAGGTTGCGCCACTTGTATTTCGCGCGATCATGCGCGGCGGGATTACGCCGGCCCGCCTTGGCCGGGATCACCGCCTCGACGCCCGCCGCCTCAATCTCTTCGCGGATCGCATCGGCATCGTATCCCCGATCAGCCAGGAAGGCCTCGATCCGGTCAGTTATCATGCGGAACAGCGGTGCGAAGCCCTGCACATCGTGCGCTTGCCCCGGTGTCAGCACGAAGCCGAGGGGCAAGCCTCTGGCATCGCACCTTGCGTGGAGCTTGGTGGTGAAGCCGCCGCGCGATCGGCCAAGCGCCTCGGTTTGCTGAGTCCCCTTTTTATGCCGACGGCACAATGATGTGCCCGGACCACGGTGCTATCGATCATGTCGGCGGCTGTGTCGCGCCCCGCCAGTTCCGCCAGCGTCTCCAGCATGGCATCGAACACGCCGGTCGTAACCCATCGTCGATAGCGCCGGAAAACGCTGTTCCACTTGCCATACTCATCCGGCAGGTGACGCCACTGCGCTCCGGTCCGCGCGATCCACATCATGCCTTCGAAATAGGGGCGGTTGTCCTGCGCCGGACGGCAGCCACGACCCCGCTCAGGTGGCAGCAGCGGCCCGATCACTTCCCACTCTTCGTCCGTAACGCCAATCCGCTCGCCCAAGGCTGCCTCCAAAAGCCAGCCTTGAATCAAGGTCCGAGTCCACAGTCAAGCTTTGTCCACGAAACCTAGCAGTTAACCCATTCGAGCCGCCTATAGCTATACGGCAGCTCACGGCCCAGAGGCCCTCGGACAGCTATGCGCCCTCATTCCGGACATCCGGATGAAGAGTAAAGACGCTCGAAAGCAGAACCTCCGCTTTTTAAGAGGATACCGATTACGTTCAGTACGGCACAAACGTCCGGCCGAAAGCTTGAGCGAAACTACGAAAATTAGATCTCAGATAATTTATCTGGGCTGCTTCACGCACAGTTCTGCCAAGGGCTGCTTACACATTGCTTGATGCCCCTTTACGCCGTTTGTGCGGATGATCGATCGGTACCGATCTTGTGTGCCGGGTCTCCGGTAGCAGTTGGAATTCCATATCCAGTTACCATTTCACAGGCCGAGAGCCCGTGAAAGGACACAAAAGATGAGTGCAGCAAATGGCCGGATGACCTGCCCAGTGGATGGAACCACCTTGGTTATGAGCGAACGTTCGAGCATCGAGATCGACTATTGCCCCACATGTCGGGGCGTCTGGCTCGACCGCGGGGAGCTGGACAAGATCATCGAACGTAGTGCGCAGCCCGCCCCCTCGCGGGCACCGGCACAGCCTACATCTCCTTCGCACGACTTTGGAAATCGCGGAAGTTATTCCTCGCACGGTCATTCAGGGCGCAAGCGCAAGAAGAGCTTCCTTGAGGAACTGTTCGACTGAACATCCTGTAGCCAACTCCCAAGCGCCAAATTTCGTCACACCTGTCAAAGTGTATTTTCAGCTGTACGCCGGCATGGGTACGCATTGCATCCCCGACCGGGCGCTTGGGCGTAGGCCATTCAGAATTGTCAGATTGTGAAGTTCGTCTCTCGTTCGACAGGACAGGACAGGACGTTTCTGATACGGCTGCATTCGCTCCAGCCTCACTAATTCCCCCTAGCTTTCTTGGTTTTCTAGAAGGGCCTCTACGAAGTAAGCCTCCGTGCGCGCGAGAGAACGCATCTCCCTTCACAAGTGATCCCGACCGCCCCGTTCCTATCCCCAAAGCCCAGCTGTCAATGCAGTATACCCCGCGTATCCCGCCACCAGAAAACCACCCTCCAGTCTGGACAGCCGTTTGCCTGTGAAAGCGAAGGCCATCACCAGCGCGGATACACATAGCAGGACCCAAAGATCGAACTGCAAAATGCTCGCAGGTATTCGCGTCGGCGATACCATCCCGGTTATGCCCCCGATAAAAAGAACGTTGTAGATGTTCGAACCCAATACGTTGCCGAGAGCGATCTCGCCTTCGCGTTTGAGCGCTGCGATCGCCGACGTCACCAATTCCGGCAGTGATGTACCGACTGCCACTACTGTCAGGCCGATCACTTCGTCCGATACGCCCAAACTGGCCGAGATGGTAATCGCTGCATCGACGAGCATGCTGCCGCCCCAGATGATCAGAGCCATTCCTGCGAGCAGGAAAACGATTGCCAGGACTACCGAGCCGCGCGATTCCGCCCTCGGGACAAGCGCGGGGTCAACCTCTTCAAGCGCCATGGCCTTATCGAAGACAGCTCCGTGTTCACCACCTGCGAGCTCCTGACGAATGGCAAGATAGATATATCCAACTATACCGAAGACGAAGAACATTCCGACGGCTCGGGTCAGACCGACCGTATGGCCAGCAATGATCAGCATGCCGATGCAAAGCAATCCCATTCCGCCATCACGCCAGAGAACCCTTCGCGGCACTGCAAATGGCGCGATCACAGCTGCTACACCGAGGATGAGCAGAAGATTTGCTATGTTCGAGCCGACGATGTTGCCAAGGGCCAGCCCAGGCGAGCCAGCCAAGGCTGCCTGTATACTCGCCGCCAATTCAGGCATGGATGTTCCCATGCCGACAATCGTCAGGCCGATGAGCATCGGTGAGAGGCCGAGATGTTCCGCGATGCGAACGGCGCTTCGCACAAGTAGCTCACCTCCTCCGATGAGCAGAACGAGACCAAGTAAAAGCAGTAAGTAAGTCATGGCTTAAGGTCCGTACCGATGCGCGCGCTTAGCGTGTCAGAGCCGTTGCGGCGAGTGCCGCAACGATGCGAATGCGGTAGTGTACGCGTACCGCCGCTGCTAGATCCGCTTGAGCGCCATGCCCGAAACCATCAATGCAGCGCCGTGCTCGCATGTTGGATTGTGCATAGGACAGGCTTGCATCTTTAGCCGCCACTAGACTCAGTTGAAGTACATTTGGAGAAGCCAAATTAGCCGATGATCATCGCCCAATATCCGGGGCCGTCCTCATTTCCAAGCCATACCGCGTTGAGCAGTTCTCGGGTGCCTCTATAGAAGGCAGCCTCGCGTAGCGGATGGAAACAAATGAGCTTTGAGTTGCCCTCGACATTTTTCAACTCCGATGTGCTGGCGTCTGCCTGTCTGCTCTTGGGTCTCCTCGCCTCACGCATGATCGCTGGCCGCGCCTTGCTGAGGCGCGACGATATAACGGAAAAGGTCGCCCGGCGGTGGACCGCAAACGTGCGCAACGTTCTCATCCTCGTCGCCGTGGTCGGCTTGATCATGATCTGGGCGCCGCAGCTACGAACTTTCGCCCTATCCCTGACAGCGGTGGCAGTCGCGATCGTTGTGGCGACCAAGGAACTGATCTTGTGCCTTTCCGGCGCTGCCCTTCGGACATTCACGAGAGCATTCTCGGTCGGAGACATAATTGAGGTCGGCACAACGAAAGGCGAGGTGCTCGATCTAAACCTGCTTGCAACCCAGCTGAGAGAGTTCGAAGGCATCGATGGTTCAGTTGTGCCAACCGGCCGTATTGTGACCCTACCGTACAGTCTTCTGTTTTCGTCCCCGGCAAAAGTCCTGCCCCACTCTCGCGCACGCATAGAGCATGCATTCACCATGACCTTCGAACCCGACGTCAATCTATTTTCGAGGGTTCACGAACTTCGTGCTATTGCAGTTGAGGCCCTCGCTAAAACCGTCGCAGCCGAGGGTAATAGCTCTTCGAGCCAAGTGGAGGCTGAACGCTGCGACATTGAACTTGGCACCAGCGAGATTGGAAAATATCGTCTTCGAATCACGCTCCTCGGAGCTCGAGAGCCGCGTCGCGCAGAGAACGCGGTCGCCTGTGCAGTCGGCGCCTTCATTGAGTCTCAACGGACTTCTTCCTCTACAGAATAAATCAAAAAGACCGGCAGCGCTCACGTTCGCGCAAATGTAACCGGCGCCTGACGAATGCCCCGCAAGCCGCAGCTGATTGCTTGGACCAAGCCGCTAACCGCCTGGTCCCTTCATTAGGCGCGCCGGCGCCTGCCGGATAAGCCAAAGCCGCGTATCAGCCGGTCTACTACACCTTCGCATACCAAGCCGATCGCCGAGCCCACGATCACATCGCTGAGATAATGAGAGCGGCGCGGCACTTGCAGGAGCGCTATAGCGGTGGCGGATCCCACGGCGACAGCCTTATGCTCGGGGAAAGCGCGCCCGAACGCTGCGCCCACGGCCAGTGCGCCCGCCGAGTGCCCCGATGGAAAACTGGTCTCGTCATGACTGGCGGAAACGCCTGCTTTCACGCGATGATCGTCTTCGCCTTCGCGCGCGTCCGGGCGCACCCGGTCGACGCGCTTCTTCAGAACATTCTTGGCCTTGGTCGCAATCGTATGGGCGGTAAGCATACGTACTCCGGCCAGCGTCAGCTTCGCATCGCGCCTGATCAGCCCAAAGATGATAATTGAAGCGCACAGGGCGCGCATGGGCGGCTGATCGCCGATCTCACCAATCAGGGAGAGCGCTTGGACAGCAGCTTTGTCCGACGGCGCTACTTTCTCGACAAGAGCCGCATCTGCATCTTCGATGGTCTCAGCGGTATTTTCGAGCAGGGCGGAAAGCTTCTCCATTCGCTAACCAGCTGCCTTACCGAGAACCAGCTTGAAACCAGACCAAACCGACATAGCATCTTCGTCCATATTATCCTCATCAGCGTGGGGCTAGCGTTGGCCCGATTTAGATCGCAGGTATCGGTCGCGCCGAACCGGATGGGTAGGATTGACCTGCACGATCGGCATCGAACGGCGTGGCGAATAGCCCAAGCCTGCACCCCGACACCGGATAAACCGATGCGGTCCGACATCACGATTGTATTACATCGTCAGAAGGGCCCGGTCCGCGAATTCTCAAAGCCGCCGGGGGCAATGAAAGTTCCCACAATACGTATGACATAGAAGGATACGCGCAACGGACGGCGTTCCGCGGGGTCGCACATTACCGCCGAATTTAAACAGTCATGTGCGACATGCACTGGTGAGGAAACAGCAGCGCGTTCGTTATTCAATCCCACGATGAGCAATCACATTGAACTTGCTTGGTGAACGCATTTGTCCGCTCCCGGTATGGCAACCCTGCTCAGACTTTTGTTAGAACTGATATGCTTCTATTTACCCTTTGTGGCATCGTAGGGGACTGCAGCAATGCGATGGAAATGGATCGGCTCGAACCTCACTCGCGTTTTATTCGGTCTTTCCCTTATAGGCCTGACGCTAATTGTTGTGATCCAATTTGGCGGCAACCATCCATCGGAGCAAGTCGAAGCCGCGGGAGATTTCACGGGCGCACTCAACCGGTCAGGTTTCATGAACCCATTTGGTGGGGCGTAGTGGCGTGGCATTACCGGTTTGTATTCGCTCGCCTGTGGGCTCCCGCTGACAGCTAAAACGCGCTGATTGCGTCTAGTGAACTACGTTTTTGCAAGCTACCGCCATCAGCATCTTTAGCGGAGGTCGCGTCCAGACCGGAGCGCAAATAGTCTCAGAGCCATGGCTTCAAGATTGGCTATCATTGCGCCAGTTTACTGCGCTTAACCCACCGAATGAAACGCCCAGCGCCGCGTTTGCATTATCGCTGGTACTCTTCCCAGGAAAACGCGTGTTGTTGTTAATGCCGCAGAAGAAGAGGAATGCTTAAGTTCGAAAGCATGTCATGGGTGACACCACCAAAAATGCGTTCAGTGATCCGCATGCGGCCATAAGCGCCCAACACGATTAGCCCGCATCTTCTCGCGGCCGCGGCTTCTGTTATCGTCTGCGCCACTGGCATGCCATCGAATTGAAGTTCAACCATATCGCATTCGATACCGTGCCGAGAGAGGTACTCTGCCCCGGCGATCGGGGGAAAATCGAATTGCGCCCCTTTCTTCTTTTTCATCGCGACGGTGACCAGGAATACACTTTTCGAACGCTTTAGCAGTGGGGTGGCTGCACGCAGCGCGTGGGATGCCTCCGCCGACCCGTCCCAAGCGACAAGGGCTGGCTGGTCTAACTCAAGCCGTTCGATGTTCTCCGGCAGGACAAGCACTGGACAATCAGCTGTCAGTGCGATTTCACCCGCCGTGTATGACGGTAGCGATCCACCAACCCTAGGCTCTCGAGCACCTAGAACTATTATATCCGTCAAAGCCGAACGGCGAAGCATGGCATGCGAAACTGGGCCGCTATCCTCTATCCAGTCCCAAGGCACATTCTCGTTTGCGAGATCGACTTCGGACTTCTTGCGAAGGTTGCGTGCTTCCTCACGCCAAATTGGCACCATAGCTGCGAACGCCGCGCCATAGGGACCGGCTGAAACAGTCGTTTCGAACGGCATCGAGTTCAGAAGGGTGAGATGGCCATCAAGATATCGGGCCAGATCGAGAACCAGATCCAAGCGCCGTGGGTAATCTTCGTCGTTATAGGCATTGAATAGGATCGTTTTCATCATTTGCCCTCCAACACGGACGGAGAGTTCCGTCCGAACTCCCTTAAGGATAGGACGGGTCGACGAAGGCGTAATTGATCCAAGACAATTTAGAACGAAGATGCACCAGCAGCATTCAGCACTCAGCCACCTAAAAGCGGACCGTCTTCAACCGGCCCAAATTCCGCCGCTTCAAATTACAAGCGAATTGGGCAATCAGATTGGACACCTTCACTGATCGCACTCCAAGCTGGACACACGCCAAACCAATCCTTGCACCTTGGAATCGGGAGGTTCAGTGTGTCGCAATGCAAACGCCAGAGTGCGCCACGAAACTCCGATTTGTGCTTCCCCCGCGCTTCCCCGGAGCAACCGACAGAGCGGGGAAGCAGAATTCGCCAACTTGCGATCCGCTTAAGCGGTTCAATTTTCTAAAGAAAAATGGAGCGGGCGAGGCGATTCGAACGCCCGACCCCAACCTTGGCAAGGTTGTGCTCTACCCCTGAGCTACGCCCGCTCTGAACGCCTGCAATCGGTGGGTTGAAAGCCCTTCCGATCGGGGTGAGGCGCGCCGTTAGCATGGGGTATGGGGGGCGGCAACAGGAAAATTCACACAAAGCGCATTTCTTTGCAAAAACATGGGCGCCGCTTGGGCGGATGGCGGATTGGGGGTTGGTGAACCCTTGGAAAACGGCGCAAACCTCTCCACATTGACCCGATCACCGGACAATAAACCCGCCCGATGCCGAACAGGCGCACAGCGGCGGCAGGACACTTCAGGAGAATCCATTTTGGCGAGCATGGGCCTCAACCTCGACGAACAGAAAGCGGTCGAGCGTTTCCGTGAGCAGATCGTCGAGCCTTCGATGAAAAGCCTCGTCATCCTCGACTTCTGGGCCGAATGGTGCGGGCCGTGCAAGGCGCTGACCCCGACGCTGGAAAAGGTTGCCGCCGACTATGCCGACAAGGGCGTGGTCCTGGCGAAGGTGAATGTCGACGAAGAGAAATTCATCGCCGCGCAGTTCCAGGTGCGGTCGATACCTACCGTCTATGCCATGTTTCAGGGCCAGCCCGTCGCCGATCTGACCAGCGCACGCACCGAGGGGCAGTTGAAACAGGCGCTGGACCAGATCCTGTCGCAACTGCCGGTGCAGCCGCAGCCGGCAGGCGAAGAAGAGCCGCAGCAGGACATCGCGCCGCTGATCGCCATGGGTGAGGACGTGCTGGCCAGCGGCGATGCCGAGCGGGCCATGGGCGTGTTCGCGCAGATCGTGCAGATGGCGCCCGACAACGCGGCGGCCAATGCGGGGCTTTTGACGGCGATGGTCAATGCGGGCCATTTGGCCGAGGCAGAGGCTGCGCTGGGCGAATTGCCGCCCGAACTGGCAGGCGATCCCGCCATCGAACGCGCGAAGGCCGCGATCGAACTGGCAAAGGACCGGCCCGACGACGGCGCGCTTGACGATCTGCGCAAGGCCGCCGCCGAACGCCCTGCCGACATGGACGCGCAATTCGAATTCGCGCAGGCGGCCTTTGCCGCCGGTTCACGGGACGAGGCGGCAGAGGCACTGCTGGCGATGGTCGGCAGCGATCCGGCATGGAACGATGGCGCTGCCAAGGCCAAGCTGTTGCAAATTTTCGAGGCGGTCGGTCTGGAAGATCCGTGGGTCGCCGCCACCCGTCGCCGCCTGTCGCTGCTGCTGTTCGGATGATCGGCAGAGAGGACATGGGTTCGGGCCTTGAAACGACGCGTATTTCAATTTTCCCGCTGTCGGGCGCGATCCTGTTTCCCGGGCTGCAATTGCCGCTGCATATTTTCGAGCCGCGTTATCGCGCATTGATCGAGGATTCGCTGGCGCGCGACCGGATGATCGGCATGATCCAGCCGCATCGCGCATCCGAAGGCGCGCCCTTGTTCGATGTCGGCTGCCTTGGCCGGATCGGAGAGGTCGAGGCGCTGGAGGACGGGCGTTTCAACATCGTGCTCGACGGGGTAAGCCGGTTCCGCGTGATCCGCGAGTTGGAAGTGGACACGCCGTTCCGGCAGGTGCGCGCCGAATTGCTGACCGACGATGACGAGATTGCGCTGCTTCCCGTCGAGCGCGCGGCGTTCGAGGAAGAGGCGAAAAGCTTTGCCGATGCGCAGGGCTATTCGGTCGATTGGGAACAGGTGTCGCGGCTGGACGATATGTCGCTGATTAACGGGGTGGCGCAGGTCGCCCCGTTCGATGCCGCCGCGAAACAGGCCTTGCTAGAGACTGGCACCTTGGGAGAGCGGTGCAATCTGCTGGTGCAGCTGATGCAGTTCTTCGGCCGCCACGGCGACGACGATTCGGTCACGCTTCAATAGGGGGCTGCCAATAAGCGTCGGGCGGCAGCCTCAGACGCCGAGGCTGCCTTCGATCCCGTTGATCACGAATTGCGCGGCCAGTGCCGCCAGCAGCACGCCCAGCAGCCGCGTGATCACCGCTTCGAACTGCTGGCCCAGCAGCTTCATCAACGGGGCAGAGGCAAGCAGCGCCGCCAGCGTCAGCACCATGACCGATCCCAGCGCGGCAAGGATCACGAAGGTCTGTTCGATGCCCTCTGCGCGGGCCATCAGCAGCATGATCGATGCGATTGCCCCCGGCCCCGCCAGCATGGGCATGGCCATGGGAAAAACCGACACATCCTCGATCTCCGGCGTGGCTTTGACCATGTCGGCGCGTTCATGGCGGCGTTCGGTGCGTTTTTCGAACACCATTTCCAGCGCGATCAGGAACAGCATGATGCCGCCCGCGATGCGGAACGAATCCAGCTCGATATGCAGCGCGTTCAGCAATTGCTCGCCGAACAGGGCAAAGACCAGCAGGATTGCACTGGCGATGACGGTCGCGCGGATCGCCTGCGCGCGGCGGTCGCGCGCGGGCATGTCGCTGGTAAGGCCGTAATAGATCGGCGCGCAGCCCGGCGGATCGATCACCACGAACAATGTCGCAAAGGCAGAGGCAAAGAGTTCGAGCATATCAGGCCGCGCAGCTTGCGCCGCCGGGCGCCGCCACGTCGCGGGAGAAGACGGGATCGCCCCATTCGTCGCCGTCCTTCATGCGGATGGCGATAGTGCGGGCGCAATCGTCCGCGACCGCGATATCCCAGCGTAATGTTCCGTCGCGGCTGATGCCATAGGGCGCGTCCGAATGGGCGGGCGGCTGCGGTGCAGGCGGCTGCGGTGCAGACGGCGGGCCTGCGGGCGGTCCGCCGCGTGCGGCACACGTCGCGGTATGGGTGGCGATGATATCGGGCGCGGCGACTGGCTGTGCCGCAGGTGCGCCCTGATCCATCGTCCAGCGGTACGAACCGTCATCCTGCCGCTGCCATGCGGTAGTGAACCAGCCGGTCGAACCGTCGGCCCCCTGCCATGCGCCAAAGCTGACAGAAAGCGATCCGTCGCAGCTCGACCAGATTTCATGCGGCTGCCAGCGGAGCGTTTCGGCAGGGTCGGTCCGCCCTTTCAGCCATTGCTGCGCATTCACGACCTGCGGCACGAACATGATCGCGTCCTTCGTCGCATATTCGCGAAAAGCGCTCCATTGCCCCTTTTCGCGGGCGCGCTGGCCAAAGGCGATTTCCGCCGCGACGATCTGCCCCGGCTGCGCAACCGGTTGCAGCATACGGCCATAGCGGTCGCCACCGGGACGCCCGCCCTGACTGCCGCAGGCGGCCAATGCGACAAGCGCCGACAAGGCCAGCCCGCCGCGCAGCACGACACGCGCCTTACGCAATCTTTTCGCGCCTTTTTGCAGCCTGCAGCGTGTTGTGCAGCAGGCAGGCAATGGTCATCGGCCCGACCCCGCCGGGGACGGGCGTGACGGCAGAGGCGACCTCCATCGCGCTGGCAAAATCGACATCGCCGACCAGCTTCGTCTTGCCTTCCCCGGCAGCTACGCGGTTGATGCCGACGTCGATCACGGTCGCGCCGGCTTTCAGCCAGTCGCCCTTGACCATTTCGGGTCGGCCCACGGCGGCCACGACGATATCCGCGCCGCGCACCACCGCGGGCAAATCCTGCGTACGGCTATGCGCGATGGTCACGGTGCAGCTTTCGCGCAGCAGCAGCATCGCCATCGGCTTGCCCACGATGTTCGAACGGCCGATGATCACCGCGCTCTTGCCCGAAAGGTCGCCCAGCCTGTCTTTCAGCAGCATCAGGCAGCCCAGCGGCGTGCAGGCGACGAAGCCATCCTGTCCCGTGGCCAGACGGCCCGCGCTGCCGATGGTAAAGCCATCGACATCCTTGTCGGGGTCGATCGCCTCGATCACTTTTAGCTCGTCGATATGTTTGGGCAGGGGCAATTGCACCAGAATGCCGTCGACGGCGGGATCGGCATTGAGCCGGTCGATCAACGCCAGCAATTCCGCCTCTGCCGTGTTGGCGGGCAGGCGGTGTTCAAAGCTTTCCATGCCCGCCGCGACACATGCCTTGTGCTTCGACCGCACATAGACCGCGCTGGCGGGATCCTCACCCACCAGCACCACGGCGAGGCCCGGTGCGCGACCGGCAGTGGCGCCAAACGCGCCCACGCCCGTCGCCACATCGGCCCGCAGACTGGCGGCGAATGCCTTGCCGTCGATGATCTCGGCCATAATTAGTAAACCGCCACCGAACGGGCTACCGCGCTTAAAATCATGATCAGCACGTTCAGCCCGACGATCAGCACCAGCGGAGAAAAATCGATCGCGCCGGTATTGGGCATGATCTTGCGGATCGGTTTGAGCATCGGTTCCAGCAGCGCGTTCAGCGCGGTGTAGATTGCAGAGACGAACTGGTTGTGCATGTTCACGACGTTAAAGGCGATCAGGAGCGACAGCACGAATTGCACGATCACCAGAACGACGATGATATCGACCAGATAGCTGAGGATCTGGATGAGCAGGGCCAGGAAAACGGGAATGGCTTGTGGTCCTTGGGCCGGAAGGTTGAGGGAACGCCTCGTCTAGCCGAGGGGAGCGGGCAAGGGCAAGCGGTGTGGCGTCGTCACCCGTCCCAGTCGATGCTGGCGATCCGCCAGCTTAGCTGGTCCGCATCGGCGCCGGGCACATCGTTCGCGCGGCGCAGTGTCATGGTGCCGGTCAGTTCGACAGCTAGATTGTCGACCGATGTGCCGTATAGCGCGACCGGCACGGTGTAATAGAGCGAACCGGCGGCGCCTTCCTGTTGCCCGTCTTTAATGGCGACGGTGATGCCGGTCAGATTGGCCCAGCGCGGCGCGGTGCCGCCGGTACGCACTTCCTTGCGCCACGCGCGTCGGGCAGCGTCGGTATCGCCGGCCTCTACCGCGCCCTTCCAATATTCCAGCAGCGCGGCGGGATCGGTGCTTTCGGGGCCAGGCAGGACCAGCGTGAACGGGACCGGCTCGTCCTGTGCGGCCGTCGGCGTCTGCTCCACCGGCGCTGGGTCCGGCTCGCCCGCCTCTCCGCAGCCTGCCAGCAGCAGGGCCAGTGCGGGAAGGGCAGGCAGAATGCGCATCAACGGCTCCGCACGATGGTGCCGGCACCGCGTTCGGTGAAAATCTCGATCAGCATGGCGTGCGGCACGCGGCCATCCAGCACGACCGCGGCTTCGCAGCCCGCGTCCACCGCCTGCACGCAGGTTTCCAGCTTGGGGATCATGCCGCCGGTGATCGTGCCGTCATCGACCAGTTTCTGCACATCGTCGGGGAACAAATCGGTCAGCAGCCCGCCCTGCTTGTCAAGAACGCCCGGCACATCGGTCAGCAAGAGCAACCGCGCCGCGCCCAGTGCCGCCGCGACCGCGCCCGCCATGGTATCGGCGTTGATGTTATAGGTATGCCCATCGGCATCCGCGCCGATGGGGGCGATCACGGGGATCAGCCCCGATGCGACAGATGTTTCGATGATACGCGTGTCGACCTGTTCGGGTTCGCCCACAAAGCCCAGATCGACGGCTTCCTCGACCGCGCTGCCCTCTACCTTGCGGCTGCGGGTGACCTTGCGGGCGGTGACCATGCCGCCGTCCTTGCCCGAAATGCCGATGGCGCGCCCGCCCGCCTTGGAAATCCAGCCAACAAGTTCCTTGTTGATCGCGCCCGACAGGACCATCTCGGCCACTTCGGCAGTCTGCTTGTCGGTGACGCGCAGGCCATCGATAAAGCTCGATTCCACGCCCAGCTTTTTCAGCATCGCGCCGATCTGCGGCCCGCCACCGTGGACGACGACCACATTGATGCCCACCGCGCCCAGCAGCACGACATCCTCGGCAAATTCGCGCGCGGCTTCGGGATCGCCCATGGCATGGCCGCCATATTTGATCACGAAGGTGCGACCGGCATATCGCTTCATGAACGGCAGGGCCGTCACAAGCGTTTTTGCCTTGGCGAGAAGCGCCTTGTCGTCGGGGTTCAGCGGGTTGACCATAGTGCGCCCGCCCTTTGCATGGGCGGGCGCCAGTTTCAATTGATTCGCGAACCAATCGAACCCTGCATCGGGGTTGCGGCGAATTATCCGTGCGCGCCGAACTCGTTCGCGATGGCCGTCGATATGCGCAGAACCAGCGCATAGGCGTGTTCGATGGGTTCGATGTAATCGCGGCGGATCGCCTCGTACCCCTGGTCGCCGCCGTCGGGATAATCGCTCGGCTCGTCGATCGCGTAATCGCCGATGCTGGGGAAATTGGTCGGGAAGGCCCGCCGCAATTGCGCCAGCGCATCGTCGATCCGCAGGGTGAAGACCATCTCCATCACATCCTCGCGGCTGATGTCGTTGGATCGCGAGAAGACCGGCACCTGCACGATTTTCAGGAACATGTGCTGCAACAGCGCCAGCCGCAGCGATTGCAGCAGACCGATGGAGCGGCGCTTGTCCTCGCGGTCGGGGATCGGCGTGCCCCATCCGTCGCGGCTGCCGGGTGTGGCATCCAGCAGGCGATGCAGATGCATGGCATCGACGCGCAGGCGGCTGGCAAGGCGGCGGAACACGCCCGCCCGGTCGTCCTTGGTCAGATATTCGGCAAGGGTCAGGCAGGCATCGGTCAGATGCTCCTCCGTCCCGCGATAGGGGCGGCTGGCCCAATAGGCCGAATTGAACAATTCGCCATAAGCCGCCACCGTCTTGATCGAGGCCAGCGCATCGGCACTGCGCAGCAGGCGCAGCATCTGTTTACCGCGCTCGCTTTCAGTCAGCAGGTTGGCGATTTCCTCGCGGTTGGTGTCGGCCGCCGTGCCGAAACCGGCAATCACGTTCACCGGATAGCCCAGCTGCTGCAGGATCGCATTATGCGGGATCGCGCGGATTTGCCGCAGGCTCATCTTGCGGTCGGCGGTCAGGTCCGACTGGCGGCGCGAACGGCGGCTGCCGGTATCGTTCAGCAGGCCAAGGCCGAATGCCGTGATCGCACGGCTATAGGTGTCGGACACTAGATGCATGTTCTGCACCCGCCGGATCGCGCGATAGAAATCGAGGCTGAGGTCGGTGCGGCGATAGAACATGTCGGTGGGCGCATCGGGGTCCGCCTCACGCGGGGGGTTGCTGGCGATCGACGCCAGCGTCGCCAGCGCCAGTTCGGGGGTGCCGAACCAGAGATAGCCGTCCCCGCCCTGAAAGCTGACTTCGGGTTCGAGGCGGATGTCGCGCCGCGCGAACCGGCGCCGCGCCCATGGCGACAGCGGCCATTCCAGCCGGTCCTTCATCGACACGGGATGCGCGCCGCGGCCCATGCTCTCGCCATGGGTGTTGAAGATCAGCGCGGCGACGTCGGCCCCGTCCTTGCCGGTCAGCCCGTTCGCTTCCATCGCCTCGGCCAGACGGCCCTGCAGCCGTTCGATGGCCAGCGCGGCGGGGATCTGCCCGACAAAGCGGCCCGCGTCGGAAAATCCGGTCTGGATCGCCACGCGCCCGCGCTTTTTCGCATAATCGCGATAGGCTTCCTCGGCCAGCAGCGCATCGAGGAAGCGGCCACCATGTTCCAGCGCGGTTTCGGTCTCGAACAGGGGCGAAACGTCGATCTTGTCCTCTACCCCGAACAGCTTTGCGAAATAGAGCGCGGCCAGCACGGTTTGCGGCTGTTCGCATTCGGCGATCAGCATGCGGATCGGCGCATCGGCATCGATGTGGCGCAAAATCTGCTGCATGGCGAGGAACTGGCGGATCGCCGTGCTGCTTTCGATGGCGAGCGCGGCGAAATTCGCGTCGAGCGGCTGGATCGCCTCCAGCCCCGAACGGATCGCGTTCAACGCGGCCTGGCTGGCGATGTCGAGTTTCGATTCCGGGTCCACGCGGCGGCGAATCGCGTTCTGCAACTGGCTGGAATTGACGCGGAAATGCACCCAGCCCATGCCAAGGCCATCGGCGCGCATGGCAGCGGCGGCGGTCAGCAATTCGATGGCCGTGTCGGTATCGCCCTCCGCTTCGGCGCGCTTTTCCAGCTCGGCCACGATGGGGGCAAGGCTGGTCATCTTGTCGGGATTATTCGCCGTCAGCGAATTGGCGGCATGCGACAGGGCGGCGGGGTCCGACATGTCCTTGCCAAACAATGCGGCCATGCGGCTGGCCAGCTCGCCCGCATTGACCAGCTTTGCCGACAGGTCGGGCGCGATCCCCGCAAGGCTGGCGGCATAGCTGGCCAGACGCTCCGACTTTTCGGCAAGGCGATAGCGGATCGACGTGTTCCAGCCGATATCGGTGCGGCCGTCCATGTCGTAACCGACCCATGTGGCAAAGCGCACGGGCGTAGGGCGCAGGCTTTTCCAGTCGGCAGGGAACTTGTCCTTCGCCGACCGATAGATCGCCCGCACCGCGCGGTCGCGCGCGGCCTGTGCGCGGCTGATCGCCTCCATCGCGGCGTCATGTTCCGAATCCAGCGTGATCTGCGTGCGTTCATGCGGCGCGACGCATGCCGAATCGCTGGTCACATCGCCGCTGCTGGCGGCGGCGGCCACGGCCTTGGACTGGACGGGCGTCAGCAAAAAGGTCGGGTGCGCGGTGAACACGACATGGATCATCGGATCGGCCCAGCGCCGGGCATAGGCGTTGAAATCCTCCCCCTCGCGCACGGCGAAGGGGGCAAGATTCCGGTCCGCCGCGATCGGCATCAGCATCCGGTCCAGCTTTTGCGCGCGGGCCTTCAACCCTTCGCATTCCAGCGCGCTGACCAGACCGTCGATGTCCTTCAGCGATTTTCGCCCCGCCTCCAGATCGCGCGAGAGTTCCAGCCCGAGCTGGAACACCGGATTGTAAATCGGCGTATCCCGCGTGTGGCGGTGAAGGACTTGCAGCCTTTCGTTGAGCTCTTCGATCTGGGGCGTCATGGCGTTCTCCGGAGCGAGGGTTGGGGAGGGTTTGTAGATGTTAGCGCGGCAGCGCTGCGGCTTCGCGCGCGAGCGCCTCGATCCGTGCCTTGTCGACCGGACCGCCTGCGGGCATCGCATCGCCCGGCGCGACCCAGCTGCCGCCGACGCACAGGATCGACGGATGGGCAAGGTAATCGGGCGCATTCTTCACCGACACGCCGCCGGTGGGGCAAAAGCGCGCTTCGTGGAACGGGGCGGCCAGGGCTTTCAGCGCGGGCAGGCCGCCATTGGCTTCGGCAGGGAAGAATTTGAAATGCGACAGGCCAAGATCCATGCCGCGCATGATATCGGCGCTGGTCGCGATGCCCGGCAGAAAGGCGATGTCATTGGCGATGGCCGCCTTGCCCAGATTTTCGGTCAGCCCCGGCGAGACGACGAATTGTGCACCGGCCTTGGCCACCGCATCCAGTTGTTCGGGGTTCAGAACCGTTCCCGCACCGACGATAGCGCCCGGAACCTTGGCCATTTCACGGATCGCGTCCAGCGCGCACGGGGTGCGCAGCGTGACTTCGAGGCAGGGCAGGCCGCCCGCGACCAAAGCCTCGGCCAAAGGGACGGCCTGTTCGATTTCCTGCACCACCAGCACGGGGATAACGGGGGCAGCTTCCATGAACTCGCGGATGTTCGCCATGTATGGTCCTACTCTTGAAAATGGGAATGTTTGTGTGCCGGGATGTCGCGCCGACTGAAATTACAGGCAGGCCAATAACAGTATAATACCAAAGTTACAGGCCAAAATTGCAGTCCAATTACAGACCGGCCAGCGCCAGCATGGCCGATCCGCCTTTTTCCGCCTCGTCCGCGCCAAGCCGCATCATCGCGAACAATTCGCGTCCGACGCCAAGGGCGGGCGGCGGCGGGGTGGCCGGTTCGCGCGCGGACAGATCGGCACTGGTCGAAAGCGTGCCGTTCACCGCGTCGACGCGCACGATGTCGCCGTCGCGCAGAAAAGCGATCGGTCCGGGCTGTTCGCTGCCATGGGTCAGCGCCTCGGGCGTGCAATGGATCGCGGCGGGAACCTTGCCCGATGCGCCCGACATGCGGCCGTCGGTGACCAGCGCCACCTTGAACCCGCGATCCTGCAACACGCCCAGCGGCGGCGTCAGCTTGTGCAATTCGGGCATGCCATTGGCGCGCGGTCCCTGAAACCGGACGACAATGACGACATCCCTGTCCAGCTCGCCCGCCTTGAACGCCTCGGCCACTTCGCTCTGGGTTGTAAAAACGCGGCAGGGGGCTTCGACGACCCAGCGCTCTTCGTCCACAGCGCTTGTCTTGATCGTGGCGCGGCCCAGATTGCCGGTCAGCAGGCGCAGGCCGCCATCGGCCTTGAACGGCGTTGCAGGCGGGCGCAGCATGGTGTCGTCACCGCTTTCGGGCGGCAGTTCGCGCCACGCCAGCCTGTCGTCCACCAGCACGGGTTCGTCGGCATAGGCGCGCAGCGACTGTCCGCCGACGGTAGTGATATCTTCGTGCGCAAGGCCCGCATCCAGCAATTCGCGGATGACATAGCCCATGCCACCCGCCGCGTGGAACGCGTTCACATCGCCCGCGCCATTGGGATAGACCCGCGCGATCAGCGGGACGACTTGCGATAATTCGTCGATGTCCTGCCAGTCGATGATTATGCCCGCGCAGCGCGCGATGGCAGGCAGGTGGATGACATGATTGGTCGACCCGCCGGTCGCCAGCAGCCCCGCCACCGCGTTCACGATGGCTTTTTCGTCGACGCATCTGGCCAGAGGGCGCGGGTCTTCGCCTTTCAGCGAAATCTTGGCCAGCTGGTGCGTGGCCGCGCGGGTCAGCTGCGTGCGCAGCGGTGTGTTGGGCGGGATGAAGGCGGCGCCGGGCATGTGCAGGCCCATCATTTCCATCATCATCTGGTTGGAATTGGCCGTGCCGTAAAAGGTGCAGGTTCCCGGCGCGTGATAGCTGGCGCTTTCGCTGGCCAGCAATTCCTCGCGCCCGACCTTGCCTTCGGCGTAAAGCTGGCGGGTCTGCTGTTTCTGCTTGTTCGAAATGCCGGTGGGCATCGGGCCCGACGGGATCAGAATGCACGGCAGATGGCCGAACCGCAGCGCGCCCATCAGCAGGCCGGGTACGATCTTGTCGCAAATGCCCAGCAGCGCCATGCCGTCATAGGTTTCGTGCGAAAGCGCCACGGCCGTCGCCAGTGCGATGGAATCGCGGCTGAACAGCGACAGTTCCATGCCGTCCTGCCCTTGCGTGACCCCGTCGCACATTGCCGGCGTGCCGCCCGCGACCTGCGCGGTCGCGCCGACTTCGCGGGCGTACAGCTTCATCGCCTCGGGGTATCGGCCATAGGGCTGATGCGCCGAGAGCATGTCGTTATAGGCGGTGACGATCGCCAGATTGGGCGAGACCCCGCTGCCGATCGCGCCCTTGTCGTTCCCGCTGGCCGCGAATGCGTGGGCAAGGTTCGAACAGGCCAGCTGCGTGCGGTTGGGCTGTCGCTGTGCCTCGCGCTCCATCAGTTCAAGATAACGGCCACGCGTGTCGCGGCTGTTGTCGATGATGCGCTGCGTTACGCGGGCGAACTGGTCGTTAAGTCTGGGCATGGCGCCTTCCCCGGGATTTCAATCGTTTTGCGAACGCCGATATCGTCAGGGACTCGGCCGTCCGCCTATATTGCATTGCAGCATATCAGGTCTGTGACCTTCATGCAGGTTTTCGCGTTCGGGCGGGAAGGGCGCAACTTCCAGCCATCTTGATATCAGGCCTTAGCCCCTCTGCCTCTCACCCTTCTGCCGGTTACCCTTCATGCCACGTTACTCCGTCGCGTTCGGTCAGGCCAATGGCTGCGGTCGGACCCCAGCTTCCGGCGGTATAGGCCTTGGGCCTGGTATCGTTCGCGGTCCAGCTGGCGCGGATGCCGTCGATCCAATCCCATTGCGCCTCCACCTCGTCACGGCGGACGAACAGGGTCTGGTCGCCTTCCACCAGATCGAGGAGCAGCCGTTCATAGGCGATCCGCCGTTGCGGACCCGAAAAAGCCTCGGGCATCGCAATGTCGAGCGGAGTCGCGCGCAGGCGGATGCCTTCGCGGTCCAGACCGGGGACCTTGCTCATCAGCGACAGGCGGATGTTTTCGCGCGGCTGGATGCCGATGACCAGCTGGTTGGGGACCGTTTTTGCTCCGCGGCTTTCGAAGATCGAATAGGGGATGCAGCGGAACTGGACCACGATCTCGGTCATGCGGATCGGCAGGCGCTTGCCGGTGCGTAGATAGAACGGCACGCCCTTCCAGCGCCAGTTGTCGACATGCGCCTTGATGGCGACGAATGTCTCGGTATCCGAATCCCTGCCCAGCTCGTCGTCGTAGCCCGGCACAGCCTCGCCCTTGATCGCGCCGGCGCGGTACTGGCCGGTGACCGTCTCGCCCGCGACGGCGGGGCGCAGCGCGCGCAGCACCTTGACCTTTTCGTCGCGGATCGCGGTGGCGTCAAAACTGGTCGGCGGCTCCATCGCCACCAGCGCCAGCAATTGCAGCATATGGTTCTGCACCATATCGCGCAGCGCGCCGCTGGTGTCGTAATAGCCGACCCGCGATTCCAGCCCGACCGTTTCGGCGACACTGATCTGCACATGGTCGATATGCGCCGCGTTCCACAGCGGTTCGAACATGATATTGGCAAAACGCAGCGCCATCAGGTTCTGGACCGTTTCCTTGCCCAGATAATGGTCGATGCGGAAAATCCGGTCTTCGGGAAAGGCCGATGCAACCGCGTCATTGATCTCGCAGCTGCTGCCCAGATCGGTGCCGAGCGGCTTTTCAAGGCCGATGCGGACATTGCCCGTCGCCATGCCATTGGCGGCCAGCCCCTTGATCGTCGGTTCGAACAGGAAGGGCGCGGTCGACAGAAAGATCGACAAACCCTCGTTCTCGCCGCTGCCGATCGGCCCCACCTTTTTCGCCAGCGCATCGAAGCCCTCCGGCGTAGAGGCGTCGAGGTCCTGATAGCTCAGGCAGGCCAGAAACGGCTCGATATCCAGCTCGCGCCCCTCGGGCAGGAATTTTTCCAGCGCGGCGCGGGCAAAGGCGCGGAATTCCTCGTCCGAATGCTCGCTGCGCGCGGTGCAGATGATCTGCATGTTTTCGGGCAGGAGCTTTTCCGAATGCAGCGCGCATAAAGACGGCAGCAACATGCGCTGCGACAGATCGCCGGTCGCGCCGAACAGAAGGAGCTTGTTCGCGGTGAATTGCATGGCGGACAGGCTCCTGCGGGGCGGCGGCGGGATCGGATGGCGGTGCGGAGGCACTTTTCGCGGGAATAGTCGCGGGGCGGATAGTGTCAACTCTCGATCATCGCTTGCGAATGCGGATTCGGGAAATGATCTTGCGTCAGATGCACTTCACGCTGATCTCTTTGGCCAATAGCGCGGCCATGCCATAGGATGTGAGGAAGCTGACATCGGCGGCATCGCGGCCAAGGCCGATCTTCACGATGTCGGCAGGCCCCGCCATGCCGGTCGCATCGATCAGATGCCAGCTGCCGATGCCTTCGCCTTCACCATCGGGATCGGCCAGAAACACCTCGGCCACGGCGTGGAAATCCTGCGGCTGTACGTCGGGCGCATAGCACGAGACAAAGCGCGCGGGGATGGCCGATGCGCGGGCAAGCGATACCACGACATGCGCGAAATCACGGCATACGCCGCGCCGTTCGACAAAGCTGTCGATGGCAGTGGTGGTCGCATCACTGGTGCCCGGCGCATAGGCGAAATGTCCCGCGACCCATTGGCGGATCGCCTCTATTCGTGCGCCGCCCGCGGTTCCGGCAAATTCCGCCTCGACAAAGGGCTGAAACCGGTCGGCGGGGCAAAAGCGGGAATCGAACAGATAGGGCACCGTTTCGCCCGGCAGGCGATGCGGAGGCAGCGCGTTCAGCGTTTCGATCTGCGCCAGATGCCGGTCGATCTGCGCGGTGATCGCATAGTCGGCAGTGAAATCGCCCTGACAACGCAGCCAGATGCGTTCCCCCACCATATCCTCACCCGGCACGCGTGCCATATGCTCGCTCGCTCCGATGGTCAGGCCGGGGCCCGACAGTATCTGTTCGGGGATGGCGGCAGCCTCCATCTGCAGCAGGAAGTCGGTCGGCTGGTCGAAGCGAAAGGCGATATGGGCTTCGATGGCGATGTTCATGGGGGCGCGGTTCTTTCGCTTGCGTTGATCCTGCCGACCCAACGCGCCACCGCCCCGCCGTTTCCGGATTTTCGAAGAATCGGGCGAAAAGGTCGGGTCTGGGCGACCGTGGCCTATTCTCCCAGCAGGTGCAGCACCACCTCGCGTCGGTGCGGGCGGGCGCGGTGTTCGGCCAGATAGATCCCCTGCCATGTCCCCAGCGCCAGCGCGCCGTTCACCACAGGGACCGACAGGCTGACGCCGGTCAGCAGCGATTTCAGATGGGCAGGCATGTCGTCGGGCCCTTCGTCATCGTGCAGCCAGCCGCCATCTTCGGGCGCGATCCGGTCGAGCCAGTCCAGAATATCGCCCCGCACCTCGCGCGCGGCATTTTCCTGAATCAGCAGAGAGGCCGAAGTATGGCGACAGAACAGCGTCAGCAAACCCGTGCCGATGCCCTGATCGCCGACCCAATTTTCCACGTCGCGCGTGAATTCGATCAATGCGCGACCGGGTGTGGATATTGCAAGCGTGCTTGCGGATTGTTTCACGAATGTTTCTCCGATGTTCATCTGCGTCTGCTATCTGTCACCAAGTCGGGTATGACGCAGCGCAGGAAACCTTGAAATATCAGCGCTTGGCGAGTGTTGCTGAAATGTGCATTACAGTGGCAATTCGGGAAATTTCGTCACGGAAACTTCATTTTAGCTGTCGCCACACTAGCTTATCGCGGTAAAGGCAAAACGATGGATGGCACGATTTACGATAGCAGGAGCCTTGCACGGCTCGCCTTCGACGGGGGTGCAGAGGATTTGCGCGGCCCCGTGAACGCGCCTGCCTACGTCGATCGTGTCGGTCGTGCGCCGGTCGATGCATCGCGCATCGCGGTGATATGCAATCCGCGCAGCCACGGGGTCAAAACCAAGGGTCTGGACGTTCCGCCGGGTGTCGATGTGCTGTCGCCACGCACCCGCGCCGATCTGCGTAAGACGCTGAACGAATTCAAAACGCGCGGCGTCGAACTGATCATCGTCGCGGGCGGCGATGGCACCGTGCGCGATGTGCTGACTTGTGGCGGATCCTTGTGGCAGGAACAGGCTCCCGCCATTGCGGTATTGCCCAAGGGCAAGACCAATGCACTGGCCATCGATCTTGGCGTCGACCCCGAAGCCAGCGTCGCCGATGTGATCGATGCCTGGCATGCGGGCCGTTTCACCATGCGCCCTGCGATAGAGATCAGCCGTCCCGACGAAACTGGCGCCCCCGTGCGCGGTTTCCTGTTCGGTGCGGGCATTTTCGTCAGCGCCACCGATCTGGCGCAGACCACACACCGTTTCGGCGCGTTCAATAATGTCGCCGTGGCGCTGTCGATGCTGGGTTCGATTGCCAATGTCGCCTTCGGTTTCGGCGGCTCCGGCTGGCGTGAGGGGAAGCGGATCGGCATTTCCGCGCCCGGCACGCCCGATTCCAGACCCGGCATGGATGTCGTCGGCACGCGCAACCGGCTGATCATGCTGGTATCGACGATGCACCGTCTGCCCTTGGGTGTGCGCCCCTTCGGGCGTGAACGCGGCGGCATGAAGCTGCTGGCGACCGAAACGCCGATCCCGCATTTCCTCGTCAATTTCTGGCGCACGATCCGCGGCGGCGACGATGCGAAACTGGCCAGGGCGGGTATTCACCGGCTCGACGCCAGGGAACTGGATATTGACGTCGAGGACGGCTTCGTTCTTGATGGCGAAGTGTTCCCCGGTGGCCGATATATCCTGCGCGAGGGTGCGCCGATCGCCTTCGTCACGCCGTGACGACCGCCCCTGACGGCGCGGCGCTGCACGACCGCGTCACACATGCGCTGGCCGCGCCGGTCCGCGATGAAATCCGCGATTTCGCAAGAGCATTGGGCGAGGCGCATGATGCGCGCGCGGTGATCTTTTACGGCTCCAACCTGCGCAGCGGATCGCTGGACGGTGTGCTCGATTTTTATGTGCTGACGGGCGGACCGCGCGAAAAAGGCCTGTGGCCGCGCGTCGCCTATCACGAGCGGCCCCATAACGGCACCATCCTGCGCGCCAAGGTGGCGGTGATGCGCCTGTCGACCTTCCGTCATGCGGCGGAAGGGCGCCATACCGACACCACCATCTGGGCCCGTTTCGTGCAGCCCTGCGCGCTTGCATGGACCGGCGACCCGCAGGCCGCGTCCGAAGTGACCGCTGCCATCGAAGCCGCCAGCATGACCGCCGCGCGCTTCGCCGCTGCGCTGGGCGAACCGCAGGGGACCGAGCGGGAGTTCTGGCAGGCCTTGTTCCGCGCCACATATCGCGCCGAATTGCGGGTTGAAAAATCGGGTCGCGAACAGCAGATTCTGGATTTCGGCGCGGATCATTTCGGCGGGTTGCTGACGGCCGCATGGCAGGCCGCCGGTATCGCATTTGACGCCGACGGCGATGTGCTGCGCCCGCATCTTTTACCGCAAGAGCGCAAGGCTCTGCTCGACCGCTGGGAACGGCGGCGGCGGATGGGCAAGCCGCTGAACGTGGTGCGCCTGCTGCGCGCGGGCACCACGTTCGAGGGCGGTGCCCGCTATCTGGCGTGGAAGATCGAACGGCACAGCGGCGTCGTCGTGCCGCTGACACCGTTTCGGGAACGGCATCCGATCCTGATGTCGCCCGTGCTGGTGGCGGGATACTGGCAGGCACGGCGCAGGAAACGCGCCGCGCTGTCATCCGACGATTAGTCGTCCTTGTCGTCGGGCTTTGTATAGGGGACGAATTCGCCCAGGAAGATAATCCCGCTCATGAAACCGGACTGGTCGCGCATCTGCACCGTATCGACATCGCAAAGTTGGCCAATGGTGGTGCGTGTGACCATGATGTCATTGCTGCGCAGATAGTTGGCCCCGTTTTCGGGCCGGTTCACGTAAAGCGTGCTGCCGACCTTATAGACAATGGCCGTCTTGTCATAAATCGTCGAGCTGGTGATCCGGCTCATCTGGATGCATTTTTCGGGCGTTCCGGCAACGCGCCCTTCCAGTGCCTTGGCAAGGCGCTGTTCGCCCTTGCTGAGTTCGGTGGGCTTTTCGTCATCCTGCGCGGCCTGCGCGACAATCGGGGCGAGGGCGACCAATGGCGCCAGCGCGCCCAGTGCAAGTGCGGATAAAGCAGTTTTCGTCTTCATATCCATTCTCCTCACCGACAATCTAAGCCGTTTCGTCTGAACTTCTACTGACCAGACGGAGACGATGCTACCAGGCATTACCCGCATCGACCGCCGCTTTTTCCTGAGGGGTGGAGCGGCGGCCCAGAACCGCGTTGCGATGGGGAAACCGGCCAAAGCGCGCGACCATGCGATGGTGCGATCGGGCAAAGGACAGCAGGAAGCTGCTGCCCATCGCGGCAAATTCCCGCAACGACCGGCGCTGGTCTGCAATCCGTTCGCTATGCATCAGCGGCAAGGCAAGAAACTGGCGTCCGGCCAGCGTCAAACCCTTGTCCCACCCGCGGTCCAGCGCGCCCCTGGCAATGGCCAGCGCCAGCGGATCGCTTGCAAAGCTGCGCGGATCGTCGCGGAACAGGTTGCGGGGCAGCTGATCGAACAGCAGAACGGCGGCACGCGCGGTTTGCGGATCGGTCAGAAATTCAGGCGCGGGGCGGCGGTGCAATGCCCGCCATTCGCGCGCGAAGCGGTGTTTCAGCAGACGGTCGATGTGCGGCCCGCCGCGAAACCAGTCTTCCGGCCCCAGTAAATGGAACCAGACATACAGGATTTCCGCCGCCCACGGGCGCGCGGCAAGCATCAACCCGTGCCGCCTACCGTCAGTCCCTCGATCAACAGGCTGGGCTGTCCCACGCCCGCGGGCACGCTTTGCCCTGCCTTGCCGCAGGTGCCGATGCCTTCGTCCAATGCCAAGTCATTGCCGATGCCGACCACTTTGGTCAGCGCGGTCGGCCCGTCGCCGATCAGGGTCGCGCCCTTGATCGGGGCGGTGACCTTGCCGTTCTCGACCTTATAGGCCTCTGTGCAACTGAACACGAATTTGCCCGACACGATATCGACCTGTCCGCCGCCAAAGCTGGTGGCATAGATGCCGTCCTTCATCCGGCTCATCAGTTCGGCCGGATCGTCATTGCCGCTGCGCATGAAGGTGTTGGTCATGCGCGGCATGGGCGCATGGGCATAGGACTGGCGGCGGCCATTGCCGGTCGGCTCCACCCCCATCAGCCGTGCGTTCAACCGGTCGTGGATATAGCCCTTCAGGATGCCATCCTCGATCAGCACGTTTTCGCGTGTGGGCGTACCCTCGTCGTCGATGCTGAGCGATCCGCGCCGGTTCAGCAGCGTGCCGTCGTCCACCACGGTGACGCCGGGGGCGGCGACACGCTGACCGATGCGGCCCGAAAAGGCACTGGTGCCCTTGCGGTTGAAATCGCCTTCCAGTCCGTGGCCCACCGCTTCGTGCAGCAGCACGCCGCACCAGCCGGGGCCCAGCAGCACGGGGCACACGCCGGCAGGGGCGGGCACGCTTTCCAGATTGGTGAGAGCCTGCCGCAAAGCCTCGTCAATCGCGCGGTTCCAGCTCGCCTCGTCCATGACGTCATCATACAGCTGGCGTCCGCCCATGCCGAACGAACCGCTTTCGCGCCGTCCGTTGGCCTCTGCCACGATGGCGACGTTCAGGCGGACCAGCGGGCGCACATCGGTGGCGACAAAGCCGTCGGGGCGCACGATTTCGACCACCGACCACGATCCGGCGAGCGAGGCGGTAACCTGCTTGACGCGCGGATCGCGGGCGCGGGCCGCCGCGTCGATCTTTTCGAGCAATGCGACCTTTTTGGTGAATTCTACGCCGTCGAGCGGGCTGGCATCGGTGTAGAGATGGCGATTGGTCGCCACCGGCGGCGCAGCCAGCGGGCTTTTCGTGGTGTCGAGCAGCGACAGCGTTTCGCCCGCGCGCCGGATCGCGGCGGCCGAAATCTCGTTCGCATGGGCAAAACCGGTCGTCTCACCCGAAACGCCGCGCAGGCCAAACCCCGCTTCGCGCGAGTAATCGGCCGTGCGCAGGCGACCGTCGTCGAAGGAAAAGCTCTCGCTTGCCGTGAATTGCAGGAACAATTCGCCATCGTCGCAGCGCGACAGCGTCTCTCGCGCCAGGGCCTGCGCGGTATCGGGATCAAGCTGTTCGGGGCGATAGAGAAGCGAGCGGGGATCGGCGGGAATGGTCATCAGGCCAATATAGGCAGCGCTTGCCCGTTTGGACAGCGCCGCGTTATTGAAGGATCAGATCCGCTGTTCCTGTGCCGCACCGACCGAGGGATCGACGCCCGTGACATCGTGCGCGGGGCCGCCCGCCAGCACGAAGCGACGGTCGCAATAGCCGCAGTCGACATAGCCCTTTTCGTCGATTTCCAGAAACACGCGCGGATGGCCCAGCGCCGAGGGGCGATAGCCGCTGCCGGCACGAATATCGCTGGCGCCGTCGCATTTGACGCGAGTGGTTTCGGTAAGGACGATTTCGGGCGTGTCGGTCATGGCATTGCCGATTATCAGCGGGCTTCGCGGATTTCCAGATCAAAACGTGCGCTCTTTGTGCCGCTTCGCCCTTTACGCGCGCACATGCGTGCCCCACATGACCGGGCATGAACCCGCTTGCCCAATCCGCCATCTCGATCCGCAACCTGTCCAAGACCTATGCCCCCACGGGCAAGGGGACGGCGCCCAAACAGGCCTTGAGCGATGTCAGCTTCGATGTTCCGCGCGGGATGATCTATGGCCTTCTGGGTCCCAATGGCGCGGGCAAATCGACGCTGATCAATATTCTTGCCGGCCTCGTTTCCAAGACCGAGGGCGAGGTTTCGATCTGGGGCTTCGACATCGACAAGGACCGGCGCAACGCCAAGGCCAGCATCGGCATCGTGCCGCAGGAAATCGTGTTCGATCCGTTCTTTTCGCCGATCGAGGTGCTGGACGTGATGGCAGGCTATTACGGCGTGCCCAAGACCAAGCGCCGCAGCGAGGAATTGCTGAAGGCCGTGCGCCTTGAGGACAAGGCCCATGCCTATGCGCGTTCGCTATCGGGGGGCATGAAGCGCCGCCTGCTGGTGGCCAAGGCGATGGTCCATTCGCCGCCCATCCTGGTGCTGGACGAGCCGACGGCGGGCGTCGATGTCGATCTGCGCCGCCAGCTGTGGGAACTGGTCGTCGATCTGAACAAGCAGGGCGTGACGGTGGTGCTGACCACCCATTATCTGGAAGAAGCCGAAGAGCTTTGCGACCGCATCGCCATTATCAATCATGGCAGGCTGATCGCGGACAAGCCGACGTGCGAACTGGTCGGCATGGCGCGCGAAAAGGTCGTGGAAGTGACGCTGGACCGCGCCATCGGTGCGCCGCTGACGCATCCGGCGTTTCTGAAGTCCGAATTGTCGGACGAAAACACCATGGCGATCACATTCGACAAGGACCGCCTGACTGCGGGCGAGGTGCTATCGCTGGTCCAGCAACAGGGCTGCGCCATCGTGGACGTGACGACGCGCGAACCCGATCTGGAAGATGTTTTCGTTCAGCTGACCCGCGACCAGCTGGCCGATCAGCCCGCCTGATTTTTCAGAACATTGGCTTTGAACATCTGCTCCAGCTGCTCTGAAATGCGGGCAGGGCGCAGGCTTTGCGCGTCGACGCAGCACCAGCTGCTCTCGATCTCGGCCAGGATCTCGGCACCTTTGTCGATCGTGCGTTCGATGATCGTGCGGTAATAGGCGCGCGCGCCGCGAACCTTTTCCAGCACCGTATGGGCGACGACATCATCCCCCAGAAAGGCGGGTCTGCGATAGGTAATCTCGTGCTTCAGCGCGACCCACAGGCGGCTGCTGACCGCTTCCTCTGGCGCATGGGCGCGCCAGTGCGACAGCACCACGTCCTGCACCCAGCCCAGATAGCGCGAATTGTTCACATGCCCCATAAAGTCGATGTCCGAGGGATCGACGGTGATCGGCATGGAGAACGGGCTTGCTGACATGGGTGTAAATTACACCTTTTTCCCGATTCGCGAAAGGCGGGATTGCCCCGATTTCGGCACGGGATGCCCCCGATGAACCCCTATTCGTGCCGCAGCGCATCGATCGGGTTCAGATTTGCCGCCCGCCGCGCCGGAAAATAGCCGAACACGATCCCGATCGCGCCCGAAATCAGGAAAGCGGCGATATTGATGCCAAGGTCGAAGACCCATGGCAGTTCCATCAGCGGGATCAGGAAGAATACCAGCAGCTGCGCCAGCGCCAGCCCCAATATGCCGCCGATGCACGACAGCACGACCGCCTCTACCAGAAACTGCATCAGAACCTCGCTCGCCACCGCGCCGATGGCAAGGCGGATGCCGATTTCGCGCGTGCGTTCGGTAACCGATACCAGCATGATGTTCATGATGCCGATGCCCCCCACGACAAGGCTGATCGCGGCGATTGCGGCGACGATGGCCGTCAGCATGCCGGTTGTTTCCTGCAGGGTGTCGGAAATCTGCTTGGTATCGAAGATGTTGAAATCGTCGTCCTCGCCTTCCTCCAGATAGCGCCGGTCGCGCAATATGCGGGTCAGCGAGGCCTTGACCTGTTCGTTGTCGTAATTGTCGTCGATGCCGATGACGATGGTGCGGATGTCGGTAGTGCCAAGGAAGCGGCGCTGCACCGTCTTGACCGGCATGATCACTACATCGTCCTGATCCGAACCGAAGCCGCCGCCCTGTCCGCGCGCCGACAACAGGCCGATCACATCGCAGCTGACATCACCCACGCGGAACCGTTTGCCCAGCGGGTCGACGCCGCGGAACAGCTTCTCGCTCAGGGTCGAACCCACAAGGCACACGGCCTTGCCCGCCGCCTGTTCCTCTTCGCTGAACAGGCGGCCCGCATCCAGCGGCCATGGCTGGATCTGGAAATAATCATTGGTCGTGCCGCTGATCGTGGTGGACCAGTTCGCCCCTTCGTAAATGGCCGTGGCGCTGGACGATGCCTGCGGGGCGACCGCCTTGACCCCGCCCAGTTGCTGGCGGATCGCGATAATGTCGCCATTGTCGAACTGGCGCGGCGTGGCCCCGCCGCCGCCGCGCCCGAAACCGCTGCCCGGCGTTACCTGCAATACGTTGGAGCCCAGCGCCGAAATCTGTTCGGCCACGCCTACCGATGTCGCGCGGCCCAAAGTGACCATGGTGACAACGGCAGCGACGCCGATCACGATGCCCAGCATGGTCAGCAGCGACCGCATCGCGTGACGCCGTATCGACCGCAGAGACAGATAGACAGTGGTCCCCAGCATCAGGCGGTCCCCTCTGCTTGCGTGTGTCCGTTTCCGGCCAGATCACGGTCGATCAGCCCGTCGCGGAAATGCACGATGCGCTTGGCGAAATCGGCCATCTCTGGCTCGTGCGTGACCATCATCACGGTGATGCCGTCGCGGTTCAGCTCGGCCAGAAGCTCCATGATCTCGACCGATCTCTGGCTGTCGAGATTGCCGGTCGGCTCGTCCGCCAACAGCACTTGCGGATTGGTCACGATGGCGCGGGCTATGGCGACGCGCTGCTGCTGACCGCCAGACAATTCGCCCGGCGTATGGCCCGCCCAAGGGCCCAGCCCCACCTTGTCCAGCGCAGCCATCGCACTCTCGCGCCGCTCGCGCCGGTTGTCGCCGCGATAGAGCAGGGGCAGTTCGACATTTTCCAGGGCGGTAGTGCGGGGCAGCAGGTTAAAGCCCTGAAACACGAATCCCAGATAGCGCCGCCGGAGCAAGGCGCGCTGGTCGCGATCAAGCTCTTCCACATGATGCCCGCGGAACAGATATTGCCCCGCTGTCGGCACGTCGAGGCAGCCCAGAATATTCATCATGGTCGACTTGCCCGAACCCGACGGGCCCATGATGGCCACGAAATCCCCCTCGGCCACGTCGAAATCCACGCCCTTCAACGCGCGGAACGCGGTTTCCCCCGCGCCGAACACCTTGGTTATCCCGCGCAGGGATATCAGCATGGAAGGGGCGGGCGCGTTCATGCCAGCGGCCTATTCCGCGCCTTCGCCCGCGCTGTCGGATTGCTTGCCGGTGATGATTTTCATCCCTTCCTTCAGCTCTCCCGACACGACCGAAGTCATCAATCCGTTGCTGTCGCCCAGCACCACCTGCACCGGCTGCGGCTGCCCGTCATCGCCCAGCACATAGATCAGCTGGCGTGCGCCGCGCCTGATGGTGGCGGTCTTGTCGGCATTGTCGCGGCGGGGCGGGCCGATCTGGATGCCGCCCGCGTCCTCGCCGCCCGCATCGGGCCGGAACGACAGGGCCGCATTGGGGATCATCAGCACATCGGTCAGGTCCGAGGTGACGATATCCGCCGTCGCGGTCATGCCCGGGCGCAGTTTCAGATCGGGATTGGCCACCGACAGATCGGCGGCATAGGATACCACCTGCCCCGTCGTGCTGGTCGATGCGCTGCTGGTGCCCGACGAGCTGGCGGCCGATGCAGTCAGGTTCGATCCGATTTCCACCCGCGTGATCGTGGCGGGAAACGCCTCTCCCGGAAAGGCATCGACGGTGAAGCTGGCCTTCTGGCCGCGCTGCACCGTGCCGACATCGGCCTCGTCGATGGCGACTTCCAGCTTCATTTCGGACAGATCCTCGGCAATCACGAACAGGGTCGGCGTGCTGAACGATGCAGCGACCGTCTGGCCGGGGTCTACCTGCCGCGCCAGCACCACGCCCGCGACGGGGGACCGGATAATCGCGCGTTCACGCTGCGTGCGGCTTTGCGCCAGCGTCGCTTCGGATGCGACGACATTGGCCTGCGCCACGCCCAGCGCGGCCTCTGCCCGTTCCAGATCGGCCTTGCCGGTCTGCAATTCGGTCAGCGACGGCACCTTGCCGCCCGACAGCTTGCGCACCTCTTCCAGCCTTGCATATTGCGCCTTGGCCTGTGCCAGCGTTGCCTTGGCCTGCTCGACCTGCGCGCGATTGGCCGACAGCTGCGCCTCGCCCTGACGGATCTGGTCCTCGATCTGTTCGGGATCGATTTCGGCCAGCGCCTGTCCCACCGTCACGCGGTCGTTCACATCGACGAGCACGCGGGTGACAAGGCCCGATAATTGCGAACCCACCGTCACCTGATTAGTCGGAGCCAGCTTGCCCGTGGCCGACACGCTGGTGACCAGCTGGCCGCGCTTTGCCTCGCTCGTCACATAGCCGGTTGCTTCCTCTCCGCCGAAACAGCGCGAAAGCAAAAGCAGCAGCAGAACGACGCCTGCCGCGATCAGCCAGAATTTGGGGCGGCGATACCAGACGGGCCTTGCCTTCTCGCCAAGGAAGTCTTCGACGGATTCATCGGCCATGGTCAATCCTGCCCTTCGTCGGCTGCGCCATAGAGCGGCGGCATATTGTCGGGGTCGCTGTAATCGCCGGTGGGGTCCCATCCGCCGCCCAGCGCATCGAACAGGGCGATCAGCGCATTGGCACGGTCGGCATGGGCCTGCACCAACCCGTTGCGGGAATTGAGCAAGGCGATTTCCTGCGTGTTCAAAGTGGTGAAATCGGTAAGGCCGGTGCGATATTGCGCGCGGGCATAAATGGCCGAATTATTGGCCGCATCCAGCGCGGTGGTGAAATATCCCGCCCGCTCGTCCGCGCTTTGTTTGGATACGACGGCATTCTCCACATCCTCCAGCGCGGTCAGCACCGTGCCGCGATAGCTGGCAAATGCGCCGTCGGCGGCAGCCTCGGCCGAACGGGCCTGCGCGGCCAGCTGACCGCCCGCGAAGATCGATTGCGCGATACCGGCGAACAGGCCGCCGGTGATCGTGTCGAACAGGTCCGAAAAGCTGGTGGCATTGGTGTCGAGGCTGCCGTTGATCGACAGGCTGGGCAGCAATTGCGCCTCTGCCACGCCGATCCGTGCGGTGGCGGCAGCCAGCTGGCGTTCGGCAGAGCGGACATCGGGGCGGCGGCGCAGGATATCGGCGGGAATGCCCGCGCCTGCCTGTTCGGGGCCCAGCGGGATCGGGGCCGGTTCGTCCAGCAGCGGCTTTACCGCGCCCGGCGCCTGCCCCGTCAACACGCCGATGCGCGAGACGGCGGCATTATATTGCTGGCGGATCTGCGGGATCGTGGCAGCGGCCTGCGCACGGCTGGACCGCGCCTGTTCCTGATCGACCGCAGACACCAGCCCCGCCATCACGCGCCAGCCCGCGATTTCCAGATTCTCGTCCTGAATGGCAAGGCTCGCCTCTGCATTGGCAAGTTGCGCCTGATAGGCGCGGGCCGCGACGTAATTGCGCGCCACCTCGCTCTCTACCGCGCGCATGGTTGAGGCATAGTCGAAGCCCGCCGCTTCCAGATCGGCACGGCTGGCCTGAACCCCGCGCCGGATGCCGCCGAACAGGTCGATCTGATAGCTGGCGTCGAGGCCGAGCGAGAAACTGTCCGCCCCGCCGCCGCCCGCGACGACCACCGTGCCGTCGGGCTGGGTCAGCGTGGTGCCGCCGCCGCGCAACGGCTCTGTCCGGTTATAGCCGCCCGAAACCGAGAGCGAGGGATAGAGTGAGGATTGGCTGACGACCAAAGCCTCGCGCGCTTGCCGCAAGCGTGAAAGGGCGAGGTCGAGGTCGGTATTGCCCTGTACCGCCTGTTCGATCACGCCGGTCAGCACCGGATCGTCGAACATGCGCCACCAGTCGACCAGCGCGGCGGTTTGCGCTTCGTCAGGGGCGGGCGTGGGCACTGACCAATCGGCGGGCACCCCCAGCGCCCCGGCCTCTGCCGGTTCGTAATCCGGTCCGGACATGCAGCCCGCCAGCAAAAGGGCCAAGGCAGGCGCAGCCATGATATGGCGCGGCGTGAACAATTATCTGACTTCCCTGAGCATATTATTGGCGCATGCTTGTTATTAGCTGCGATGTGGGCCCTGTTTTCTTGTCGAGGTCAAGCCCGCAACCCGCTGATTAGGGGCAATTGTGCGTAACTTCCTCTTGCCGATAGCCTGAATTGTCGCTCTGCTTGAGTTCGGCCCCATGCATCAGGGTTTTTCATGCAGTCCGGCACGGTCTCGTCATGGTGTTATCGGGGTCAAACCGGATGCGAAACTTCAACCAACTTGGTAATTTCCAGCTTAAATTCGGACATTTCGCACCATTCTGGATGTAAAATTTTGTATCAGCGGTGTCCATTGAGGGCTTGGGGGGAAATGGTGTGACGAATATTTCACCAATGCAGAGCGTAAGGCCGATGCGGAGAGTAAGGCTGGCCGCCATCATTGCGGCAGTCACTTGCATGTCGATGGCGGGGCAGGCCGGTGCGGTGCAGGGCGCCAAGATTTCCTCGCACATCGAACTGGCCGAGGCGGCCGCCGATTTGCAGCCGGGCGAATGGGTCTGGGCCCCGCAGATCGCCGCAGACGGCCCGGTGACCGTGCTGGTCGATCTGACGTCGCAACTGGCGACTGTCTATCGCAATGGCGTGGCCATCGGCATCTCGACCGTGTCGACGGGCAAGCCGGGCCATGAAACCCCGACCGGCGTGTTCCAGATCCTGCAAAAGGACGCCGATCACCGGTCGAGCACCTATAATAACGCGCCCATGCCCTATCAGGAGCGCCTGACGTGGGACGGGGTGGCGCTGCACGCGGGCGGACTGCCGGGCTATCCCGAAAGCCACGGCTGTGTCCATCTGCCCTATACTTTCGCGAAAGAGCTGTTCCAGATCACCAGCATGGGTGGCACCGTGGTGGTTACGGGGCGGGCGGGCGATCCGGTGACCCATCCGGCGGGCGGCGTGCTGGCCCCGATCGACGAACTGGGCAATGCGGCGCAGCACCATGCGCTGTCCGCCGACGAGCAATGGGAATGGAACCATCAGGTTCCCGACGCGGGGCCTCTGTCGATTATCGTTTCGACCACCGACCAGCGTGTGGTGGTGATGCGCAGCGGGCAGGAAGTGGGCCGCGCCCGTGCCGTGATCGACGGCTTCATGGGCGCGCATGTCGCCACGCTGCATGTGTCAGCCGACGGGGCGCATCACTGGATGCTAATCGGCGTGCCGGGGCATGAGGATGAGGCAGGGCGCGAACTGGATGCCGCCGCGCTCAACCGGTTGCGCCTGCCTGAAGGGTTCCGCACCATGCTGAACGACCGGATCGGCGAGGGGACGACCGTGCTGATCACCTCGGCCAGCGTGGGCGCGCATAACAGCGGAAAGCAAATGACCCTGATGGCGGCGAACGATTAAAACGTGCCGATCGCGCAGGTGATTACCGGTCCACCAGCGCAGTGATACGGTGCAGGAACGGGTGATGCGGCGCGGGCCCGCGCTGGATCTGGCTGAAAATGCCGCCCGCCATGCCCGCCAGCTTCGTTTCGACGCACAGGATCTCCTCGCCCTTGCGGATGTCGATATGGGCGCGCAATTGGCCGTCGAACGTCAGATTTACGCCCTCTGCAGCGGGAAATTCGGCCAACAGCATCTGCCGTAACTGGCCCAGTTGCTCGCTAAGTCCGCGATCGGCGGCGGTTTTTGGAAAGGGCTCTACCTGCCCCGAAGTTTGTGCGGCACCACTGGACATGAAGACCCCCCATCTAAACGACCTGACCCTGCGTTAACTTTTACCAGAACGCTGCCGATTCGGCGAGCGCGATAAGGGGGCCGGATGCGCTTTGCCATGATCGATACGGCTTGCGGCCCGATCGTTTCGCGGCCAGAAACGCATCCATGCCGAACGCGCCGCAAAATTGCCGAAACCGCCATCTGCTGGCGGAACTTCGCATCGCTCTGTTCGTGATCGCTGCCTTACTGGCCACCGCGATGCTTGTCGGCGGACCGGCCCGCGCGGCTGCGCCCGCGGCGGGCACGGCCCTTGTCACCAAGGACGAAACGCAAAAGGCCCTCGCCACGGCAGAGGCGATGTTCGCAGGCTTTGACGATAATGCCGCAAGGGCACGTGCCCTGCTGCTGACGCCTGCCGACGATTTTTCCAGTGACGAGACGGCGAAGCTGAACGAAGTGCGCCGCCAGCTTGCCGCCGACCGCGACAAGGCGAACGGTTTTGCCGAACAGGGAACGACCGCTTCGCGCGTGCTGAAGGCGCAGATCGCGGCACTGGGCCCCGAACCCGCCGATGGCGAGAACGAGCCCGAAGCGGTCACGGAACGGCGCAAGCAATTGGAGACCGAACTGGGCAAGGTTCTGGCCCCGACTTTCCGTCTGAGCGAGGCTGGCGCGCGCGCCAGCGTTCTTGTGACCGAGCTGGACGAGCGGGCAAGCTCGCTCAGGAAACAGCGGCTGACCCAGCGGGGGTTTTCGCCCCTCGATCCGCGTCTTTGGATGCGCAGTGTTCGCGAACTGGGCAATGCGGTTGGCATCGCCCGCGCCCATATGGCGACCAGTTTCGCCAAATATGACGCGGGCGAAGTGACCGGTGCCTTCGCGCTGGCCGTGGGATTGCTGCTGTTCGGGCCGGTCGCGGGCTATGTCATCTGGCGCAGGCTGGGCAGGCGGCTGACGGCCTGGCACTTGCAGGAAAATTCGATCGCGCGCCGCCTGCTGGTCGCGGTGGCGGCGGATGCCACAATCGGGCTGATCTTTGCCATCGCTCTCTTGGCAGGCGTCTTCGCGCTGATGATCTTCCTGCTGCCAGTGGTGCCGGTCGAAACGCTGGCGGGCCTGGTCGCGGCCGTGGTTTCGGCCAGCCTGTTCGTGGCCGTGGCGCACTGGATCGGGCGCGGCATATTGAATTCGCCGTTCCCCGAATTGCGCCTTGTCACCCTGCCACCCGCCCGCGCGAAAAAGGCATTGCGCGCGATCAAGCTGATGGCGGGGGTGCTGGGCGTCGAACAGGTCATCGGATCATTGGAAGAGGCCGGGCAGATCGGCCCCAATTTCGCGCGGCTCGCGTCGGCCATCATGGTCGGATTCGGCGCATGGCTGTTGTGGCGACTGGCCAATTATCTGCGCGAGGGGCGGCGCTTTTACGAAGAACAGCAGCGCGCCGAACCGCACGGCCCGTCGCCCGACCACGGGATCGATTTCTCGACGCCGATGGCCCGCTTGCTAAAGCTGTTCGCGATGGTGTCGATCGCTGCCGTTCTGGTGGGCTACGAACTTCTGTCGCGCTTTTTCTTTTCGGCCAGCCTGCTGTCGCTCTCCATCATTGGCATTGCGGTCTATCTGCACCGGTCCTTCGTGCTGGTGATCAGCGCCTTTGCCACCGGTTCGCTGTCCCGCTATCGCCGCGGGCTGCACCTGTTGCCGCTGCTGACCGGCCTGATCGAGACGATTGTCGTCATCATGCTGCTGGCCGTCGTCTGGGGCTATGACGCGAACGAGATCGGCGACGGGCTGATCATGCTGCGCGAGGGCGTGTCGTTTGGCGATGTGCGGCTGTCGTTGGGCGATGTGGCGACCTTTGCCGCCGTGTTCTTCATCGGCTATTTCGTGACCCGCTGGCTCCAGCGCTTCCTCAAGGTTTCGATCATGCCCGAATTCGCGATGGAGGCAGGGGCCGAGGCCGCGATCCTGACCTTTATCGGCTATATCGGCATATTCCTTGCCGCGCTGATCGCGGTGGCGACCACTGGCCTCGACCTGTCCAGCCTTGCCTTTGTCGCGGGTGCCCTTTCGGTCGGGCTGGGGTTCGGCCTGCAATCGGTGGTGGAGAATTTCACCAGCGGCATCCTGCTGCTGATCGAAAGGCCGATCAAACAGGGCGACTGGATCGAGGTGGGCGAATATTCGGGCATTGTGCGCAAGATCGCGGTGCGGTCCACCCATATCGAGACATTCGACCGCCACCAGATCATCGTGCCCAATTCGCAGCTGATTTCAGGCGTGGTGGTCAATCGCAGCTTTAGCACGGGCCCGGCGCGCATCGTGGTGCCGGTCGGCGTTGCCTATGGCACCGATCTGGAACGCGTGCGAAAGATCCTGCTGGAAATCGCCAATGCGAATGACGATGTGCTGGCCGATCCCGAACCGGCGGTCGCCATGGTCGGATTTGGCGAGAGTTCGATCGACGTGAAAATCCTCGCCTTTGTGCATCAGGCGACCGATGGCGCGCCCACGGCTTCGGCGATCAATTTCGAAATTGCGCGGCGCTTCGCGGAAGAGGGGATCGAAATTCCGTTCCCGCAACGCGACCTGCATATCCGCACCGCGCCACCGGCCCTGGACGGCAGTGCGAAGCCGGCCTGACCGGCCCGTCGAACCGATCTGAGCAACCAAAAGAAAACGGCCCGCTTCCCATGGGGAGGCGGGCCGCTTCTTTGCCGGAAAACCGGTGGTCCGATTACTCGGCCGGAGCAGCTTCGACAGCGGCGTCAGCAGCGGGAGCTTCTTCAGCAACCGGAGCAGCAGCTTCGTCAACCACAACGTCGGTTTCTTCGACGATGGGCTCTTCGACGACGGGCTCAACAACTTCTTCAACGGCTACTTCTTCGGTGGTCGCTTCTTCAGCGGGTTCCGAGCAAGCGGTCATCGCGAAAGCAGCGGTGCTGGCAGCGAGAACGAGAGCAATCTTCTTCATGTGTAAATTCCTCGAATGCCCGACTCACAACGAGCGGGCAGCGTCCTAATATGCGATATCATGGCAGGCTGTCCATATTCTTGCCACATTCTCGCCAAAATTTATTTCACGCCACTTACGGGTGAACGATGGGCGGCTGCGGAGCTTCCTCGTCCTGCTCGTGCACTTCGATCAGGCCGCGACCGACATGGCTGTGGCGATGGCCGTACAGGAAATAGACCGCCAGCCCGATGGCGCCCCAGGCAGGCAATACCAGCATCGCCTCTACCGGCAGGTTTACGTAAAGCGCGATACAGCCCGCCACCGCCAGCGGGGCGACGATCCACACTGCGGGTGTTTTGAACGGGCGTTTGCGCGCAGGATCGCGGCGGCGCAGGATCATCACGGCCATCGCGACCATGAAAAAGGCGAACAGAGTGCCCGAATTGGAAATATCGGCCAATTGCCCCACCGGCAGCAGCGCGGCGGCAATGGCAACGCACACGCCGGTGATCATCGTCACGATATGCGGCGTTTTCCAGCGCGGGTGGATGGTCGCCAGCTTCTCGGGCAGCAATCCGTCGCGCGCCATCACAAAGAAGATGCGAGTCTGGCCATAGAGCATCATCAATATGACCGAGGGCAGTGCCAGATTGGCGGCGATGCCGACCAGATTGCCTGCCCATCCCTGGTTCACCGCGCGCAGCACATGGGCCAGCGCTTCGTCCGAACAGACCAGCGGCTGCGCCCCTTGTGCGGCCAGCGCGGCACATTCGCGCGCGAATTCGGCCGATCCGGGCGCAACGCCCAGCGATGTCGGCTGCGCCCCGATGGTCCCGATCGCGCCCACGGTGACCAGCAGATAGAACAGGGTGCACACGACAAGACTGCCGATCAGGCCGATCGGAACATTGCGCTGCGGATCGCGCGTTTCCTCTGCCGCGGTCGATACCGCGTCGAACCCGACATAGGCGAAAAAGATCGACGCCGCCGCGCCCACGATGCCCAGACCGCTGGTGCCGGCGGGGCCGAACCAGCCATTGGGGGCAAAGGGCGTGAAATTGCCGCTTTCCATGCCCGGCACGGTCAGCGCGATGAACAGGGTCAGCGCGGCAACCTTGATCGCGACAAGGAAGGCATTGAAATTGGCGCTTTCCTTGGTGCCGACAACCAGCAGTGCCGTGACCGCCAGTGCGACGCCGATGGCGGGCAGGTTGATGATGCCATGGGTAAAATCGACACCCTGCAACGACCATGCGGGGCCCGCCGATAAATAGGATGGCAAGGCAAAGCCGGTCGAACTTTCGATCAGCCCCATGAAATAGCCCGACCAGCCGACACAGACTGCCGCTGCCGCCACCGCGTATTCAAGGATCAGCGCCCAGCCGACCATCCATGCCAGCAATTCGCCCATGACGGCATAGGAATAGGTATAGGCCGAACCCGAAACCGGCACCATCGACGCCAGTTCGGAATAGCAAAGGGCCGCCACCGCGCACACGCCGCCCGCGATCACAAAGCTCCATATCATGCCCGGTCCCGCCTTTTGCGCGGCGGCGGCGGTCAGTACGAAAATACCGGTTCCGATGATCGCGCCAATGCCCAGCAGCATCAGCTGTATCGGGCCAAGCGAGCGGGGAAGGGCGTGTTTTTCCGCCGTGGCCAGAATGGCGTCGAGCGGTTTGATCCTGCTGGGCATCAGATGCAATCTTTCGGCAGGCGTGACTTTACGCAACCATGCGCAGGGCGGGAACACGGCCGCCCGACGGATCGATCACGCATATTCATCGCGGAATTGGGGGATGGGCACGTCTACTTCGCCTCAATCAAGGAAGGCATTGAAGCCGCCGCCTGATTCAGATCGGGCACGTGCCGGGTGGCGATTTACGACAGATTCGCGGCATCAGCCATCGAAATTTTGCGCATGGCTGCAAATTCCGTGCGGAAGTCGTTTTACTCCGTGCCCGTCGCTTCGTCCTGCGGATCGAGAGGTGGCTGGTTGCGCGGCGAAGGGTTGGTCGGCAGTGCGAAACCCTTGCCCACATGCAGGCGGTGCTTGACGATGACATATTCGCCCTTGTCGGTATCGAAGAACGCATATTGCACTTCAGGCCGCTCGCTCTCGGCGCGGCGCGACATGTCCTCGCCCAGATCGGGATGGCATGCGCGGCGCTGGTCGCTGGCATACCACGCGTCGAGCAGGGCCTGTTCCTTGGCGCGAACCTCCTCTTCGAAGAAATTCTTCTGCGGTTCGGACCCATTGGCATAGCTGGCCGCCGCGCTGGCCGCATAATCGCCGATGTCGAGGCCCGAGGCATATTGCGCCACATGCGCCAGCTCGTGAAAGAACAGCCGCTCGTTCAGTTGGTTGAGCTGCGCCGGATCCTTGGGCACGGCGATATAGATGTCGTTCTGCCGCGTGATGCCCAGCACGCCGCGGCCGAATGCGACCTCGTTGATGATGTCGTCATTGCGGAATTCGGGATGGAAGCGCACGCGTTGCCAGTCCGCCTTGCCGATCAACGCCTCCTGCTCGTTCAGAAACGAGATGACACAGGGGTGAAGCGGCGTTCCATTGCGGCGAAGACCGGCGATGTCGACAGGGCGCAGGCCTGCTTCGGGCATATCGTCATACGCCAGCACCGCATTGCGCGCGGCGGGGGTGATCTTGGGCGTGCCGACGGTTTCCAGCACCCAGAACGCGCCCGCCGCACCGCCCAGCGCGCCCGCCAGCAGGCCGGTGATGCCCGCGCCCGCGATCGCGAATGCGAGCATGCGGCGGGGACGCCGGCGCTGCGGTGCGGCGTTCTGTGCGCCGGTATCGGGCACGGTGTTTTCCAAGGTGTCGCGCCTCCTTCATCAAGGGGCGAAACGGACGATCGCGGGCCAGTGCCAAGGGGCACGGGTTCCCGCGCCCATCCGGCTTCGCGGTCTACCCGTCCATCATGGCTGACACCATACACCGGCATGCCTTGCGACACGCTTAATTTTGCCGCCTTAATGGCGCGCGGTTTTGGCCCTTGTTCCGCCGCAATCGGGCGGAATTCCGCCGTTTTTCCTATATGATTGCGCTGGTGTCGAAGCGCCCCGCCGACATGCGTTCCGCGACAGCCTGCGCGCCTTTTCCTGCCAGCATTTCGCGCAATTCGTCGCCCAGCGGGTCGTTGACCAGAGAGCCATCGGCAAGATGCGCCAGCCATGCGCGGAATGCCGCACGGATCGCGGGGCAATCGCCGCCGCGCGCGGCGTGCCATGCCACCGTATCCAGCCAGCGTTGCGGGATCTTTTGCGACCCGTCCATGGCGATCTGCGCCAGCCGGTGCCGAACGGCCGGTTCGGCAAAGCGTTCGATCAGGCTGTCGGCATAGGCCGCCAGATCCTGATCGGGCGCGGCGTCGATGGTGGGGGCGGCTTCCTCGATCATCAGGCGGTGCGCCAGTGCTCGCAATTCGGGATCGGCCACAGCCTCGTGCACAAAGGTAAGGCCGCGTTCCAGCCCGCAATAGGCCAGCATGGAGTGCGCGCCGTTCAGCATGCGCAGCTTGGCCGTTTCATACGGGGCGACATCGGCCACAAGCTGCGCGCCGTGATCCTGCCAGCGGGGGCGGGGGCCGGCAAAGCGGTCCTCGATCACCCATTGGCTGAACGCTTCGGTCAGCACCGCGCCTTCGTCGCGCATGCCAAGCGTCGCCTCCAGCGCGGCGCGGTCCTCTTCGGTGGTGGCAGGGACGATGCGGTCGATCATCGTCTGCGGGCAGGTGCAATGCTCTGCAAACCAGCCCGTCAGCGCGGGGTTCTTCGCCGCCAGCCAGTCGTGCATCAGGCGGTTCAGCTGCGTGCCGTTATCCGCCAGATTGTCGCAGGACAGCAGCGTCAGGCCAGGCAGGCCCGCGTCCTTGCGCCGCGCGAGCGCGTCGGCCAACAGCGGGTAAAAGCTTTTTTCGGCAAGCGCGATATCCAGCGAGCCGTCGGCGGCGCGGGCATAGCCCTTTTCGGTGACGGTAAAGCTGACGATCCGGCAATCGGGCGATGCGATGCGCGCGACCACTGCTTCGGGGTCTTGCGGCGCCACGATCACTTCGCGGACAGCGCCTACCACGCGGGTGGAGGATGTACCGCCCCCGCGCGCCGTTACCGAATAGAGCCCGTCCTGCGGGTTCAGCTGATCGGCCACGCCTGCCGAACGCAGCGATACGCCGCAGATCGCCCAGCCCTGATCGCCAGCATTCATCGCAAGGTCGGTGTACCATGCCTGATGCGCGCGGTGGAACGCGCCAATGCCGAAATGGACGATGCCGATGCCTTGGCGCTGGCGGTCATAGGACGGGACCGCGACGTCGGCAGGCAGCGCGCCGAGTGTTTCCGACGACAGCCTCACAGGTGATAGGCCTTTTTGACGAGGTTATACGACAGGTCCTGCGCCAGTTCGGCGGCTTCCCAATCCTCGATCCGGTGCTCTGCGACCAGCTGTGCCAGAAAGCCGCAATCGATCCGGCGGGCAACGTCATGGCGCGCGGGAATCGACAGGAAGGCGCGGGTGTCGTCGTTAAAGCCGACCGTGTTGTAGAAACCGGCGGTCTCGGTGGTGTTGTGGCGAAACCGGCGCATGCCTTCGGGGCTGTCGTGGAACCACCACGACGGGCCCAGTTTCAGCACCGGATAATGCCCTGCCAGCGGCGCGAGTTCGCGGGCATAAACGCTTTCGTCCAGCGTGAAGAGAATGATGGAGAGGTCGCGGCTGTTGCCGAACCGGTCGAGCAGCGGTTTCAGCGCGTGGACGTAATCGGTTCGCGTCGGGATGTCGGCCCCCTTGTCGCGTCCGAAATTCTCGAACAGCCAGCCGTTGTGGTTGCGGAACGATCCGGGGTGGATTTGCATGACAAAGCCATCGTCAATGCTCATCGCTGCCATTTCGGTCAGCATCTGGGCGCGGAACAGCTCGGCATCCTCGGCACTCGCCCTGCCACCCTTGACCCGGTCGAACAGCAGCGCGGCTTCGGCCGCCGACAGGTTCGCGGTGGCGGCAGTCGGGTGGCCGTGGTCAGTGCTGGTCGCGCCCATCGTCTTGAAGAATTCACGCCGTTGGCGGTGGGCATTCAGATAGCCCTGCCATGTACGGCAATCTTCGCCTGTCAGTTCCGAAAAACGGTCGAGATTGGCACTGAACCCTTCGAATTCGGGGTCGACCACCGGATCGGGGCGATAGGCAGTGACGACGCGGCCGGTCCATCCGCTGTCACGGATCGCGGCGTGATGTTCCAGCGTGTCGAGCGGGCTCTCGGTCGTGGCGATCACCTCGATCCCATAGCGATCAAACAGCGCGCGGGGACGGAACGCGTCGGTCGACAGCGCCTCGGTAATCGTGTCGAAATACATGTCCGCCGTTTCGGGCGACAGCTGTTCCTTCATCCCGAAAGCTTCGGCGAACACCCAGTCGAGCCACATGCGCGAAGGGGTGCCGCGGAACAGATAATAGTTGTCTGCCAGAATGCGCCACGCCTTGCGCGGGTCGGCGGGATGGCCCGAAATGCCAAGGTCTTCGAGCCGGACACCTTGCGAATAGAGCATGCGGAACAAATAATGGTCCGGAACCAGCAGCAGTTCGGTCGCATTGCCAAAGCTTTCGTTTTTGGCGAACCAGCTGGGGTCGGTGTGGCCGTGCGGGCTGACGATCGGCAGGTCCTTTACGCTGGCGTAAAGTTCGCGGGCGACCGCGCGGACGGCCGGATCGCTGGGCAGCAGGCGATCGGGGTGCAGGTTGAGCGGGCGGGGCATAAATCTCTCCGTTGCGCCGCTGAAGGCCGGACGCGCAAGACATGGGGCGCGTTGCCGGAATCGCGGTCTTGTGGTAACCGGTGTCAAAAGCGGTCATGCAACCACTTTTTGATGGAATCAACCGGCCAGACAGGCAAAAAGGGCCGGTGGAGAAAGATAATATGAATTACGAATCAATCGATCAAGTCCGCATGCCCGCGGTCATGCGTTGCCATGCCAACGATACGGTGCTGGTCGCGCTGCGCGATATTGCCGCGGGGGAGACGGTGGAAGCGGCGGGCGAGACGGTTACCGTTGGCGCCGCGATCCGTTCGGGGCACAAGATCGCTTTGCAGGATCATGCGGCGGGCGATCCGGTGATCCGCTATGGAGAGCAGATCGGTCTGGCAAGCGCGCCCATCGCGCGCGGCGATCATGTTCATTCGCATAATCTGAAGACCGCGCTGTCGGGCGAAGTTGCCTATGGCGATTTCGCGGGGCCGCAAGCCGATACCGGCGCGGCAAAGCTAGGCAGCTGGCGCGGGTACAGGCGGGCGGACGGGCGCTTTGCCACGCGCAACGAAATCTGGCTGATCCCCACGGTCGGCTGCGTCGCCCCGATGTGCGAAATGCTGGCGCGCGAGGCGGAGCAGCGCCACGCGCACGCGATTGCGGCGGGGCGGATCGACGGCATCGTCGGCTTTGGCCATCCGCATGGCTGTTCGCAGCTGGGCGATGATCTGTCGGGCACGCGCGATGCGTTGGCGGCGCTGTGCGACAATCCCAATGCGGGCGGCGTGGTGCTGATCGGGCTGGGCTGCGAAAGCAACCAGCTGGATGCGATGATCGAACATGTTCCCGAACGCAGCCGGTCGAAATTGCGCGTAATGCGCGCGCAGGACCCGGGCGACGAATATGACCGCGCCAATGCGCTGATCGATGGGCTGGTCGAGGAATTGTCGGGGCTGGAGCGCGAGGAAGCCCCCGCCTCCGCGCTGGCTGTCGGGCTGAAATGCGGCGGTTCGGACGCGCTTTCGGGCGTAACCGCCAATCCGCTGCTGGGCCGTTTCAGCGACCGCGTGGCGGCCAGCGGCGGGCGGCTGGTGCTGACCGAAATTCCCGAGATTTTCGGGGCCGAAACCTCTTTGTTCGCGCGCAGCGTTTCGGGCGAGGTGCATGACAAGGCGACCGGCCTGCTCAACCGCTTCAAGCGCTATTTCCTTGAACAGGGACAGCCCGTTTCGGAAAACCCCTCTCCCGGTAATATCGAGGGCGGGATTACCACGCTGGAAGAAAAATCGCTGGGCGCGGTGCAAAAGGGCGGCAAGGCGCCGCTTGTCGATGTGATTGATTACGGCGGCACGGCGGACAAGACGGGCATGACCCTGCTGGAAGCGCCGGGCAACGATGCCGTATCGTCAACCGCTCTGGCGGCGGCGGGGGCGACGATGATCCTGTTCACCACCGGACGCGGCACGCCGCTGGGCTTTCCCGTGCCGACGGTGAAGGTCGCGTCCAATTCAAGGCTGGCCGCGAACAAATCCGGCTGGATCGATTTCGACGCGGGCCGCATGTTGAGCGAGCCGGCGGTCGATGTGGACGAGGATTTCGCCCGCACCCTGCTGTCCATCGCCAGCGGAGAGAAGACCGCCAGCGAAAAAAACGGCCAGCGCGTCATCTCGATCTGGAAGCGCGGGGTGACGCTTTAGGGCAGGCTAAATTCGCAGATGCAGCAATTTCCGGTTTGCATGCCGCGCCCGATCACGCCCATATTCAAAGCGGTTCAAGTGACGGGGTGGTCTGCATGAAAATCGGAATTGCAGCATGTTTTCTGGCGATGGCTTCGCTGGGGGGAACGCCTGCCCATGCGCAAAGCGGGGAAGGGGTCGAATCCCCTGCCAGGCCCGTGTTGGTTCCTGCCGATTTCGACGTGCCGGTACTTGTGGAGGCGGACGGGTTTACGCTTGTTCCGCTGGGGCCCGATCTCGTGCAGGTCGATTACGACGCCTATATGTCGTCGATCGACCATCTGCAGCAGACATTCTCGCGCAGCACGGCATGGCCGCACGAGAATATCTCTGACGAAGACGCGATGCGCGACATGGAAACCGAGCAGGCGCGGTTCGACGCGCGCGAATCCTTTGCCTATGGTGTGCTGACCCCCGATGGCAGCCGCGAACGGGGCAGCGTCTATGTCCGGCCCAGCAAGGTCGCGGGCTATGACGCGGTGGTCATGCTGTGGGTGACGCAGGCGGATTACGACGCAGGCTTCGACGGCGCGCTTTACGAATGGGTGAAGGGCTGGGTCGCGTCGGAATGGCCGTTCGAAAACGTGGCCTATCCGGGCCGCGCCATCGCGTGGGAAGAATGGGACGCGATGATCGCGGCTGCTGGAGAGTGACCCGCTAATTCCAGAGTTGTAGCAGCCCCAGCGACAGCCACGGGATATATGTGATCAGCACCAGCGCCAATATCAGCGTGCCATAGAACGGCCAGATCGTTTTCACCAATGTCGTCACCGGTATCTTGCCTACGGCAGAGCCGACGAACAGCACCGACCCCACCGGCGGCGTCACCAGACCGATGCCAAGGTTCAGCATCATGATGATGCCGAAATGCACCGGATCGACGCCCATGTTCATCGCAACCGGCAGAAAGATTGGCGTGGTGATCACGATCAGCGGGGCCATGTCCATGAATGTGCCCAGCACCAGCAGCATGATATTGATGATCAGCAGGGTCAGGATCGGGTTGTCGGTGATCACCGCGATCAATCCGGCAAGGGCAGCGGGCACTTCCAGCAGGGCCAGCGCAAAACCGAATGCCGTTGCCGCCGCGATGATGAACAGCACCATGGCGGCCGTGCGCACCGATTTGCCCGCGGCCTCCCAGAACTCTGTCCAGCCGAGGCTGCGATAGACGAAAATGCCGATCACGATCGTATAGATCACCGCAATGGCCGAGCTTTCGGTGGGGGTAAAATATCCCGACAGAATGCCGCCCATGATGATGATCGCGGTCATCAGCCCCGGAATCGCATAGATGGCGGCGGTCACGAATTTGCGCCATCCGGGGAAGCTTCCCTTGGGTAGGCCGCGTTTCTTGGCGACGATATAGGCCGTGGTCATCAGCATCAGACCGGTCAATATGCCCGGCACGATGCCCGCGACGAAAAGATCGCCGATGGAAACGCCGATGCCCGATGCGGCCGAATAGATGATCATATTGTGCGATGGCGGGATGAGCAGGCCAACGATGGCGGCGGTCACGGTCACGTTCACCGCGTAATCGCCGGGATAGCCCTTGTCCCGCATCAGCGGCACAAGGCTGGACCCGATGGCCGACGCGCTGGCGATGGCGCTGCCCGAAACGGCGCCAAACATCATCGACGCGCCCACATCGACCAGCCCCAGCCCGCCGCGCACACGGCCCAGCGCGGCATCGGCCACCCTGACCAGACGGTCGGCAATGCCCGCGCGATACATCAGATCGCCGGCAAAGATGAAGAAGGGGATCGCCATCAGCGTAAAGACGCTGATGCCCGAAGCCATGCGCTGTACGGCGACGACCAGCGGGATGTCGATCACCGCGAAACAGGCAAGCGCCGCGCCGAACAGTGCGAATGCGACCGGCACGCCAATGGCGAGCAGCACGAACAAGACGCCGAAAAGTACCAGCAATTCCATCAGTCGGCGCTCCCCGGCAAAACGTCGTCTTCCAGCCCGTCGTCATGGCGGGGCCTGAACATGTTTTCGATGGCGAACACTGCCATCAGCAAGCCGGAAACCGGCAATGGTGCATAGGCGAGCGCCCGGCTGAGCCCCAGCGACGGGATCACGTGTTCGCGCACCGCCCACAACAATTGCGTGCCGTAAATCGCGATGCACAGCCCCATCAGCGCGACCAGAATATTGATCACCCGGTGCAGCGTTGCGACGCCCTTTTCCCCGATCAGATCGTCGAGCAGGGCGATGCGGATATGGAACCCTTCGCGTACGCCTGCCGCCGCGGCGAACAGCACGTACCAGATCATCAGCAACAGGGCTGATTGTTCGGTCCACGAAGGGCTGGAATCGAGGATGAAGCGCCCGAACACCTGCCAGCCGACCACGGCGGTCATGATAACAAGGCCCAGCGAGCCGAGGCGGGCCAGCCAGTCGGAGATCGTTTTCATTCGGCCATCTCCCTATTCGTGGTGCCCGCGGCGGCCATTTCCTTGCCCAGCGTTACGATCCGCTGCGCGATATCCTGTTGCTGCGGCGTGATCAGGAACTGGTCCCAGACCGTTTCCATCTGTTCGGCAAAGGGCGCGGTGTCGACTTCGTTCACTTCCACGCCCGATGCGATGATGCGGCTGCGGCTGTCGGTGACGCGCTGGTCCCAAAGCTTGCGCATATAGGGCACGGAATCGCGCGCGGCCTGCCGGATCATCTGCTGGTCGTCGCCCGACAGCTTGTCCCAGCTGACTTTCGACATCAGCAGGATTTCCGGCGTGAAAAGGTGCTGGGTCAGGCTCATATAGCGGGCCACCTCGTAATGGCGGGCGCTTTCGAAACTGGGCCAGTTGTTTTCCGCCCCGTCGATCACCCCTTGGGCCAGCGACTGGTACACCTCGTCGAACGGCATCGGCACGGCATTGGCACCCAGCGCGTTCAGCATGGCGAGATAGAGGTCGGAGGAGGGCACGCGCAGTTTCAGCCCGCGCATATCGTCGGGCGTGCGGATGGCGCGGCGGGTGTTGTAAATGCTGCGCGCTCCGGAATCGTAGAAGCACAGGCCGATATAGCCCTGGTTCTCCATCGCGGTCAGGATCTCGTCACCGATCGGCCCGTCCAGCGCGCTGCGCATATGGGCGACCGACTGGAAGATGAACGGCAGCGACGGCGGGATCGTCATCGGCTCTACCGAGTTCAGCGGGGCGAGATTGACGCGGTTGAAATCGATGCCGCCGAACGCGGTGATTTCCAGCGTATCCCGCTCGTTACCCAGCTGCGAACCGGCGAATACCTTGATCCCCATGCGCCCGCCGCTGCGGTCGGACAGCAGGCGGCCCATATGCTGCACCGCCTGCACGGTCGGGTAATCGCCGGGGTGCGTATCGGCGCCGGTGAACAGGCCCGACAGGCGCGGCTGGCAACCCGCCAGCGCAAGCCCGACACTCGCCGCGCCGCCCGCGATCAGTCCGCGGCGCGAAATGGAAAAGTTTTGTTTCATACGGCGTCCGGATCGAAAGCGCGAAAGGTGAAATTGCGGAACCTGGCCGTGCCGGCCCGCGCGGAATACAGCCCCGGACGCAGCATAAGGAAACCGTTGCGCACATTATGGTGATAGCCTGACACTTCCATCCCCCGGTCGAAACGCAGCCATGTCTGCCCGCCGTCGCCGCTGGTGTCGAAAGTGACGATGTGGCGATCGTTGGTGACCCGCATCCTCAACCGTCGGCCATGCGGGTTCAAGGGGCGCGCGCGCTCTATCCCGTATTGGTGGGTGACGAAGCGGTCCTCGTCGAAACCGACACCGGCATAGAGCTTGTCGTCATAGAACAGCACCAGACCGGCCCGGCCGCCAGCCTCGATCTCTATATCGCATTCGAACATATAGGCCGGATCGCCCGCCGTGATCAGCAGCGGAGAGCCGGAGGAGGGTGCGTCGCCCTTGCCCTTCAGATGCAGCGTGCCATCGGCAACCCTGATCCGCTCCGCCTCTGTCGGGGAAGGGCGGAAGAACGACCATTTGCTGCCCAGCGCCAAAGGCTGCGAGAAATCGTCGGACAGCGCCATGCCATGCGGCACCGCTTCACCGCCCCTGGGCGCGGCAATGGGCTGCGACAGATCGCCGCCGGTCATTTCGAACCAGCCGTCATCGGTAAAACGCACCGGATCCATCAGGCACTGGCGGCCCAGCGTCCAGAAGCCGTTTTCATAGCCGTGATAGAGCGACCACCAGCTGCCGTCGGGCGCTTGCACCAAAGATGCGTGCCCGCGCGACCACCATGCCTCTGACGCGCTGGTCGTGCGCACCAGCGGATTCGCTGGATGATCTTCCCACGGGCCGTGTAGCGATTTCGATCGTGCCGCGATCACCATATGGCCGGTGGGCGGTCCCGCCGTGCCGCCCACCGCGGTGATCATATAGAACCAGTCCCCGACCTTGTGGATCTTGGGGCCTTCGGGTGCAAAACCCTCGACAATCCAGTCCGACGGATAGCGCCACGGGTCATAGACATGCTCCACCTTTCCGGCGAGCGAGAGATTGTCGTCCGACAGGCGCACGCGGTCTCCGCCCGAGAGGAACAGCCAGCGCGATCCATCCTCTGCCACGGCGTGGCAGGGATCGATATGATCGTGCAGCCCCAGCGGGACGGGATCGCTCCACGGACCTTCGATATCGTCGGCCCAGGTGACATAGATGTCGTTTTGCGGCTGCGCCTTTACAGGAATATAAAGGAGGTATTTTCCGCGATCCTTGTGCAGGCTGGGGGCCCAGACCGAACCGATATATTTGTGCAGCGCGGGCTTCAGCGGCTGCCAGTTCACCAGATCGCGCGAATGCCAGATCAGCAGGCCGGGATAGGCGTCGAAGGTGGAAAAGGTGACATAGTAATTCTCGCCATCCTTCAGGATCGCCGGATCGGGCCGGTCGCCCGACAGCACGGGGTTCAGGAACCGGTCGTCACCCAGATCGGCAATGCGTTTGCCCTCGCCATCGCGGCGCCAGTTCGTGGCGCGCGGGCGAGGCGCGGTGCTGGTTTGCGCCAATGCAGAGGCCGCACCCGTGCCGCCCGTCAGTCCGGCCAGCGATAGCAGCGCGGCTCCGCGAAACAGATCCCTGCGATGTGATTTCAAATGCGCCTTCGTCATGCTGCGATATCCAATCCGGCCCGATTCCTGCGGACCTCTCCCGTTAATTCTGTTCGGTTCAGGCCAGTTCGGTTCAGGCCCGTTTCAATCAGGCGAGACCCTGCGTGCGGGCCCAGTCGCGCCAAAGCTCGGGCCAGTGCCCGACGGGTTTGCCCGCCGCCTTGCGCAGACCAAAGCCATGGCCACCGTGCTGGAACAGATGGGTCTCTACCGCGATGCCGCGTGCCCTTAATGCTGCACGCAGCAAAAGCGCGTTTTCGACCGGCACGACATCGTCATCCTCGGCATGCAGGATGAAATGCGGCGGTGCGTCGGTGGGCACATTGCGGTCGGGCGAATGGGCAGCCTCCAGCGCCTTTGGCGGGTTGGGGCCCAGCAGCAACTCGCGGGATCCGGCATGGGCGAATTGCGGGTCCATCGAGATCACCGGATAGATCGGCGCGGCGCAGAACGGCTTGGCCGAAAGCGCATCGGCTGCGTCGCCCGGCGCATAGGTTTGCGCAGCGAAGCGCACGGCCAGATCGGCGCAGAGATGCCCGCCTGCGGAAAAGCCCATGGCGGCGACGCGTTCGGGGTCGATGCCGAAATCGCGATGGCGGTGGCGGATGATGCGTATGGCGCGCTGGGCATCGGCCAGCGGCACGTCGGCACGGTTCGCCCAGCCGTCATAGGGCAGGCGATAGAACAGGACGAAACAGGTGAATCCGCGCGCCGTGGCCCAACGCGCGAATTCATACCCTTCCTTATCCACGACAACATGCTTGTAGCCGCCGCCGGGGATAAGGAGGAGCGCCGCCCCGTTGGGGACATCGGGGCGGAATACGGCAAGACGCGGCACGGAAATTCCGAGCACGGCCCGGTCGGTGATGAGTGGATCGGTGGACCGTTCCGTCGTCACTTCGCTGGGGAGGGAGCCGGGTGAACCGGGCGGGCCCTTGGGCCACGTCTTGCCGGGCCACAAATCAATCGTTTCACGAGGTTGCGGGAGGCCCGGAGAGCTTGGGCCTCCCGCGCTCGGCGGTGCTGTTTGCGCCTCACCGCGAGTAGATATCAGGGTGGAAAGGACAAGGCCTGCGGTAAGAACCGATCTTCGATCAGAAATCATCGCGTTGCAACCCTGTCCCTTCGCCTCACCTATACATCATACATATCACATTTCAAACCGTGCACCGAACATGATGATGCGGCCGAAGTGATTGTTTTCATAGTTCCGCTTCGTATCGAGATCGGTCCAGCGATAACGATAGTCGTCGGTCAGGTTGGTGCCGTCGAGCATCAGCTCGATGCTGTCGGTCAGCTGATAGCGGATCGCCGCATCGAGATTGAACGACGAGCTGTACCCTTCGAGGAAGTTGCCGTTGCCGCTCGACCCGGTGTTGTAACCGTCGCGATAGGCGCCCGACACACGGACCGAGAAGGTGCCATTGTCGTAATAGACCGTACCGTTGGCCGAATATTCCGACACGCCGGCAAAGGTGACATTGCGGATTTCGCCGGTGTTGGTCGTCACGTCCTGCGAGCTGTCGACATAGGTCACGTTGCCGAGGACGCCGAAGTCGCTGATAAAGCCGTCACCGAATGCCGAGAACGGCAGGTTCAGGCCAACTTCCACACCCTGGATCACGGCGCCTTCGCCGTTCACCGTGGTGCGCGCAACGAACAGGCGGTCGGGATCGGTGCCGTTGACGACAGCGTCATAGGCGGGCGTGCCATTGTTCAGCAGCGAGAGCGGCAGGCCGCTTTGTGCGTAGGTCACGTCCTGAACGTCGCTGATCGGGAAGCTTTCGACATCCTTGCGGAACAGCGCGACCGAGGCGATGGCGCCCGGAGCGAAGTAATATTCGAAGGAGATATCGTAGTTCCACGCCCGATACGGGTCGATGAACGGATTGCCCGACGAAATGCCGAAGTTGAACTGGTCGACCGAACCGCCCGGCGTCAGCGAGCCGAGGCTGGGGCGGGTGATGACCTTGGCGACCGCGCCGCGAACGATGAAATTATCGGCGGGGAAGATGTTCAGGTTGATGGCGGGCAGCAGATCGTCATAGCTGCGCTTCACGGTCACATACTGGCCGCTGTTGAAGCCGCTCGACGACTGGTTGGTCTTGGCATAGCGCATGCCGAAATTGCCCGAGATGCGGACGCCCGGATCGAATTCGAAGCCGGTTTCGAAATAGCCGCCGTACACTTCCTCGGTCACGCCGCGTTCGTCGCCCTGCTGGGTGACGGCCGGACGGCCATAGAGGTCGAGGAAATCGGTGGTCGCATCCAGATCGGGCACGACCCAGCTGTTGGTGTTGCCCGACGGCTGGCCGGCGTTGCCCAGCTCGAACAGCTCCGCCATATCGGCAGTGACCGCCGCGCCATAGGCACCCGGGTCGCAAGTGAAAGCCGAGCAATAGGTGCTGTCACGACGTGCGCCGGTGGTGAAGAAGTCGAATTCGCGCCAGAACGGACCGGCCTTGAACGACAGCCCGTCGACCGGCTGGAATTCGAAGTCCAGAGCCACGGTCTTGAACTTGTTGGTCACTTCGGACGGACGGTCGCGGAATTCGGCCAGCTGGAAGTTGGTCGGGTTGGTGACATCCGTGCCAAAGACCAGCAGCGGGCTCTTCATATCGGTGTAGTCATAGGAATAGACGCCGTCCCGATCGTCGAAGATGATCGTGGTTTCGACCGGAATCGTCGCATCCGACTGCGAGAAGCCGCCCGACAGGCGCGCCATGAACGTATCAGTGAAGAACTGCTCCAGCTTGCCCGAGATCTGGTAGAATTCGGTCTCGCTCTCGCGGTGATAGCGTTCGTTGCGGATCCATGCATTGGTCAGATCCGCGCTGATCATGTTGTTGTCGCCGTCGATGGCATAGTTCGAGACATCGATGGTGCGCTCGTTCGAACGCAGCAGCACTTCGCCCCAATATTCGTCGCGGTCTTCCTTGAAGTTGGAATAGAGGCCGTCGATCTCGATATTGGTGTTTTCGCTCGGCTGGAACTGGATCGCGCCGGTCGCGCCCAGACGCTCGCGCTCGTGATTGACAAGGCCATAGCGCGGAATACGCGGGTGGAAGGCAGCGGTCACTTCGGCGCAGCCCGCATCGGCGGGGTTCGCGGTGCAGTTGACTCCATCGACTGAATTGAACTGCGCATTATTCGCCCAGCGCACCGAATTGTTGCCAAGCTCGGCGGTTTCATACTTCGACCATGCGACCGATGCCGACACGCCAAAGGTTTCGTCGTCGTTCACCCATGCGGCAAGGCCTGCAAGGCGAGGCGAGAGATCGTCGTTGAGGTCGTTGTAACGGCCCTGCGCCGAGGCAACGATCTTGCTGCCCGCGCCATAGGAAAGCGGGCTGCCGGTCGACAAATCGATTACGGCGCCCAGCGAACCTTCGTCCAGCGAAGCCGACGCGGTCTTGTGCACGACGATCGAGTTGAACAGTTCCGAGGCGAAGACGTTGAAGTCGAACGCGCGGTCGCGGTTCGAGGATGCGCCGTCGGTGGAAGTGGCAATCGTTTCCATGCCGTTCACGCGGACGCGGGTGAACTGCGCGCCCAGACCGCGCACGGTGATCGCGCGGCCTTCGCCCGCATCGCGTTCGATGGCGACGCCGGGAATGCGCTGCAGCGATTCGGCAAGGTTGGTGTCGGGGAACTTGGCGATGTCTTCCGCAACGATCACGTCGACCTGTCCGACGGATTCGCGCTTGGCCGCGATGGCTGCGTTCAGCGATGCGCGGAAGCCGGTGACGATGATTTCATCGGCCGGCGCGACCTGCTCTTCGATCTGCTCGACGGCTTCACCTGCTTCGACATCGGCGCCTGCGCTGGCGTCCTGAGCGTGCGCCATTTGCGGCATCAGCAACGCGCTGCCGATCAGCAGCGAGCTCTTGAAGTTCAGAATGCTACGGTTGGTCCTCATGGTATCCTCCCCATCATGCTCCGGATGGGATGACACCGGTTACCTGCGCGGGACGACTGAAATGTCCCTGGCAATCCGAATCTCCCACCCGGTTTTTGGTAACCGGTGTCATTACCTATTGCCGCTGCCGCCCCAGTCTGTCAAGAAACAACCAGCTGGGAGAATGATTGATGTTGAAAACTAAGTATTTCCATGGGTTTGTGGCGGGCGCATTGTTGCTTGCGGGCGTTGCAGCCCCCGCTTTTGCACAGCCCGGCGACCCGACCGAAGGGGGGAAGGGCGGCAAAATCGTGCGGGTCACCACGCTGGCAAAGGATGGCCCCGGCAGCCTGGCCGAGGCGCTGGCTATGAAGGGTCCCCGCATCATCGTTTTCGAGGTGGGCGGCGCGATCGACCTTGAAAAATCGGGCCTTGTGATCGATGAGCCCTACGTCACGATCGCAGGTCAGACCGCACCGTCCCCCGGCATCACCATCCTGCGTGGCGGCATTGACGTAAAAGCGCATGACGTAAAGATCAGCCATATCCGCGTGATGATGGGCGACGCCGGCGAACCAAAACGCAGCGGGTGGGAGGCAGATGCGCTTTCGACTGTCGCGGCGCATGATGTGGTCATCGAAAACAACAGCTTTATGTGGGCGGTGGACGAAAACATGTCCGCCAGCGGACCACGCTTTACCGGCGAGACGGTCGATGAATGGCGCAAGGGCACCAGCCACAACATCACTTTCCGCCTGAACCTTGCGGCCGAGGGGCTGGCCGATTCCAGCCATCCCAAGGGCGAACATTCGAAGGGGTCGCTGATCCACGACAATGCGACCAATATCGTGTTCGACCGCAATATCTGGGCGCATAACGTGGAACGCTCGCCATTGGTGAAGGGCGGGGCGCAGGTGTTGATGGTCAACAACTTCATCTACGATCCGGCATTGCGCGCGGTGCATTATAATCTGATGGATCTGGAATGGACCGACCACCCGCATGTTGCGGGCGAGATTACGGCGGTCGGCAATGTGATGCGCGGCGGCAATTCCACGTCGGAAGACCTGCCGTTCCTGATGCTGGGCGGCGTGGGCGACCTGAAATTTTACGGCAAGGACAATATCGCGGTGGACCGCCATGGTGAGGCGTTGCCGATGTTCGGCACCTATGGCCAGACGGCGGCAAAGCTGATCGAGGCAAAGGCTCCACTGGCCGACCTGTCGAAATATGATGTGATGCCTGCTGGCGAGGTCGAGACTGCGCTGCTGCGCAGTGCGGGCGCACGCCCCTGGGATCGCAGCGCCGAGGAAATCCGCGTGCTGTTCTATATCGCCGAAGGCCGCGGCGAGGTGATCGATTCACAGGAGGAAGTGGGAGGTTATCCCAGTTTTCCCGAGACCCGAGCAGCATTCGATCCGGCCTATTGGGATCTGGCCACTATGACGCCCAGAAACGGCATCTATCCCGGCCAGACCGTCGCGCCGCAGGAAGCGTTGAGCACGCGCGACCGCGAAATGCGCGAGCAGGCGAAATGATCGTCCGTGCCGTATTGGCCGTGTCGCTGCTGGGCTGTTCGGCCTGTGTCACGGCGGAGGAACCTGCTGGAAAGGCCCCGCCGATGGTTGTCGTCAGCGAAGGCGATGTGATGGTCCGCGAGGCGCCGCCCCATGGCGCGATCGGCATGTCCACCGCCTATCGTATCAGCGACGCCGCGCCGCAGCCGCGCACGATGGAATTCCGCCGCCGCGTGCTGGACGTGGGCGCGGCCATCGGCGAACACCCGATCGCGCATGACGAGGTCTATTACGTCACCGCGGGCGAAGGCGTGGTCATTTCCGACGGGGTCGAGGCCGCGCTCAAGCCTGGTATGGCGGCCTACCTCTACGACGGTGCGGTGGTCGGCATGCGGCAGACGGGCGAAGAGCCATTGTCGCTGATCATTGCCTATCCGGTGACCGCAAAATAGGCAGGTTGCTGCGCCCGATTAAGGGCGCAGCAATTTGCGCATTTCGGGGACTTCGCTCGCCAGCTCGTCGGCCATAACGGCGGCGAACAGCTTGCCGCCGAACTCGCCCAGATGGGTGTAGTCGTAAACCCATGTCATCCTGGCCACACGCAGATCGCTGGGCACCGGCGCTGGCGTCGGCCTGCCGGTGGCAGAGGGCAGGGTTTCGCCATCGATGGCCGCCGAGGCGGCCACTTCGGCAGGTGCGGGAATCTCTGCGGTCAAATTCTGGACCGACGGGCCGAGCGCCTGCACGATTTCGGTGCTGCGGGCATTCAGGTCGATCAGCGGCGTATCTGTTTCGGCAGCGACCTTGCGGATCGCCTCGGCCCACGGGTCAAGGTCCCGTTCGACCTTGCCGCCGTTGAACAGGCGGCGGGTGAGCGGCGTGAACAGAACCGGCACCGCGCCCGCCGCGCGCGCCTCTTGCACATAGCGTTTCATATTGGCGGGGAATTCACTTTCAAGATCGGTGGAGCGTCCGGGTTTCCCCGGCTGGTCGTTGTGGCCGAAACCGATCAGTGCGAACACTGTGCCATAGCCGCCCACTTTCATTTCGCCCAAGGCGATGTCCCACAGTCCCTCGGCACGGTAGGAACCGCTGCTGCGTCCGTTGCGTGCAAGGTTCAGGCAGGCCGTGGGGTGCGTGGTGTGATGCGCGCAGAACATCGGGCCCCAGCCATTGCCCGTGGCCGTGGTCGAATCGCCGACCAGGATGATTTTGTTCACTCCCTCGACCGTGCTTGTCTCGGTCGCCATTTCCGCGGCGGGCGGTGCGCTTTGCGCCATGGCGGCGACGGGTGCCATGCAGGCGATGGCGGCGAACAGGGCAGGCTTCATGATCAGCTATTCTCCCGTCAGATTCCGGGCTGGATATAGGGCGCGGTCGACCACATCTCGCGCTGCCAGCCGCGCGGGTCGTTCTCCATGGCGATGCGGTCCTGTGCCACCATCAATGTCGCGCGGTCGGGCAGCGTATAGGGAGCCCATTCGGCCAGCCCCGGCGTGCCATTGCGCGCAAGGCCGGTGAAGGCGCGCATCATCGCGGCGCTGATCTGGCGCGCGCGCCTGTCCGTGCCGGAAAAGCTGCCCGCCGCATCCAGAGTGCCGAAAACATAGGGCAGATCGTCGGTATGCGCCGCGCCGCGCCGCGGATCGATCGGGGATTCGCGGTCGAGTTGATAGACCCACGTCCGGCTCGCGCCTGCCTTTGCGCGCTCGTCCGCCTCGATCCATTGGCCGGGCCAGCTGCGCCCGTCGGTCGTCGCGGCATAGAATACGCGCTCTGCCGACCAGTAGGGGAAATGTTCGCGATATTGCTGCACCACGTAATCGGGGCGCAGATCGATGCGGATATTGGGGCGGATGCGTTCGGCGATGTTCGACCAGTCCAGCCCCTGCACATAGGGACCATCGGCGCTGATAAACGCGCGCGTCTCGTCCGTCGTGTTGCCAAGGATCATCGGGATCGACAGCGATTGCGACGCGGCATCGGGCCAGAACGGATGGCGCGGCAGGTTCGCCATATCGAGCACCGGCCCGAAATAAAGGCTGCCGCCAAGCACCGGATCGGTCGCGTCCAGCCCGTCGACCAGGCGCTCCGTGGGCAGGGCCTTGAGCGCGGCGACATCGCCCACGGCAATACCAAGGTGATCGAAGAAGGCCGTAATGCGTTTCAGTGCATTGGTCGGCCCGCTGGCGGTAACCTGCTGCCCGCTCATCGTGGCGGCGGAATGGAACAGCCCCTTGGCGGCAGGCATGGCCATCAGCGTCGCGATCTTGGCTCCGCCGCCCGACTGGCCGAACACCATCACGCGCGACGGATCGCCGCCGAATTTCGCCACATGATCGCGCACCCATTCCAGCGCGCAGATCAGGTCGAGTTGTCCCAGATTGCCGCTATCGGCATAGGCGCTGCCGAACGGGGCGAGCCACGGATAGCCGAAGACGTTGAGGCGTTGGTTGACGGTGACGACGACCACATCGCCATCGCCCGCCAGATGCTGGCCGCGGGTAACCGGATCGGTGACCGTGCCGCCATTATACGCGCCGCCGTGGAAATAGACCATGACGGGCCGCTTTGCCGCAGGGTTCAGCTCTGGCGACCAGATGTTGAGGAAGAGGCAGTCCTCGCTCGCCGGTTCGTCGGACTGGCCGCGTTGCGGGCAGATCGGTCCGAATGACTTTGCGGGCGTGGGATCGGACGCGAACGGCTGGCGCACGGGGCGGGCAAAGCGCTGCGCCGTGGCATAGCGGATGCCGAGAAAGGCATGGACGCCCGCCTGCTTTATGCCTTCATACCCGCCTACGCGCGGGGAGGAGGACTGGCCGAAGGCGGGGGCGGCTGCCAGTAATCCCGTGCCGATCAGCCCGCCCTTTAATAAGGAGCGACGGGTAGGGCGATCAGCGGCGGACATCGCCGCCTGCCGGATCGAACGCCTCCAGATCGGCCTCTGTCACCAGTACCATATCGCCGGGTATGCCATGTTTCAGCGCGGCGAGGGCAAGGCCCGATTTGGCCATGTCCTGCGCATTGCCGCCCTTCAGCCAGCTGCGCAGCATCCCCGCGGCATAGGCATCGCCGGTGCCGATGCGGTCGACGATATTCTCGATCCGCACTTCGTCGGTCTGCCAATGGCTTTCGCGCAAGTCGATCCGCGCTGCAAGGCGATGGGTGCCGGCCGTTTCCACATGGCGCGCCGTGCTGGCGATCAGCTGCAGATTGGGGAAATGCGCAAAGGCAGCCTCCGCCGCCTCGCGTCGACGGTCGGGGCCATCGCCCGAAAATGTCTGGCCCAGCAGCAAAGAGATATCGCGGTGGTTGCCGATCATCAGCGTGGCTTCGCTGACCAGTTCGGTCAGGATCGCGCGCGGATCGCTGTCCCACGCGTCCCACAGATTGGCGCGGTAATTGCCGTCGAAACAGATCGGCACGCCCGCTTCTTTGGCAGCGTTGACGGCGGCACGCGCCAGCGCCACGCCATCGGGGCCGAGCGCGGGCGTAATGCCCGACATATGCAACAGGCTGGCTCCGTCCAGCGCCTGCGCAAAGGGCAGGGTGGCCGGATCGGCCAACGCAAAGCTGCTGCCCGCGCGGTCATAGGTGACGCGGCCCGCAATCGGACCTGCGGGCGGTTCGAAGAAATACAGACCGATGCGGCCCGGCGCGGTGGCGATGAAACGCGCATCGCTGCCCGATGCGCCGATGGCCGCAATGGCTTTGCGGCCCAGCGGATTGTCGGGCACGACCGACAGCATGCGCGCCGGCAGGCCAAGGCTGGAAAGGGCGGCGGCGACATTCGCCTCTGCCCCGCCGACATCGATGGCCACGCTGCCGGCCTGCGCCAGCGGGATCTGGCCCTGCGGGCTAAGCCGCAGCAGCATTTCGCCGAAACATACGACGGGTTTGGTGTCGCCCTCGGTGCGTCCCTGCGTCATCATGCCGCGCTCATCGGGCGAGCCATCCGCCATCGACGGCCAGCACATGACCCTGCACATAATCCGCCGCGCTGCTGGCAAGGAAGACCGCCGCGCCGCCGATGTCCTTGGGATCGCCCCAGCGCCCTTCGGGAATGCGTTCCACGATCTGGCGCGCGCGGGTTTCGTCGGCCTGCAATGCCGCCGTGTTATTGGTCGCGATATAGCCTGGTGCAATCGCGTTGACGTTGATGCCCTTGGCTGCCCATTCGTTCGCCATCAGCTTGGTCAGGCCCGCGACGCCCGACTTGCTGGCGGTATAGCTGGGCACGCGGATGCCGCCCTGAAACGACAGCAGCGAAGCGATATTGACGATCTTACCGCGTTTGCCCGACTGGCTGGACCAGCCGGTCATGTGGCGCGCCGCCGCCTGACACAGGAAAAACAACGACTTCAGATTGGTGTCCATCACAGCATCCCAGTCCTCTTCCGAGAAATCCAGCGCGTCCTCGCGCCGGATGATGCCTGCGTTATTGACCAGAATATCGAGCGAACCAAGTGTTGATACCACTTTGTCGACCACTTTGCCTACCGGCTCGATCGAGGAGAGGTCGGCGGACACCAGCTCGCACTTGCGGCCAAGGGCGCGCACCTTGTCTGCGGTTTCGGTGGCTTCGCTGCGGCCCACAGCGGCGATATCGGCCCCCGCTTCGGCCAGCGCGAGGGCAATGCCCTGTCCGATGCCGGTGTTGGCGCCGGTGACGACCGCAACGCGGCCGGAAAGATCGAAGGGGCTGTTCATCGGGTCGTCCTCTCGGTTGCGCCGCCGCGAATCGGTTCTACGCATGGTCGGCACCGGCCATCGACATGGCGGCAGTCAGATAGGGGCGGGGGCAGCGCGTGCCGCCCCCGCGAAGTCCGTCGGGCCGTTACAGGCTCTTCAGATAGGCGCTGATTTCGTCGTTCTTGGAATTCGCATAGAAATATTCCGCGAATTTCTCGCCTGCGATCGCGCTTTTCAGCAGGTCCTGATCGACGTTCTTCAGCACGGTCAGCATGTCATGGGTGGCGGCGGCCTTGAAATCTTTCAGGATAACGCGGTTCTTCGCCATGATCTCTGCGCGTTCCTTGGGGTAGCCCGCGCCGGGTTCGTTTTCAAAGATCTTGCGATAGCAATCCTGCAGGTTCAACTCGGCAGCCCAGCCGAAACCCTTGGCATAGGGCATCGACATGCAGTTGCCTGCGTTGATCTGGCTGAACAGGAAGGCATCGGTCGGATCGATCACCAGACCGCAGAACACGCCGGGCATCGAATTGCAGGCCAGCATCGAACCCATGCCGGTGCCGCAACCGGTGACGACGAAATCCGCCGCGCCTGAATTGAGCAGGATGCCGGCGAGCAGGCCGTTCATCACATAGGTCAGCTGTGCGTCATCCTCGGGCGCATACATGCCATAGTGGAAGACTTCGTGGCCAAGCGGTTCGGCAACCGATTTCAGAGCATCGTGTACGATGCTGCTTTTGGCCGCCTGGCTGTTTTCGATAATCAGTGCAACTTTCATAACATCCTCGCTCGCTGGCTTGGGGTAGGCCCTTGGCGGCCTATGTTTACGGAACTTGATCCCACATCGGAAAGGCGGGTTAGGTAACCGGTGTCAAAACTCTAGATAGACGAGATGACAGGGGGATTTCAACCTTCATCACCCTATCGGTCCGGTTTCGGCGCTGCCACCGAAGATCGCCGGATCAGTTCCGACGGCAGGCGCGAGGGCAGCTTGTCAGCATCGGCCGAATCGATCAGCTTGTGCGCGGCGGTGCTGGCCATTTCGCGCACCGGCCAGCGCACGGTGGTCAACGGCGGCCAGATATGCGCGGCGATGGGGCTGTCGTCGAATCCGATGATCGACAGATCTTCGGGCACAAATATGTTCCTCTGCCGCGCCACATGCAGCGTTGCGGCGGCCATTTCATCGTTCGACGCAAAAATTGCGGTTGGCGGCGTTTCGCAATCCAGCAGGCGCTGTGCGGCGGCGATCCCCGAATCGAAAGTATACAGCCCCGGCGCATGCCATTCGGGCCGGTATTCCAGCCCGTGCCGTTTGATCGCGGCCAGAAAACCTTCGCGCCGTTCAAAGGCCGAGCGAAAGCCCTCGGGCCCTTCGATCAGGGCGATCCGGCGATGCCCCATATCGACAAGATGGTCGATGGCTTTGCCCACAATCTCGCGGTCGTTCGATTCGACCAGATATTGCGGTTGATCCAGCTGGGTCGAACCCATGCGGACATAGGCGCAATCCAGTTCGCGGCACAACGCGGCCAGTTCCTCGTTCTCGGAAATCGGGGGCAGGATGAACACGCCATAAGGGCGCTGCTTTTCCAGAAAATCGCGGATGTCGTCCAGCATCGCGGGCGAGTGACGGTCGACCGGGCGCACGACTAGCGCGAAATTGGTGTCGCGGATCGCATCCAGCACGCCGATCTGGAAATTCAGCACGGTCTGCGCATTCGGATTGTCGTGCAGCAATCCCAAAAGGAAATTGCGGCGCAGCGCCAGCGCGCGGGCCTGCGGATTTGGCACATAGCCAAGCTCCGCGATGACGCTTTCGACCTTTTTACGCGTATCGTCTTTCAACAATGCAGAGCGATTGATGACACGACTTACCGTTTTCTTGGAAACTCCGGCGATCCGCGCGACATCGTTGATGGTCGGCTGCCGGTCGCTTCTTCTGTCACTGCCCATCCCGTACTCCGCCCGTCCTGCACAGCGCAGGCCCCTTGTTTTGCAGTCCTAGCGTGAACTGGCCACGCCGGTAAACTGCGGCGCTCTCTCATCCGCTTCGCCGCATTGTTCGGGGCACCCGAGCCGACCATATTCCGGGCCAGGCCATCGGCGATGCCTCCCGCCCCCTCTCATCGGGAAGCACTTGCTTTCCCGCTGCGGTTCATTATGACACCGGTTTCCTAATTGTGAAAGACAATCGTTGAGGGGATGATGGACAGCCACGCTGTAGAGCGCATTGCGCAGGCATTCGTTACCGCGCGCACCCAGGGAAAGGCCCTGCCGGAATACCCCGGCGACCGGCCGCTGACCCTTGCCGATGCGTATCAGGTTCAGGATCACGCCCTGCAATTGTGGGACCGTTATGTCGGCGGCTGGAAAGTCGGCAAGATCCCTCCGCCGCGCGATGCAGAGCTGAGCGCGAACCGGTTGATCGGCCCGATTTTCGAGGATGTGATCTATCATCAGGCGGGCAGCCCGCTGGCCATGCCCGTGTTCGCCGACGGCTTTGCCGCGGCCGAGGCCGAATTTGCAATCCGCATACGCGTTCCCGAAAATGCCGCGCTGCCCACCAATGATGCCGAAACCTATGACTGGGTCGAGGAAATCCGCATCGGGATTGAGATCGCCTCCTCGCCCTATGCCGGTATTAACGAGGACGGACCCTGCGTCACCGTGTCGGACCACGGCAATAATGCCGGTCTGGTGCTGGGTGCGGTCGTCCCGCGCGAGATGTGGGACGGGATCAACGATATCACCGTCGAAACGATCATCGATGGTGAGACGGTGGGTACGGCGACGACCGCGAGCATGCTCGACGGGCCGTTCGGTGCGGTGCGGTTCCTGCTCAACAATCTGGCGGAACGCGGCCTGATGGCGCAGGCGCCGGGCTGGGTCTCTTCGGGTGCGATCACCGGTGTGCATGACGTAAAGGTGGGGCAGTCGGTCGAGGCACGGTTTGCCGGTATCGGTTCTGTTTCGGCTTTAATCACCGCCTGACTTAAAGCATTGGACGGGGCCGGAAGCGCCCCGTCCAATGCTGCGCGCAATGGCCTATCGCCCCAAAGCGTCCAGCGCACCATCTACCCTGCTGCGATAGCTGTCGCCGAACAGGCGATAATGGACCAATAGCGGCCACAGGCGATAGGCGGGGAGACGCTCGCGCCAGCCGCTGTCCAGTGCCAGCGTATCGAAAAACCGCGCGGGCGGGTGATCGAACAGGGTCAACATGGCGGCATCGACTTCGCGGTCGCCATAATAGCATGCCGGATCGATCAAACCTGCGATCCGCCCGCCGCGCGCCAACACGTTCCCGCCCCACAGATCGCCATGTAGCAAGGCGGGCGCAGGGGAATGCGGCAGATATTCGGGCAGGGCTGCGGCCAAAGCCTCCACCCGCTCCGCAAGCGATGTCGGCAGATGCGGAATAAGTGGGAGCAGACGGCGCTCCCCCCAGAATGTCGGCCAGTCGCTGCAAGGTTCATTGTCGATGCGGACGGGGCCGAACGCGTAATCGTCGGGCCAGCCATAGTCGCTAGCATGACTGTCATGCAGCCTTGTCAGCGTGGCGGCCAGATCGTCCCACGCGCCCGTTGGCCCGCCGTCGCTCTCGATCCACTCCATGATCAGCAGATCGCCGTCGCAGGCGGCGACCGCTGGGGCAGGGGCGCCGGTGGCAGCGATGGTGCGCAGCATGGCGGCTTCGCGGGCGACCAGCGGGCCTTGCTTGGCCACAGCCATGCGACCGTCCGCCAGCTCCAGCCGCCACCCGCCTGCCAGATCGCCGCCATGCAGACGCCGGACGCCTGAGATTTTGCAGCCGAGTAACCCGCTGGCAAGAACAGCGACGGTCACCCCGTCAATCGCTCCACCAGTGCAACTGCCGCGCGATCGACCTGCGACCATGTCGTGTGGACCCTGCCTCGCCGCCGAAATAGGGATCGGCCACCGGCTGTCCCTCAAGCCCCTCGACCAGATCGAGCAGCAGGGCCAGTCGCGCGGTAGCATCCGCGGGCGCGCGGCGCTGCAGTTCGGCCAGATTCTCATGATCGAGTGCATAGATATGGGTGAAGCGATAGAAGTCTTCTGCCGCCACCTGCCGTCCGCGATAATGCGCGATATCGTGTCCATTATGCAGCGCCACCGCCTGCGCGCGCGGATCGGGCGGTTCGTTCACATGCCACGATCCGGTCCCCGCCGAACCGACATCCGCTTCCACCGCTGCCTCTGTCAATCGCGCCCGTAATGCCGCCTCGGCCAGCGGCGAGCGGCAGATATTGCCAAGGCAGACGAACAGGACGGCGGGCGTGGATCGGCTATCGGTCATGCCGCCATGCTAGGCAGCGTTCTGGCTGATCACCAGCCTTATGGAAGCCAGCTTTGCAATGAACGCCGGTCAGGCCGCGTGTTTGCGCCTTGCATTATAGGCGCGGCGGATATGCGCCGTCATCAGCGCTTCGGCCCATTCGGTGTCGCCACGTTCCAGTGCCTCGGTAATCTCGAGATGTTCGGACAGAGACCGGTTCACCTGTTCGCGTTCATAGGCGAGCGCGGTCAGATGGACGACGGGTTGCAGCACCAGCCGCCCCAACAGACCCGCCAGCCGTTCCGATGCGGAGGCATGCAGGATCAGCGAATGGAACCTTTCGTTCAGTGCCAGAAATGCCTCGTCATCGAGGATTTCGGCGGTGACGACAGCGCGCATCTCCTCGTTCACCTGTTTCAGCTCGGCGATCGTGTCAGCGTTGATTCGACCCGCCGCCAGCCGTGCCGCATGCGATTCGAGCATGCCGCGCAGGACGAACACCTCTGCCACGTCGGCTTCGGTCCATTCGGCGACATAGCTGCGCTGGCTGTCGGACCGGCGCACGAACAGTTCGGTTTCAAGCTGGCGGATCGCCTCACGCACGGGGGTGCGCGATACGCGGCACAGATCGGCCAGCTCTTCTTCTTTCAACTGGTGGCCGGGCGGTAATTCGCCCGAGAGAATCTTTTCGCGCAAGATACGATAGGCCTGGTCCGAGGCTTTCTTCATGATGTCCTTCAATGGGCCGATGCGGCCTTTCGCTGTCGGTCATTCGCGTCTAGAGGGACGCGAATGACTCGCAATGACCGGACGCCCGCTTGGCGACGGCTTCAGCGGAAATCAAGCCAAACTGTATACGCAATGGTCGAAATGGCTTAGTTTTCTTCGCATTTCCCGCCGATCGACCCGATTGAGTATGCTGTTGTTGGTGCGACTCACGCGCTCAGCCCTGCGCCGCGCAGGAAAAACTCGGTCCGCTTGCGCAGTTCTTCGGCAGTGGGCGGCTCCATTGATCCGTGGCTGATTGCTTGCATCTGAAAGTCGAACGCGATCAGTCCGGTGAACAGATCGGCCAGCTTGACGGGATCGCCAGTCATTTGGGGATAGGTCGTGGACCATTCGGTAAACAGGCGGCGCAGTCTATTCAGCGCCTTCATCTGCGAGCGATCGAAGAAGTTGCGTGCGAATTCCGGATTGCAGACGCTTCGTGCGATCACGATGCGGGTGATGGCCATATTCGAGGGGGCAAGAAAGATGGCCGAGAGTTCGGCGGCGATCCGGTGGAGCGCCTGATCCGGCGGCAGGTCATTTGCGGCCACCGTTTCGACAAGTTCGTGACCCAGATCGCGCGATTGCGACAGCACTGCGTCTAGCAGCCCTTCCTTATTGCCGAACAGCTTGTAGAGTGTCGCGAGTGATCCGCCGGCGCGCTCGACCACTTCGGCCAGAGTCGTCTGCTCGTAACCCTGTTCGATAAAAAGGTCCCTTGCGGCCTGTTGAAAGGCCTGTCGGCGCCGGTCGAGCCTTTCTTGCTGGGGGCTTTCCAAAAATTTCACTCCCGTCGGGTTTTTCCGTCTTGAACTCTCTTGTGTAATAACTATTACGCCTTCGCAACTGCAAAATCGGAAGCGCGCATGCGAATTAAAATCATTTCTCTGGCGGCTACGGCCCTTGCCCTGGCGACTCTTGGTCCGGCCGGATGCGGCATGGGTGACGAACAGGCTGCCCCGCAGGCCGTGCCTGTGCGCACCTATACGGTGACCGCGATGGATGTGCCCAATATCGTCGAACTGCCGGGTCGCGTGGCTGCGATCCGTACCGCGGAAGTGCGCGCGCGGGTAACCGGCATCGTCCAACAGCGTTTGTTCACCGAAGGAACGGATGTGGGTGAGGGGCAGCCGCTGTTCCGGATCGACCCGTCAGAAATGCAGGCCAGCTATGCGCAGAGCGAGGCGAGCCTCGCTCGTGCCAAGGCCACGGCAGACAATGCGCGCGCGGTGGTCGAGCGTTATCGCCCGCTGGTCGATGAAAACGCCATTAGCCGCCAGGAATATGACGCCGCCGTCGCCGCCATGCGCGAAGCGGATGCCAATGTGGCGCAGCTTCGCGCCGAACTTCGCGCTGCCGGGCTGCAACTGGGCTATACCACGGTGCGTTCGCCGATTTCGGGCCGTGCTGGCCGCGCGCAAGTGACCGAGGGGGCGCTGGTCAGCCAGGCCGAAGGCACCCTGCTGACCACGGTGGAGCAGATCGACCGCGTTTACGTCACCTTCAACCAGTCTGCCACCGAGCTGCTGCGCCTGCAACGCGCGATGGCCGAGGGGGAGATCGACCTGCCCAGCCGCGATGCGATCGATGTGCAGATCATGTTTCCCGACGGCACAGCCTATCCCATTGCGGGCAAAGTCGATTTCCTTGCCGTATCGGTGCAGGAGACGACCGGTACGGTCGAGGTTCGCGCCGAAGTTCCCAATCCGCGCAGCCAGTTGCTGCCCGGGGAATTCGTGCGCGGTCGCATCGCGGTGGGGACACGCAAGAATGCCGTCACCGTGCCGCAGGCCGCCGTGCTGCTGTCGAACGATGGGGGCAGCGTCTATGTCGTTGGCGCCGACAATACGGTCGAACCCCGCAAGGTGACGCTGGGCCAGATGGTCGAGGGGAACTGGATTATCGAAAGCGGCCTGAAACAGGGCGACAAGGTGATCACCAGCCGCTTGCAGGTCTTGCAACCCGGCATGCCGGTGACCGAACAGAACACGCCGACCGGGCAAAAGGCTGCGGGCCAAAAGCAACCCTCAGCCAAGCAGACGGCGACCAAGCAGTCGAGTGGCGCAACCGCACGCGGGGCCGAGTAATTCCATGGCACGCTATTTTATCGACAGGCCGATATTCGCCTGGGTGATCTCGCTCGGCATCCTGCTGGCGGGCTTCATCGCGTTGCGCGGTCTTCCGATTGAGCAATATCCGGAAGTTGCCCCGCCCTCGCTCAGCATCGAAGTCGCCTATCCGGGCGCGGATGCCGAGACGCTGGAGGAAAACGTCACGCAGGTGATCGAGCAATCGCTGAACGGTGTGGAGGGTTTCCTCTATATGAACTCGTCCAGCACCTCGTCGGGTACGGCGTCGATCACGCTGACTTTCGAGGCGGGGACCGATATCGATATCGCTCAGACCGAGGTGCAGAACCGCCTGTCGACGGTGGAAGCGCGCCTGCCCGAACAGGTCCGCCAGCAGGGCATTCAGGTCCGTCAGGCGAATGCCGGCTTTTTGATGATTTTGGGTCTTACGTCGAAAACCGGTCAACTGGACGCGGTCGGCCTTGGCAATATCGCGACCAATCAGGTGCTGGACGAACTGCGCCGCGTTCAGGGCGTGGGCGATGTCACCCTGTTCGGTTCGGCCTATGCAATGCGCATTTGGCTCGATCCCGACAAGCTGGCTTCTTATAATCTGTCGCCCACCGCCGTGCTGGCCGCGATTCAGGAACAGAACAGCCAAACCGCAGGCGGTTCGCTGGGCGCGCAGCCGTTCGTGGACGACCAGCAGCTGACCGCGACAATTACCACGCAGGGTCGTTTCAGCTCGGCCGCGGAATTCCGCCAGATCATCCTGCGCGCTGAAACCGGCGGAGCCACCGTACGGCTGGCTGATGTGGCCCGTGTCGAACTGGGGGCGGAAAGCTATGGCTTTGCCGCCAGTCTCAACGGCAGCCCCATGGCCGGCATGGCGGTGCAACTGGCCACCGGCGCCAATGCACTGGCTACCGCCGAAGGCGTCCGCGAGCGGATGGAAGAGCTTTCAGGAACCCTGCCGACGGATGTCGAATGGTCGGTTCCCTACGACACCACGCCCTTTGTCGAGATTTCGGTCGAGGAAGTGATCAAGACCCTGATCGAGGCGATGGCGCTGGTCTTCCTGGTCATGTTCCTGTTCCTGCAAAGCTGGCGCGCAACGATCATCCCCACGCTGGTTGTGCCGATCGCGCTGATGGGTGCCTGCCTTGGCCTGTGGGTTTTCGGATTTTCTATCAACGTGCTGTCCCTGTTTGCCATGGTGCTGGCGATCGGCATTCTGGTCGATGACGCCATTGTGGTGATCGAAAATGTCGAGCGCATCATGCGCGAGGAGGGCCTGCCTCCGCTTGAAGCGACGCGTAAGGCGATGGACCAGATCACCGGCGCGATCATCGGCATCACGCTTGTCTTGATAGCTGTGTTTGTACCGATGGCGTTCTTTCCGGGATCGACAGGCGGCATCTATCGTCAGTTCTCGCTTACCCTGTCGGTTTCAATCTTCTTCTCGGCGCTGCTGGCGCTGACATTGACGCCTGCGCTCTGCGCCAATTTCCTGAAGCCCATCGAACAGGGCGACGGGGACGAACATGGGCATGGGGAGCCGGTTCCGCCCGCCGCCATGGAAGAGCCGGGCTGGCGCGGCATGCTGGCAAAGCTGCAATATCGCGCAGCCCGTCTGTTCGCAGGCTTTAACCGCTGGTTCGCGCGCATGACCGAGAAATATGCGCGCGGGAACGAGCGTATTCTGTCGCGTCCGATGCGCGGGCTGGCCGTATTCCTGATGCTAGGCGTGTTCACCGCATTTCTATTCACCCGTTTGCCCACTTCGTTTTTGCCGGATGAGGATCAGGGCTATCTGATTACCGTGGTTCAGACCCCGGCAGGCGCGACCATGGCCCGAACTGACGAGGCGCTGGCTCCGATCGAGGAATTTTGGAGTTCGCAGAACGAAGTCGAAGATCTGGTCGTACTGCGCGGTTTCAGCTTTTTCGGGCGCGGGCAAAATGCAGCCATGATGTTCTCGTCCTTTGAACCCTGGGAAGAGCGGACCGCGCCCGAAAGCGGCGCAAGCGCCATTCTGGGTCGTGCAGGGCAGGCTTTTGCAGGTATCGACAATGCGTTGGCCTTTCCGATACAGCCCCCTTCAATCCAGTCTTTGGGTCAGGCCAGCGGTTTCACCATGAAGCTGCAGGATCGTGGCGGATTGGGGCGCGAGGCGCTGACCAATGCGCGCAATCAGCTGATGGGCATGGCAAGCCAGAGCGACCTCATTGCCAATCTGCGGCCCGAGGACCAGCCGCCATCGCCCGCGCTGGAACTGACGGTCGACCGTGTGCAGGCGCGCGCGCTGGGCCTTTCGATTACCGATGTGAACAATGCGCTGTCGATCAATAATGGCTCTGCCTATGTGAACGATTTCACCTATCAGGGCCGTGTACTGCGCGTGATGGTGCAGGCCGATGCGCCCTATCGCATGACGCCCGAGGATGTGATGTCGCTGCGCATTCCCAACGACAGCGGCGAGCTGGTGCCTTTCAGCTCTTTCGCCACGGCCGAATGGTCGGCGGCGCCGCCCAGCCTCGGTCGCTATAACGGCTATCCTGCAATGACCCTGTCGGGAACGGCGGCACCGGGAAAATCGTCGGGCGATGCGCTGGCCGAAATGGAACAGCTGGCATCGCAACTGCCGGCGGGCATCAGTTATGAATGGACCGGCCTCAGCTATGAAGAGAAGCAGGCGGGCGGGCAGATCGGCCTGTTGCTGGGCCTGTCGGTGATCGTCGTCTTCCTTGTGCTGGCGGCATTGTACGAAAGCTGGGCGGTGCCGCTGTCGGTATTGCTGGTTGTGCCGATGGGCGTGCTGGGCGCGGTGCTGTTTTCGATGCTGCGCGGGCTTTCGGCGGACGTCTATTTCAACGTCGGCCTGATCACCATCATCGGCCTTGCCGCGAAGAACGCGATCCTGATCGTCGAATTCGCGATCGAGGAAGAGGAGCGCGGATTGTCTCCGCTGGAAGCGGTGAAGACAGCGGCGCGATTGCGCCTGCGTCCGATCATCATGACCTCGCTTGCCTTTATCCTTGGCATGGTGCCGCTGGTTCTGGCCAGCGGTGCGGGCGCGGCCAGCCGGATCGCGGTGGGCACGGGCGTGATGGGCGGGATGATCGCCGCGACCGTGCTGGGCATTTTCGTGATCCCGCTGCTCTATCTGATGACGCGCACCTATCTCAGCCGCAGGCAGCCGTCGGCCGCGGGGCACATGGACGAACCGGCCGAAGCGCCCGACGGGGAGGCAGCACGATGAGCATGCGTCACACCGCTCCGCTGGCGGCGATCGCCATGGTGCTGGTCTTGCCGGGCTGCATCAATATGGCGCCCGATCATGTCACGCCCGAATTGTCGACCGCGCCCGCGTTCGATCCCGAATACGGGCCCGACGGCACGGTGGTCGCGACCAGCCTGTCCTATCGCGACTGGTTCGCCGACCCGCGCCTCGATGCGCTGATCGGTGCGGCGCTGCGCAACAACCGCGATCTTGTCGCCGCCACCGCGCGGATCGAACAGGCGCGCGCGCAATATCGCATCCAGGACAGCCGCCGCCTGCCCAGCGTGGTCGCCAGCGCCGATGCCACGCGCACCCGCACGCCTTTGACCGGCGCCATCGCCGGTGCCAGCGGCGATACGAGTGCGATCACGGTCGATAATTTTCAGGTCGGCGTCGGCGTCAGCGCGTTCGAACTGGACTTCTGGGGGCGGGTCAGGAACCTCAGCGATGCGTCGCGCGCGCAATATTTGTCGAGCGTCGCGGCGCAGCGGGCCTTTTATCTCTCGCTGATCGCCGATGTCGCCACCACCTATTACGAACTGCTGGAAACGCAGGATCAGGTGGAACTGGCCATCGCCACCGTCAGCAGCCGCAGCGATTCGCTGATTATTGCCAAACGCCGCCTCGACATCGGGGTGACTTCGGCGCTGCCGATGCGGCAGGCCGAAACGCTGTTGACCGCGGCCCAGCAGCAATTGGCCAGCCAGCGACTGGCCGAGGCGCAATTGCGCAACCAGCTGGCCGTACTGGTCGGCGGGCGCATCCCCGACGATCTGCCCGAAGGTCTGGCGCTGGAAGAGCAGGGCAATGGCATGCGGCTCGATCCCGGTCTGCCGTCCGAGATGTTGCTGGCGCGGCCCGATGTCGTCGCGGCAGAGGAAAACCTGCGCGCAGCGCGTGCCAATATCGGCGCCGCGCGGGCGGCGTTCTTTCCGACGATCTCGCTGACGGGCAATGCCGGTTTCGCGTCGGAAACGCTGGGCGGCCTGTTCGACGAGGGGATCTTCGCATGGAGCGCGGGTCCGTCGATCAGCCTGCCGATCTTTGACTGGGGCGCGCGGGAAGGCGATCTGGATTACGCCAAGGCACTGGAGGTCGAGGAAGTCGCCAATTACGACATGGCGGTGCAGACGGCATTCCGCGAAGTGTCCGATGCGCTGGCCGGTCGCCGCTGGCTGACCGAACAGGTCGCGGTGTTGGAACGCACCGTCGCCGCGCAGGAAGAGATCGACCGCATTTCGACCCTGCGTTACCGCGAAGGGGTGACCGATTATCTGGAAGTGCTGGACGCCGAACGGTCCCTGTTCAGCGCGCAGCAGGATCTGATCACCACCCGCCGAGCCCTGTTGCAGAACGGGGCCACGCTTTACGTCGCGCTGGGCGGCGGGTTCGAGGTGAACGGAAGCGAGATCGAAGGCGCGGGGGGCACGCCGGTCGACGATTGACCGGCATGCGTCCTGTTCGCGATTACTTCGACAGGCCCTGAAACACAAAACGCTGTACGCGGCGGCCGCTGCCCACTTCGGTAGTATATACATTGCCGTGGCTGTCGACATCGACACTGTGCAGCCAGATGAACTGCCCCGGATAGCGTCCGTTGCGACCAAAGCTGCCGACGACTTCATGCGTTTCGCGCAGCAGCACCCAGACGCGGCCGTTCATCATGTCGGCGACATAGACATAGGTTCCATCGGGGCTGAACGCGACATCGCTGGCCGAACGCGTGCCGCCGGTGCCGGGTGCGATCACGATATCCTGCAGGAATTCGGCCCCGTCCGCGGTTTCGCGGAACAGCTGCAGCCGGTTGTTGCGCCGGTCGCAGACATAGATCGTGCTGTCGGGCCCTCGCACGACGCAGTGCACGATATCGCCGAAGATTTTCGCCTCCGGATTGGCGCCGCCGTCGGCGGTGCTGCTCGCCTGGCTCTGGTCGAATGGTTCGTCCCGCGTGCCGCCGCCGGGCACTTCGCCATAGGCGCCGAACAGATGCGTCATTGCCAGATCGGTGCCGGCCAGTTCCACGATACGTTTGTTAATATAGCCGTCGGCGACCAGCACCGAATCCGCATTGGCGGCGATATCGGCGGGATTGCCAAGGCTGGTGCGCGATTCGTTACCGCCGGTTTGCCCGCGCGTGCCGAAATGGCGGATATATTTGCCGTCGGCGGTAAAGTTCATCACCACGTGATCGCCGTCGCCATTGCCGCCGATCCATACCGTGCCCTTGTCGTCGACATACAGGCCATGAACATTGGCGGGCCATTGTTCCCCCTCTCCTTCGCCGGGGGCGAGATCGGGGCCGCCCCAGCCCGACAGCAGGTTCCCGTCCTGATCAAAGCGCAGCACATGCGGCGGCAGGTTGCAGCAGGCGACCGCGATGGGCGGGTCCTGTGCAAGGCCCGATTCGGTCTGGTCGAGCGAATTGGGGCGCGTCAGCACCCAGATATGATCCTGCGCATCGACCGACAGCCCGGGCGACTGGCCAAGGATCATGTCATCGGGCAGGCGCGGCCATGATGCATCGGCCTTGAACAGGGGCATGGGCACGGTGTCGTCCACCCGTTCGCTGACCACATCGACCAGCGTGTCGGCCATGGCAGGCGGCGGGGCAACCAGCGTACCGGCAAGGCCCGTGGCGGCGGCAAGCAAAGGCAACAGCGATCGGCGCATCGGTACTCTCCCGTTAAAAATCATGCTTTCATGATCATGGTGACGCCCACGACCGCCAGATAGATCCCGAATACCCGCCGCAACAAGGCGGGGCTGAGCCTGTGCGCGGCGGCAACGCCCAGCGGCGCGCTGGTCATGGCGGTGGCGATGATGGCGATGGCGGCGGGCAGGCTGACATGGCCGATCGACAGCGGCGGCAGTCCGGCCTCTCCGAAACCGGTGATGGCATAGCCGATGGCTGCGGGGATAGCGATGATCGCGCCAATGCCCGATGCCGTGCCGATGGCGCGGTGGATGGGCGCGCCGCAGCTTGTCATCGTCAGTGTCGTGATCGTGCCCCCGCCGATACCCAGCAGCGCGGAGATCAGGCCAAGGAATCCCGCCAGCCCCGCGCGGGTCGCGCCAGTGGGCATGGCGCGCGCCAGTTGCTGGCGTTCGGGCCGGACGGGCAACAGGAAATAGGCGGCAAAGGCCAGAACGCCCCCGCCGAAGATCAGCGCCAGCGTTGCGCTGGATGCGAAATCGGCGATCAACGTGCCCAGCACCGTTCCCGCCACGATCCACGGCGCCCAGCCCTTGATAAAGGGCACGTCGACTGCCCCGCGTTTGCCATGCGATTGCACCGATCGCAGCGATGTGAAGATGATCGTCGCCAGCGATGTGCCGATGGCCACATGCATCACCTGATCGGACGACGTACCGAGCATCGGCAGAATCAGCGTCAGCGCGGGCACCACGACGAACCCGCCACCGATGCCGAACAGCCCCCCCGCGAAACCGGCACCAAGCCCCGCCGCAAGCAGCGCGAAATAGGGGAGGAGGGAGAGCGCGGTATCGGCCAAGATGTAACCAACCATACGCGTACTGTAACCGGCGTCGAGTATTATTGTTGCGCTGCAATACAATGTACCACTACGCCGCGATAATAGCGGGGCTGTGACAGCGGGCATTAACGAAAAGCTTACCAAGCCCGGCTTAGTTTGCCACCTATGTTCGCGCTTGCTCGGAAAAACGCCCGTAATGGGCCTCCCGTGGCCGATGACCGGCCTGTTCCCGCTCAACCCGAATCGGGTGTGGCGCGCAATGGCGCGCTGGGCGGCGGATTGTTGAAGCGCATGGGGCTTGCCGCCCCGGCTACCCCCAAGCTTCTGGGCCTGCAATATGCGGCCTTGGCGCGCACGGCGTTCCTGCGCTTCGCGGTTTTAGTGGGCGCGGCGGTTCCCGCGATCACGTTCTGGATCGACAGCTCGGGCCTGTTGCTGGCAGGCGGCTGGTTCCTGCTGGTCGTGCTGATCGCGGCGGCCATGCTGCGGATGGAGCGGGGCTTTATCGACGCCGAACGCCGCCAGCTCGCCGCAGAGGAGCAACGCACCCATCTGGCGGTGGTCAGCATTGCGGGCCTGTTGTGGGCGGGGCCGATGCTGGCGTTTCCCGATGCGATGGCCAGCGGCAATGCACCGCAATATGCGGTCATGGCGCTGCTGATCGGCGTGTTCGTGCTGGCGCTGTCCGCTGTGCCGATCGCTGCGATGGTGTTTATCGCGATTTTCGGCGTGGCCGGTGCGATTTCGATGGTGCTGGCTGGCGATTTCGCGGGCACGGTCGCGCAGATCGCCTTTGGCGTCGTCGTCGCGGCGGGGGCCATGTCCCTGTCGCGCCTCTATCTGCGCCTGCGCCTGACAGAGGCAAATCTGGCCGAAAAGCAGGAAACTGTGTCGCTGCTGCTGCACGAGTTCGAGGAAAACTCGGCCGACTGGCTGTGGCAGGTCGATGCATCGCGCCGCGTGCGCGGGGTTTCGCCCCGTTTCGCCCATGCGCTTGGGCTGGAACCGCGCGAGGCCGATGGCGAACCGCTGCTGCGCCTGATCGCGGGCGAGGGCTGGGATACAGGCGCGCTGCCGTCATCGCTGCGCGATCTGGCCGAGCGGCTGAAGCGGCGCGAGAGTTTTTCCAACATGATGGTGCGCGTGTCGATGAACGGCCGCACCCGCTGGTGGGAATTGTCGGGCACTCCCAAGCATGACGAGCACGGACAGTTCGCCGGTTTTCGCGGTGTGGGTTCCGACGTGACCGAACAGCGCGAAAGCGCCGAGAAAATCGCGCAGCTGGCCCGTTACGACCAGCTGACCGGCCTGCCCAACCGCATGATGCTGACCGAGGCGCTGGGCACCGCGCTGCAACGCGCCGAACAATGGCGCACGCGCTGTGCGTTTCTGATGATCGACCTCGACCGGTTCAAGGCGGTCAACGATACTTTGGGGCACCAGATCGGCGACAAGCTGCTGGCACAGGTGTCGCGCCGCCTGCGGGTGCTGATGGGGCAGCATGACACTTGCGGCCGTCTGGGCGGCGACGAATTTGCCGTGGTGATGGCCGATGTGAACGACCGCGAGGCGGTGGACCGCATGTCGCACGCGATCATCGATGTGCTGTCCAAGCCCTATGACGTCGATCACCACACGCTTTACGTCGGCGCGTCGGTGGGGTCTGCCGTGGGGCCGCGCGATGCGCGCACGGTGGAAACGCTGATGCGCAACGCCGATCTGGCGCTTTACCGGTCGAAGGACGAGGGCGGCGGCAGCCATTTCGCCTATGAGCCGCAAATGCACGCCCATGCCGAAGAACGCCGCAAGCTGGAATTCGCGCTGCGCCACGCGCTGGAGCGGGACGAGCTTGAGCTGAATTTCCAGCCCGTGGTCGATGCGGTGACCGAGGAGATCCTGAGCTTCGAGGCGCTGATGCGCTGGAACAGTGTGGAATTTGGCCGCGTGTCGCCTGCCAAGTTCATCCCCATTGCCGAGGATACGCGCCTGATCGTGCCCATCGGCGAATGGGCCCTGCGCCGCGCCTGTGACGAGGCGGCGCATTGGCCCGGCCATGTGAAGGTGGCGGTGAACGTTTCGGCCGAACAGATGCTGGACGCCAATTTCGCCAGCACGGTTGTTTCGGCCCTCGCCGCCAGTGGTCTGTCGCCCGAACGGCTGGAACTGGAAGTGACCGAATCGATCTTCCTGCGCGATGGCGGGGCGGCGCAGTCGACGCTGAACCAGATCCAGTCGCTGGGCTGCAAGGTGGCGCTCGACGATTTCGGCACCGGCTATTCGTCGCTGGGCTATCTGCGCAACAACCGCTTCAGCACGATCAAGATCGACCGCAGCTTTGTGCAGGGCGCGGCCAAGGATAGTCCCGAATCGCTGGCCATCATCCGCGCCGTGGTCGCCATGTGCGATGCACTGGGCATGGAAACGACGGCGGAAGGCGTCGAGAGCGAGCGCGAGCTGGAGCGTATCCGCCAGCTTGGCTGTTCGAAGATTCAGGGCTTTCTGTTCGGCCGCCCCATGGGCGCATTGGAAGCCAATGCGCTGCTGGATCAACGCGCCGAACGCCGCATCGCCTGAACGGGCCTAATCCGGCAGCACATCCGCGCCGAATCCGGCGGGGAGGAGTTGCGAGATCGTCATTTCCAGCACCTCGTCGCCTGTGGCGCTGGCCGAGATGACCACGATGTCGCGCCTTGACAGAGAGGCCGCCTCGGCAATGGCCTGACGGCAGCCGCCGCAGGGGGTGATAATGTCCTCCCCCGCGATTGTGCCGCCCGCCTTCGGTCCGCCGGCCACCGCGACATGGGTAATCCGTGCAAGGCCGAATGCGTGCTGCGCGGCGGTCAGCGCCGATTGTTCGGCGCACAGGCCCAGCCGGTAACAGGCGTTTTCCATATTCGCGCCGGTCACGACCGAGCCATCCTCGGCCATGACCGCGCAGCCGACGTGAAAGCGCGAATAGGGGGCGTGCGCCTTGGCCGCTGCCTCGCGCGCCAATGCGATCAGCCGGTCGCGGATATTGTCGTCCATCGGGTCCTACTCTGCGGGTTTGGCAATCGGGACCGCTTCCTTGAACGTGTGGGTGACATAGGGGAAGGGGATTTCGATGCCCGCAGCATCCAGTGCCTTCTTGATCGAGCGGACGACATCGCTTTTCGTCTCGCGCCGGTCGCGCGGGCGCGCGTCGGACCACCACTGGACCAGAAAATCGACCGAGCTTGCGCCATAGGACCATGCAAAAACGCTGACCGGCTTGTCGGTGTCGATCGCCTCGATCCCGTCCATCGCACCGCGGATCACTTCCATCGCATGGTCGAGATCGGTGTCATAGGAAACGCCGACCGTCAGCTCGTCCCGGCGGATATGCGCGTCGGTCAGGATCTGAACGGGGTTCTTGAACAGCGCAGCATTGGGCATGATCGTCAACTCGTTCGAAAGCTGGCGGATATGGGTTTCGCGCAGGCTGATATGCTCGACCTTGCCCAGCACGCCCTCAACCTCGATCACGTCGCCGATATTCATATTCTCGCGCAGCATGATCAGGACGCCGGCAAGGAAGTTTTCGAAAATATCCTGAAACGCAAAGCCGATGGCCACGGTGCCAAGACCAAGGCCCGCGATCACGCCTCCGGGTTCGAGGCCGGGCAATACGACTGTGGCGGCGATCATCAGCCCCACGATCCACACGCCGACGCGGGTCACGGTGGCGATCAGATTGCGCAGGCTTTCGCGCAGGTTCGCGCGCTGCGACAGCCCGTTGGTGATGCGCACGGCGATCTTGGCGGCCAGCCATGTCACCAGTATCAGCACCAGCCCGATAGCAAGGCTGGGCAGCGATGCCACCAGCCCCTGGGCCATCGACATCAGTTCTTTTTCGATCGTCGCTACATAATCCATGGGAATCCTGAAATTTGCCTGGCGGAAGAGATTGCTTGCCGAAAGGGAGCGGCGGAGGGGCGGATCGGTTCCCGAAACGGGCCGTAATCCATCGTCCTGTCGCATAACAAGCGCATGGCGGGGGATGCAATGGTGGGTGTCCGTGGTCCGATCCTGGGGACGACCCTTGCCTTCGGGCGCGGGTCGGGTCAGGGGCAGATCATTGCATCGAACCGGTTCACGCCATCCGCACAGGAGCATTCACAGCATGATCGACCGCCGCACATTCCGCCGCAGCCTGTGCGCCATCGCCGCCATGGCGGGCGCGCTATGCGCCAGCCAGCCCGCGCTGGCATGGGGCGCGAACGGGCACCGTATCGTGGGCGATATCGCGCAGCGCTATCTTTCGCCGCAGGCCCATGCGGCCATGCTGGAAATTCTGGGAACGGAAACCTTGGCGGAAGCAGGGCCCTGGCCCGATTTCATGCGTTCGGACCCCAGCGAATACTGGCAGAAGACGGCCAGCCCGTGGCATTATGTCACCGTTCCCGACGGCGAACATTACCACGAAGCGCCGCCGCAGGGCGATTCGGTCACCGCGCTGGCGGGCTTTGCCGAAACCCTGCGCGATCCCGATGCCAGCCTTGCCGACAAGCAGGCCGCGCTGCGCTTTATCGTGCATATCGTGGGCGATCTGCAGCAGCCGCTTCACGCGGGCAATGGCACCGATCGCGGCGGCAATGACGTGCAGGTGACATGGTTCGGCAAAGCGATGAACCTGCATGCCTTGTGGGATTATGCCCTGCTCGACAGTCAGGAATTGTCATACAGCGAATATGCCGAATGGCTGAACGGCAATCTGACGCCGCAGGAAATGCGCGACTGGGCCAGCCCCGATCCGCAGGTGTGGATCGCCGACAGCGCGGCGGTGCGGCCCAGCCTTTACCCCGCCGATCCCAAGCTGGGATATGAATATAATTACAAGTTCAAGGGCGTGATGGAAGAGCGGCTGCAAAAAGGCGGCTTGCGTCTTGCCGCCTATCTGAACAAGGTGTTTGCGCCGGAATAAGGATGCGCCGGAATAAGGATGCGCCGGAATAAGGATGCGCCGGAAATAGGATGCGACGGAGCAGCGCCTAAGCGTGCTGCTCCGTTCCGCCCGGCTCCATCCTTTTGGCAAGGCGCACGAGCAGCGCGATCACCGGCGGCACCAGCACCAGCGACAGCACCACCTTGGCCAGCGCCTGCCCCATGATCAGATCGGCGATCGGGCGCACGCCATAAAATGCGACCGTGATGAAGATCAGCGTATCGATCACCTGGCTGATGATCGACGCGACCGCCCCGCGCGCCAGCATGGGCACTTTCACCAGCACGGCCAGCCGCGAAAAGATCAGCACGTTCAGCGACATGGAAATGCCATAGGCGATGATCCCCGCCGCCATCAACCGCCAGCTTTGCCCCAGCACGATGGGGAACGCGTCTTTTGCAGGTTCCCACATCCCCTCGTCCGTGGGCAGGGCCAGCACGATAAAGGTCAGGAAAATCGCCATGACCAGCGGCACGAACCCGAAACGCACCATCTGCGTCGCGGTCTTTTGCCCGTAAAGCTGCGCTACGCTGCTTGAGATCGAAACGAGCAGCAGGAACGGAAAAATCCCCGCCTCTACCGCCAGCGGGCCCAGTGCCACCTGTTTCGCACCCAGCACGCCCGCGATGCAGGTCATCCCGCCATAGAACAGCGCGTAAAGGAACAGGGGTTTGGGATATCGGGGCGAAAGGTCGATTTCGCGGGTCGCGGTCTCTATCATGGCGGGACACTAGCGGAAAATGCGCCCGGGGGAAGCGCGCGGCAATCGATAGCCCACAATCAACCGGTTCGCCCGATCATGGTTCTGGCAATCAAGGTTCTGGCGGCGCGATCTGCTTGAGCATCGGCGCAGCTTGTAGCAATAGGGTCGGATAAACGCCTTTTTCCCGCTGCTGCCGGTATCTCTCCTTCATGCAAACCCCTTTCGTGAGCCTTTTGGGCATCGCCCTTATCCTGCTGATCGCCTTTGGCCTGTCGAACAACCGGCGCGGAATCAGCATTCGCATCGTCGGCGCGGCATTTGCATTGCAGACGGTGATGGCGCTGCTGGTGCTGCGCACGCCATGGGGCGCGGCGGTGATCGCGGCGATGGCGCGCGGTGTATCGAACCTGCTGGGCTATGCGGCAGAGGGGACGAATTTCATCTTCGGTCCGCTGGCCAGCCCCGAGATCGGCGGCAATAGCTTTGCCATTGCCGCGCTGACGGTGATCATCTTTTTCGCCAGCCTTGTTTCGGTCCTGTATTATCTGGGCGTGATGCAGCTGATCATCCGCTGGGTCGGCGGCGCGATCGGCTGGGTCACGGGGATCAGCCGCGTCGAATCGCTGGCGGCGGCGGCCAATATCTTCGTCGGACAGTCGGAAAGCCCGCTGGTGGTGCGTCCCTATCTGGCGGGGCTGGCGCCGTCGCGGCTGTTCACGTTGATGGCTGTAGGCATGGCGGGCGTGGCGGGGACGATCCTTGCCGCCTATGCCAGCCTGCTGGGGGAACAATATCTGCCCTATCTGCTGGCCGCCGCGTTTATGAGCGCGCCGGGCGGTATTCTGATGGCCAAGATCATCATGCCCGATCCCAAGGAGCCTTCGGCCTCCGCAGAGGGCGAGGTGGATTTGCCCGAAAGCCGCCGCAGCGGCGAGGGGCCGGCAGCGCTGCTGCCCGAAGGCGGGCGCGATTCGGCGGAAACCGCCGACGACATTCCCGACGCCCATGATGACGAGGAAAAGCCCGCCAATGTGATCATGGCTGCCGCGCAAGGGGCGCAAACGGGCGTGAAGCTGGCCGTGGCGGTGGGCGCGATGGTGCTGTCCTTTGTGGCGCTGGTGGCATTGGCCAACGGGCTTCTGTCAGGCGCGGGCGAGCTGGTGGGCGTCGAAGGGCTGACCTTCCAGTCGGTGCTGGGCTGGATATTCTCGCCGGTCATGTTCCTGCTGGGCATCCCCTGGAACGAGGCGCAGGTGGCGGGCGGATTGTTCGGCACCAAGATCGTGCTGAACGAATTCGTCGCCTTTATCGAACTGGGCGGATACGGGCCCGACGTGCTCAGCCCGCGCAGCCGCGCTATCGTCACCTTTTCGCTTTGCGGTTTCGCCAATGTGGCATCGATTGCCATTCAGATCGCGGTGATCGGCGGTCTTGCGCCCAACCAGCGGCCCGTGGTCGCGCGGCTGGGGCCCAAGGCGCTGGCAGCCGGTTCGCTGTCGAACCTGATGAGCGCGGCACTGGCGGGACTCATGTTGCCGATGTAAGGGCGCACCCATGACCGACACTCCCATGACAAGCACCCCAATGACCGACACTATCGCCCATGTTTCGCTGACCCAGCCGGTGGACACGCTGGCCCAAGAGCTGGGCCGCAGCTTTTCCGAATTCGGCTTTGCCGTCATATCGGACCACGGCATCGATCAGGATCTGATCGCCCGGGCCGAACGGTTGAGCCGCGAATTCTTTGCCCTGTCCGAAGATACCAAGCGCGCCTATTTCATCCAAAACGGCGGCGGCGCGCGAGGCTATACGCCCTATCGCACCGAAAAGGCGGTGGGTTACGATACGACCGATCTGAAGGAGTTCTGGCATGTCGGGCGCACGTTGCCCGATGGCGACCCGCTGGCCGAATTCATGCCCGCCAATGTCTGGCCGGACGAGCTTCCCGAATTCCGCGAGGTGTATGAGGCGCTTTATGCCGAGTTTGACAAGGCGGGGCTGAAAATCCTGTCGGCCATCGCGATTCATCTGGGTCTGGCACCCGACTGGTTCGATGCCACGGTCGATCAAGGCAATTCGGTGCTGCGCCTGTTGCATTATCCGCCCGTGGAGAATGCCGAAGGCGCGGTGCGTGCGGCTCCGCATGGCGATATCAATACGATCACTCTGCTGTTGGGCGCGGAAGAGGCGGGGCTGGAACTGCTGTCGCAGCAGGGCGAATGGATTCCCGTATCGCCCCCGCCGGGCGCGCTGGCAGTGAATATCGGCGATATGCTGTCGCGCCTGACGAACGACAAGCTTCGCTCGACCATCCACCGCGTCGTCAATCCCAAGGGTGCGGCATCGCGGCGCAGCCGGTTTTCGATGCCGTTCTTCCTGCATTTCCGGCCCGATTTCGTCATCGAGACCCTGCCGCAATGCGTCGATGCGGAACATCCGGACCAGTATGAGCCGCTGTCGAGCCACGATTTCCTGATGCAGCGGCTGCGCGAGATCAATCTGACCAAATAGGGCCTGACGAAATAGGGCGCATCATTCAGCCAAGAAGCGCGCCTTGGACAGGCATTCGCGCCATTCGTCCGCTCCGTCGCTGTCGGCCACTATGCCCGACCCGACCCCGAATGTCGCGCGCCCGTCTATGGTCAGCCGCAATGTGCGGATCGCCACGTTGAAACAGGCGCCTTCGGCGTCCATCTGCCCGATCGCTCCGCAATAGGGGCCGCGCTGCCAGCCCCGGTCAGTCCCGCCTTCGACCGCATCGATAATCTCCATCGCGCGCAGTTTGGGCGCGCCGGTGATCGAACCGCAAGGGAACATCGCGCCGAACAGAGCCGCCGCATCGAAACCGGCCGCCAGCGTGGCACGTACCGTGCTCGTCATCTGGAACACGGTGGGATAGGCCTCGATACGGAACGGCTGCTCGACGCGCACCGATCCCGGCAGGGCAAGACGCGACAGATCGTTGCGCATCAGATCGGTGATCATCAGGTTTTCGGCGCGGTCCTTGCGGCTGGCGGCCAGATCACTGGCAAATGTGCGGTCTTCTTCCGCATCGGCGCTTCGCGGGCGAGTGCCCTTCATCGGGCGGGTTTCGATCTCTGTGCCGCGCGCGCGAAAGAACAATTCGGGCGAGAAGCTGAGCAGCCATTGCAGCCCGTCGAAAACCAGCGCGCCGAACCGCGCCGCTGCGCGCGGACGGATCGCGCGATAGATCGCCAGAGGATCGCCCTGCCATATGCCGGCGAGCGCAATGGTCAGGTTCGCCTGATAGATGTCGCCCGCGCGGATCGCCTCGATAATGTTGTCGAACCGCGCGAGATAGGCATCGCGGCCTATCACCGGCTGCATCGCGCCCAATGCGCCCCCGCCATCGCTGTGCCGCGCCAGCCAGCCATCGACATCGCCGACCGGCATGGCGGTCACGCGGTCGAACGCGCCCATCCACATCAGCGGCCCGGCGGACGGACGGCGCAGCGGTGCGAGCCGCGGGTCTAGCGCAAAGCCCGCGTCATAGCCGATCCAGCCCGCGATCCGCTCTCCCGCCTGACGCAGGGATTCCAGAGTTTGCAACGCGGCCGGAATATCGCCGTGGTCGCAAGGGGCCAGCATGTCGCGCGCGCCTTCGAACAGGCGGGCGGTGCCGGTTTCAAGATCCTCTATCAGTGCAAAGGGAGAGGGCATGGCCGCGTTTAACCGAGCCGCCCGTCACGGGCAAAGGGGAAGATCATGCACCACCGGACCGCGGCCCTTGCGATGCCGATTGACGGTCCGGCGAAAATCTGCCAACCGCCTGCTCCGCTCTGAAGCTTGGCTTCGCGGGTGTAGCTCAATGGTAGAGCAGCAGCTTCCCAAGCTGACGACGAGGGTTCGATTCCCTTCACCCGCTCCAGCGCCGGCCCTTTGGCCCGCGCATGGCACGCGGGCCTTTCGCCGATCAGCGGATCGGGCAATCCGGGCTGAGCCGGAAATTCAGGTAATTATCGACCGAACGCATCAGATCGTCGAATTCATGTTCGAAGAAATGGTTCGCGCGCGGAATCTCGTCATGGTGGATCGTGATGTGCTTTTGCGTGCGCAGCTTGTCGACCAGCTTTTGCACCGCGTTCGGCGTCACCACCGTATCGGCCGCGCCCTGAATGATGATACCGCTGGCAGGGCAGGGCGCCAGGAACGAAAAATCATACATATTCGCGGGCGGCGCGATAGAGATGAAGCCGCGGATTTCCGGCCTGCGCATCAGCAATTGCATGCCGATCAGCGCGCCGAACGATACGCCCGCCACCCAGGTGACCTGCGCTTCGGGGTGGATCGTCTGCACCCAGTCCAGCGCGGCGGCGGCGTCGGACAATTCGCCGATGCCATTGTCGAAACTGCCCTGGCTGCGCCCTACGCCGCGAAAATTGAAGCGTAGAACGGCAAAGCCGCGCGCGGCGAAATCCTTGTACAGCGCCTGCGTGATCCGCTCGTTCATCGTGCCGCCGCCCTGCGGGTGCGGGTGCAGGATCAGCGCCAGCGGAGCGCGCGGACGCGGCGCGGGGTGGTAGCGGCCTTCGAGGCGGCCTTCGGGTCCGGGAAAAATAACGGAAGGCATCGGTGGAATTGGCACCTGTTGCTGCCCTGTATCGGGCCGAACGGCCCACAGGGGTGTGATCTGAAATTTCAGCCTATATAGATAGGGATTGCAAGAGCGCAATCTTGCGCTTGCATGGCGTGCCGATCCGCTACGCCCTTTCTGATGACGAGGTTCCCGCTGAATTCCACCTATCTCGATCATGCCGCCAGCGCCCCGCTTTTGCCGCAAGCGCGCGAGGCGATGCTGGAAGGGCTGGCGCTGGACGCCAATCCGTCGAGCCCGCATCGCGCTGGCCGCGCGGCCAAGGCGGCGCTGGAAGATGCGCGGGCGCGGGTGAAAACGGCCCTGGGGTGGAGCGGCGAGGTGATTTTTACCAGCGGCGCGAGCGAGGCGCTGGAAATCGCGCTGACCCGCAGCCACGCGGCGCGGCGGATGATTTCGGCGGTGGAGCACGAAGCTGTTTCGCGCCATGTGCCGGGGGCGGCAATATTGCCGGTGGGGCCGGACGGTCTGGTTGATCCTGCGGCTATCGGCGATTGCATCGATACTTTGGTCGCGGTGCAGCAGGTGAACAACGAAACCGGCGTCATCCAGCCTATCGCCGAGATCTATGATGCGGTGCACGCGTCGGGCGGGCTGTTGCTGGCCGATTGCGCGCAAGGGGCAGGCAAGATCGCGCTGCCGCCCGCTGGACTGGCATGCGACATGGCGGTGATCAGCGCGCACAAGTTCGGCGGACCGATGGGCATCGGCGCGCTGTTGCTGCGCGATCTGGGCCTGATCGCGCCGACTGGCGGGCAGGAACGCGGCTATCGCGGCGGAACGGAAAATGTCGCGGGCGCGATGGCGATGGCGGCTGCGCTCGAAGCGGGCGATGACTGGATGGCAGGGGCCGCACGGCTGCGCGCACGGCTTGAAGATGCGATCATCGATGCGGGCGGAGAGGTGATCGCCGCTGCCTCGCCGCGAATTGCGACAATCGGCTCCTATCGCCTGCCGGGGCTGGCAAGCATGGTGCAGCTGATCCGGCTGGACGGGGCGGGCATTGCGGTTTCGGCGGGCAGCGCCTGTTCGTCGGGATCGTTGAAGCCCAGCCGCGTGCTGATGGCATTGGGCCTTGACGAAAAGGCGGCGGGCGAGGTGATCCGCGTGTCGATCGGGCGCGAGACGGGGGAAGCGGACATCGATGCCTTTCTGGCCGTCTGGCGCGATCTGGCGGCGCAGGCCGGTTCGGGCGCATGATCTATCTCGATTATCAGGCGACGACCCCGCTTGCGCCCGAAGCGCGCGAGGCGATGCTGCGCTGGCTGGATGGCCCCGGCGGCACGGGTTTCGGTAATCCGCACAGCCCGCACCGTTATGGCAGGCAGGCCGAAGCGGCGGTCGAACTGGCGCGTGAACGCGTGACCGCGCTGTTTCCGGCGGGCGGGCGCGTGATCTTTACCGGCACCGCGACCGAGGCACTGAACATGGCGCTGTTGGGCAATGCACAGGCGCGCGCGGGCAAGGCCGCAGCCGTCAGCGCGATCGAGCATAGCGCGGTGTACGAAACAGCCGAAAGGCTGGCGGGGGGCAGGCATGTGCTGCCGGTCGGGCAGGACGGATTGCTGACCCGCATCAACGCGCTGCCCGAAGGAACGGGCGTCGTCGCCGTGATGCAGGTGAATAATGAAATCGGCACGATCCAGCCTATGGCCGAGGTGGCAGAGCTGGCAAGACGGGCGAATGCCTTTCTGGTCTGCGATGCGGTGCAGGCGGCGGGCAAGATCCCCATTGCCATGGCCGATGCCATCGCGATCAGCGCGCACAAGCTGCACGGACCCAAGGGGATCGGCGCGTTGTGGCTGCGCGAGGGGGTGGAGATCGCTCCGCTGATCACCGGCGGCGGGCAGGAATATGGTCTGCGTTCGGGCACGCTAAGCCCCGCGCTGATCGCGGGCTTTGGCGCGGCGGCGAAACTGGCGACGGAGCGGATGGAGGAAGACGCCGCCCATGTCGAAGCCCTGTGGCACCGCGCGCGCGAATTGTTTGACGGCTGGACGTTGAACGGCAGCGCCGATGCGCGCTGGCGCGGCAACCTGAGCCTGAGGAAAGACGGTCTGGATGTCGCCCGATTGATGAGCGAGGCACGCAATGTGGCTTTTTCGGCGGGGTCGGCCTGCGCATCGGGGTCGGGTAAGCCCAGCCGGGTCTTGCAGGCGATCGGTTTGCCTGCCAATCTGGCAAAAAACACGATACGGCTGGGATTTGGCCGATATACGAGCGGAGAGGAGCTGGAGGAAGCCGCGGCTGCAATCAATGCGGCTGCGCAAGCGCAAGGTGCTTGATTCAGATGGTCCGCGTCACATTCGTCAGCCCCAAGGGTGAAAAGATCGAAGCCGAGGGTGCGGCGGGATCGACCCTGCTGGAAATCGGGCAGGCAGCGGGCATGCCGCTAGAGGGCACTTGCGAAGGCCAGATGGCCTGTTCCACCTGCCATGTGATCGTGGCCAGCGAATGGTTCGGCAAGCTGCCCGTCGCCAGCGACGATGAAGAGGATATGCTGGACCTTGCCGCCAATGCCGGGCCGACCAGCCGTCTGTCGTGCCAGATCATCGTGAATCAGGATCTGGACGGAGTCGTCGTGCGCGTGCCCGACACCGCGCATGACATGATGCGCCGTTAACGAAGGGCAGGATTTAACCCTTTTGCGCAATGCTGTCCGGGCGCGTCGTTAAGCTTTTCGCCCAAGATGGAACCTGCGCGTTTTTCGCCGGTTTTCTGCCATTTCCGATGGCCATCATGGCGTCGGACGGTGTCGATGCTGGGCCAATTTCCCAACGGTTCGCCGCATTCCGTTAAGTAAAGTTCCAAAGGCTTTCTTGAAGCCTTGCGGGTCATGGTCTGCCCCATGGTCAGACCCACGCCTTTGCGCCTGTGCCGCCGGATCGCGCCTGCCTTGGGGGCCGCCGCCATTGCTGCGGCCGTGATGCCGGTGTCCGCCGCGCAGGCCGCGCCGTGGAACGCTGCCGCCTTTACCGCGTGGCAGTTTGCCGATGCCGCCCAGGAATATGCCGGCAAGAATTGCGGGCCTGCCGTCGCACGGGCAGAGCGCGAGCTGCAGCCCGTGTCGGCGCTGGACCGCATCCGCATGCAGCAGGCGGGTATCGCCGATGGCAATATGGCGGTGTCGCATCGCCGTCCGGCTTATATGCCCGCTGTCGCCATGCGCGCACCGCCTGTGACGATGGAACCGGCGGCCGCGGGCATCGGCTGCGCGCCACTGGCACCCGCCGCGCGCTGGATGGCGCCGGTTGCGCCCAAGCGCGCAGCGGGGCGGCAGTTACGGGACTTTGGGCGTCAGGACTTTCTGGCCAGCACCATCGTTCCGATCCGCCGCACTGCCTTTGATGCGCAATGGGCACGCGTCAGCGCGCGGGGGGCGGGGCAGGCCAATGTGCGCGCCGCGATGTTTAGCGCGGGCGAGGGGGCAAGCCGCCGCGAGCAGGTCGCCGCCGTCAACCGCTGGGTCAATGGCCGCGTCCGCTTTACCGAGGATACGGTCAATTATGGCCAGCGCGATTACTGGGCCGATGCCGCCGAGACTTTGCGCCGCGGCGCGGGTGATTGCGAGGATTACGCCATTGCCAAAATGCAGATCCTTGCCGCCATGGGCATCGCGCGTGAGGATATGTTCCTGACGCTGGCGCGTGACAATATCCGCCGCGCCGATCACGCGGTGCTGGTGGTAAAGCTGGACGGGCAACCGGTGGTGCTCGACAATGGCAGCGATGCGCTGCTCGATGGATCGGTCGCGAATGATTTCCGCCCGGTCTACAGCTTCAGCGGCGACCGCCGCTACCTCCACGGTTTCTGACCGGAACCTATTGCTCGGTCAGCGCGGTCGATAGCCCGCGGGTGAACGGCGTCAGCAGATAGCCCAGCACGCTTTTGCGCCCCGTGATGATTTCGACATCGCAGATCATCCCCGGCATGATCGCCAGTCTTTGCCCGCCACGCTCCATGAACGCGCGGCTCGTCTCTACCTGGACGAGGTAATAGCTCTCGCGCTCATTCTCGTCATAGACGCTGTCGGCGCTGATCTGGCGGACCGTGCCCGCCAGCCCGCCATAGATCGAGAAATCATAGGCGGTGACTTTCACATTGGCGCGGTCGCCCACCTTGATAAAGGCGATGTCGGACGGGCGGATGCGCGCCTCTACCAACAGGCGTTCGCCGGTGGGGACGATCTGCATGATCGTTTCGCCCGGCGAGACAAAGCCGCCGACCGTGGTGATCTGCAGATCGTTGACGATGCCGTCGACTGGCGCGCGCAATTCGTTGCGTTCGACGCGGGCTTCGGCGCCGCGGATCGATTGTTCGTTCACCGCGATGCGGGTGGCGAGTTCGCTGCGTTCGTTCAGGGCCTGCTGCTGGAAATCCAGCCGCGCGCTGGACAATTCCGCCTGCGCCTCGCGCACGGCGGCGCCAGCGCGTTGCACGCCTTGCCGCGCGCCGCTAAGCCGCCCGCGCAAATCGGCCAGATCGCGCTGCGCGGTCAGCAATTCTGTTTGCGGCACGATATTCTTGGCCGCCAGCGGTGCCAGCATGTTCACCTGTTCCTGCGCCAGCCGCGTGCTTTCTTCCAGCGACGTGACCGTCGCCTCTCCCTCGCGCAAGTCCCGGCGGCGTTGTTCGACGGCGGCTGCCAAAGCGGCTTCGCGGCTGCGGTTGGCGGCGGCGCGCACGTTTTGCAGGCGCGCTTCCTCGGCACAGACGCTGCCCGGTTCGCAACCGGCGCTGGTCCCGCTGGCTTCGCGGTTTAGGCGGTCGGCGCGGGCGGACAATCGCTCGGTCTCGGTCTCCAGCTGGCCCAGCTGGCTGGCGCTTTCGCTGTCGTTCAGGCGCACCAGCAATTCGCCGCGCTTTACTTGCTGGCCGTTCTGGATCAGGATTTCCTCGACCGTCGCGGGGTCGGCGGCCTGTACCACTTGCACCTTGCTTGACGGGATAACGCGGCCCTGGCCTCGCGTGATATCGTCCAGCGGCGCAAAGCTGGCCCAGACCAGCAGCAGCAACACGCCAATGGCCGACACCACGATCAGGCGGCGCGCAGAATCGAGCCGTTCCCAGCCCTTTTGCATTCTGGCCATCGTCGAAGCGATCATTGCGCGGATGCCCCGGCCAGTTGCACCTCGGCGGGCTGGTCGTTCAATTGTCCCGCGACCAGCTGGCGGTAATGGCCTTGCGACGGGGTGGGCAGTTCCAGCTTCCACCCCTTTGTCGTGTCCAGCCGTCCGCCGATGTCGGCAGGGGCATGGCGGTCCGCGCTGCTGGGCGCGACGGTCAGCCCGTTTTCGAAATGGCCGGTTACCGGATCGGCGCCGCCCGCCAGCTGTATTTCGGGCTGGCGACGGAGTTCGGGGATGCGTTCGGCGCCTGCGTAAAGCTGGGTAAAGGCGCGCGCGCGCCCCGCACTGCCGTTGAAGCGATAGAAAATATGCGTGCCGATCTGCCGCACTTTGCCCAGAGTATAGGCCCAGCGGGGCACGACATAGTCGGCATGGTAATGGGTTGCCGAACCGACGCTTTTTTCGACATGGCCCGCCAGCGCATCACGCGCCACATCCTGCGCTTCGGCCCATGCGCGGGCCGAGGGGCGGCGCGCCAGCGAACCGTCGCAGGTAAAGCTGAATTGGCACACGGGATCGTTCACGCCCTGATAGACGACACCGCAGACCGAATTGGGATAGGCCGGATGGCGCACGCGGTTGAGCACGACCTGCGCCACCGCGCGTCTGCCGCTTTCAGGTTCGTAGCCCGCTTCGTAATAGATCGCCTGCGCAAGGCAGCGCTGTGCAGTCGCATCGCGGGCGGCAAAGGCGCGCATCGTTTCGGCAGGGGCACGGCTGGTGGCGATACCGGCATTGCGGGCCTTGGCACTGTCGCCCTCTGCCAGCAATTCAGCGCGATCGCCCCCGGTCAGGGCGATGATGGCGCGTTGCTGCTGCGCCGACATTTGAACGGGAGCGGGGATAGGCTGGCGTGGAGCGGGCAGGGGCACAGGTGCCGACAGCGCGAAACCCGCACCCAGCGCGGCGACCGCCCCAATGGCGCGGGTGACGAAACTAGCCATCGGACCGCATTCCCACGCTTCTGATCACCTCTTCCTTCGGACCGTCGGCAGCGATTCGCCCGCCGTCGATCACGATAACCCTCTCGCAAAGCTGGAATAATGCAGGACGGTGGGTAGAGACAATCAGCGTCTGGTCCGCTGTCAGATTCTGTGACAGGCACTGGATGAACAGTTTTTCGGTCTGCGCGTCCATCGCGCCGGTCGGCTCGTCAAGGAACAGCAGTTTCGACGGTGCGACAAAGGCGCGGGCAAGGGCGAGGAAATTGCGCTGCCCGCCCGACAATTGCCGCCCGCCTTCGCCGACGGAGCGGTCGAACCCGCCCGCATCGCGCGACAGATAACGGTCCGCGCCCACTTTGCGCAGTGCGTCGATCAGCTCTTCCTCGCTCGCGCGGGAGGATGCGAGCGAGAGATTATCCTTGATCGTGCCCGAAAACAGGTTCGAATCCTGCGCGACAAATCGGAATTCGCGGCGCAAATCATGCGGCCGGTATTGCAGGCTGTCGATTCCGTCGACCAGCATCGCACCTTCGCTGGGTGCAAACAGCCCGGCGATAATGCGGCCCAGCGTGGATTTGCCCGCGGCGACCCGGCCGACGATCGCGATACGCTCGCCCGGCCGGATTTTCAGATTGATGCCCGACAATGACGCGGTGTTCGCGCCCGGATAGGCAAAGCTGACATTGCGCAATTCCACGCTGGCGCTGCGCACTTGCGGGGGCAGCGAGGTGGAGCCCATGCGCCGCTCGTCCGGCTGGTCCCACAGGCGCTCGATCGAATCCATCGTCTCCTTCGTCTGCCGCCAGCGGGTCAGCAGATAGGCAAGCTGCCCTGCGGGAGAGAGCGCGCGGCTGGACAGCATCACGATGGCAATGATCGCTCCCATGGTGATGACGCCCGCGTCGAACAGGTAATATCCGCCGATTACTAGTGCGATCGTACTGAACTGCTGGAACGTCGCCGCCGCGCCGATGGCGGTCGAATTCACCTCGCGCAGCCGCTTTTGCGAGCGGCTGGCCATGTCGGACAGGCGGCGCCAGCGGCCCAGCATCTCGCCCTCGCCAGCAATGCTTTTCAGCGTTTCGAGGCCAGCGATGCTTTCCACCAGTTGCGTCTGTTGCAGCCCGTAATCGGCCTGCGCATCGCGGGCGGCATCGGTCACCTTGCGCTGTAGATAGAGGCCGAGCAGCGCCATGCCGGTAATCGCAAGGATCGGCACCAGGGCCAGCGGACCCGCGATAATCGCGATAAAGGCCACGAAAATGACCAGAAAAGCGACATCGACGACCAGAACCACCGTGGTGGAGGCAAAGAAGTCGCGCAGCACGGCATATTCGCTGACCCGCGCGACCAGATTGCCGGTGTGTCCCGATTTCTCGGCCAAAGGCGTTGCCATCACGCGCGCATAGATTTTTTGCGATAGCGATATGTCCAGATCGCGGCTGATCCCGTCGAGCACATCGGTGCGCGCACGGCGCAATGCAAATTCCAGCGCAAAGGCGATCAGCACGCCGATTGCCAACACCCACAGGCTGGCATCGGCGCGGTTGGGGATCACGCGGTCATAGACATTCATGGTGAAGATCGGCAGGGACACCGCCAGCAGGTTGATCACTACCGAACCCAGCAGCACCGGCCAGAACTGGCGGCGGCGCTTGGTAATTTCGGACCAGAACCAGTGCTGGCGTGCCTTTTTATGCCACGGCTGGCCCGCGTCGCGTATGGCGGTGGGATCACCCTCAACCGACAGCAGGGTCAGTCCGTCTTTGGCGGCATAGCCATCGGCAGGCTCCCAATGCTCTTCACCAGAGGCAGGGTGCCATGCCAGCACATCGCTGTCGTTCCGGTCGAGCAGCAATGCCAGCATGCCATCGGGCCTGCGCACGATCATCGGGAAGAGCGAGGCATCGAGCGGCAGTTTCTTCGCCGCCCGCTCTTCATAATTCAGGCCCAGCAGTTCCAGCGCAGGGGCGGTCTGGTGCCATGGCAGCAGACCGTCGGCGCCCATCGCCAGCGCGCTGTTCAGCATGGCGGGCGCGAAGGGCGTCTCGAAATGGCGCGCAACCCGCGCAAGGCAGGCGATCAGCGGATCGCTTGCACTGGCATCGGCGGCGGTGCTGCGGGCCATATCCATGGGCATATGCCTGTCGTTCATCCGTCCGGCCTAGCCGGAACCGTGCTTACTTGGGGTAAACGCGGCCCTGGCGTTCCGCCGCAACCGGCGGGCCATAATCGAAACGCTCACGCTCGGCCTCTCCCGCACCGTAATGCGGTTCGACCGTCAGTGCCGTCAAAAAGCGGTTGGTCGCCGCCAGCACTTGATATTGCGCGAAAATTTCGGAAAAGCGGGCGCTTTCAAGGCGGACCTGCACATTATAGCGCGTGTTCTGCGCATCCAGCACGTCGAGCAGCGAACGGCGGCCGATGTTGAACTGTTCCTGATAGCTGTTGATCAGTCCGTCGGTCACCGTGCTTTGCGTGGCCAGTTCCTGCACCACGCGCTTTTGCGTTTGCAGCCCGTTCCATGCGGTGCGCACGTCTTCCTCGGCATCGCGCTGCTGCGCGTGCATGGCGAAACGCGCCTCGCTCGAACGGCGGACCATTTCCTGATATTTCGCCTTGTTGATGCCGCTGTCGAACAATTCCCAGCGGACATAGGCGCGGGCCAGCACATCGGTGGTTTCGCCCTGGAAACCGTCGATATCGTCGCCAGCGCGGGCATAGGCCTCGACCCCTACGGTGGGATAAAGGTCGCCCTTGGCGCTTTTTGCCAGCGCATTGGCGGCATCCACATCGGCCTGCGCCTCGCGCACCAGCGGGTTATGCGTGCGGGCAAGGCCGATGGCTTCGGCCTCGCTGATCGGCAGCGACGCGGCCAGATCGGGCGGCAACATCACGGTCTGGATCGGCAGGCCCGTCAGGCTTTGCAGGCGGATGCGCGCGTTTTGCAGCGTTTCGCTTGCCTCGGCCTCGCGCACCAGCGCGGCCTGAAGCCGTTCTTCGGCCTGCTGGCGGTCGGCGATAGAGATCGAGCCCTGTTCCACGCCTTCGGTCAGATTGCCGACCAGCGTGCGGTGGAACGCGGTATTGTCCATGCTGGCGGCGACGACGCGTTCCTGCAGCAGCACATCCAGATACTGGCGCGCGATCTGCAGGCCGATGAATTCGCTGCGTTCCAGAACGCGCAGCGACGCGCCATCGACGCGGGCGGCCTGACGCAGCAATTCGCCGCGACGGCGGCCGAAATCGAACACGGTCCAGTCGGCGCGAACCTGCGCGTCCAGCGGGTTCAGCCAGTCGTCCGAGATGCCCAGCGAGCTGCGCGTGGGATTATCCAGCCGCCGCGCGCCGACACCGGCTTCGACCTCTACGCGCGGACCATACAGGCCCTGGGCCTGCTTGCGCTCGAACTGGATGGCTTCCTTGTTCATCTGCGCCTGGCTGATCTGCGGATGCGAATCCACGCCGATGGCCACGGCCTCTGCCATGGAAATCGTGCCCGACTGTTCCTGGGCGGTGGCCATCTGGCTGATCGCCATGGTCGAAACGCTGGCGACCAGAACGCTGGCGATAACGGTGATCTTGCGAAGGTTCTTCATTGTTCCTGCCCCTTAGCGAACCGTGATGACCACGCGGCGGTTCTGGGGATTGCGTTCCCCGTCCACCGTCTGCACCGCCAGATCGTGTTCGCCCCGTCCGGTGACGGTAATCATCTCCTGCGGGATACCCTGCGCGACCATCACATCGGCAACGGCCTGCGCGCGCGAGATCGAGAGCGCATCGTTATAGGCATCGCTGCCCGAACGGTCGGTGTGGCCGATCACATCGAAGCCCGTCCAGCCGCAGGTCTGCGTGTTCGACCGCAGGAATTGCGCCGTGGTCGCCGCGGTTTCGGGCGCCATACGGGAATCGAAATCGAAGAATACCGTGCTGACCGACTGGTCGCAGATCGGCGGGCGCACCGGCGCGGGCGGCGGCGGAGGCAGCGGCGGTGCGGGCGGCGGCGCCATAAAGCGGCCATAAGCGGCATCGCATTTGCGGATCGAATCCTCGTCACGCAGGTCGTTCTTGGTAAAGCCGACCGCGATGGCGCATTGCACCTTCGCCTCTGACGCCCAGTGATAGCGCGCGTCGGTCGCGTTTACGATCGCGGGGTCCTGGGTCGCGGCCAGCGATGCATCGTACCGCATTTCCAGCGCGTCCCTGAGGTCGCGGTCGGACAGGCCCATCAGATCCTCCCCCGACTGCGCGAATGCGGGCGCTGCCAGCAACGAGGCGGTGAGCGATCCTGCCGCGAACGTGCGGAGAGTGCGAAATACCATTGTCAAATGCCCCCGTGTTCCGGTTGGGGCCCTTTCGCGAGGGCCCCCTTATCATTATCCATCCGATGCCGCGTCAATGCGCGGCCGCGGCCAGCATGGCCGCATCGTCGCCGTGGTCCATCGGCGCGGTTGCACCGTGGCCTGCGCCCGCGACCTGCCCGTTCAGCAAGGCCGCCAGATCGGCGGCACCCCAATCATGCACAGCCTGTCCCCCCGGATTCGACTGCGCCTGATCATGGGTCGAAGCGCCCTGTGCGTCGGCGGCCGCGGAGTCAATGATTTGGTTCACCAGATGGGAAACCGCATCATTTCCGGTCACTTCCGACAAGGCCTCGCGCACTGCGCCCAGCGAAGCCCCATCCTGCTGAACGAGGCCTTGCGCCCCCTCGGGCACCGGCTGGGCCGACAACTGAAGCAGCGCCATCATTTGCGCAGAACCGGCATCACTGGCGGGCGCGCCATGGTCGGTCGCGAAATCGGCAGCCGCCTGCGTCGATGCGCCCAGACCGGCAATCTCATGCGCGGCGGGGGCAGGCTGAACCGCAAGGCCTGCGTCATCGCCAAGGTCGTTCGCCGCCATCGAATGCGCTTGCGGTGCGTCGGCCACAATTGCTGCGACGGGCGCGCCCAGAGAGACTTGCGCAAAGCCCTGAATGTCGGTTTCGGGCTGGAAGCGGCCATTGTCCTGAGCGAACAGATGGTCGCGGCCCGTTTCCTCGAAATTAACCATCCGGTTGGCAAGAAAATAAGGTTCGGCCTGTGCGGCGCTCGACGCCATCAGCGCGGCGGCGCTGGCAGCGATGGTCGCCATTTCCTGCGAACGCTGGTCGGTTGCCTTGCTGCCAAGCTGATATCGGAAGGCCGCATCGACCAGCGAGCCCGTGCCGCCGTTAAAGCTGCCCGTACCCACGATACGCACTTCGCCATCGATCGCCGTGCCGGCATTGCCGTCGCTGACCAGCGAGATATCGGTAATCCCCGCCTCGGCCAAAGTCATGAATTCGCCCGGCTGGAAGACGCCGTCGCCATTGTCCATCCAGATGCCGAACTGGCCAAAATCGGCGTCACTGGCATCCAGCACATCGCCATACAGCGCGTGCAGTGTCTGAAGATCGGTCAGCCCGTCTTCGTGGAAGATAAATTCACTGGCGTCGTCAACAATGCCGTTCCCGTTCGAATCGCGCACCAGTATCGCATCGCCCGCGCCGATCCACGCGGTGTGGTCCAGCACGCCGTCGCCGTTGATGTCGTACATCACGCCAGTGTCGAGCGACTGGAAGTGGAAACCGTCACCGTCCATATCGAGCACGATCGGGTCGCCGAACGGGTTGATGAACAGGTGCTGGAAATCCTTGTCACCGTCGGAATCGGTCATTGTGACCTTCAGATCGATCGAAACCGCCTGCTCGTCGATAACCGAACGGATCAGCCCGATATCGTTGAATTTGACGACATCATTGTCGTTGGTCTCCGAACCGAATGCGACCGTCGAGCTGCTACCACCGGCATCGCCGGTTGCACGGTTCAGGTCAATTCCGCTGCCTTCCAGCCCGCTGGACGACGAAAGCAATTGCACGCCGGTGATGACATAGGCTTCATCGCCCTGAAGATAGTCGTTCGCTTCGATAATGACGAAACCGTCGTTGTTGTCGAGGACGGGATTGCCAAAGCCTGCGGGAATGGCGTCGCCGTTCAGATAGATATCGTCCGAACCGACGATGATTGTCCGCGTCGTCAGCGTGGTGGTCGGGTCGTTGGGGTCGGCCAGCTGCAGGACCACGATGAAATCTTCGTTCCCGCCTACACCGTCGAGGGTAAAGGTCAGACCCGAAACGAAGCCCGTCGCCGGCACGTCATATTGCATCGCATCGTGCGAGTGGAAGCGCAGCTGCAACATCTCGCCCTTCTGGATTGTGTCGCCCGCAACGCCAAAAGCGGTGTTGCTGGTCGAAATCCAGGTTTGCGATCCGCTAATGCTTTCGCCCTCTGACAGAACATTGTCACCGCCAGCGTTCAATACGCCGTCATAGCCCGTGATCTGCACATAGATCGTATCGTCGGCACCGTTGTTCAGCTCGTTGAGCAGAATTTCGCTTTGTCCGTTCGCGACGCCCGGCACTTCATAGGCAGTGCTCTTCACCGCTTCGGTCAGCGAGGTGACCGAGGTGAATTCGAAGCTGTCGGCAAGGGTCAGTGCGAAATTCGTGCCGTCATAGCTGATCTGACCGGTGTTCGAACCGGTCTGCCCATTGCTGTCGACGTAATCGAAAGAGAACTCCCAGACATTGTCGACCGGATTGTACACCGGCTGATCAATCGCGGTCAGTGCTACGCCATCGACACTGCTGCTGCCCAGAATCTCGAATTCTACCGCGGTGCCCAGCGTGCCGCCGAACATGCCATCGGTGCCGAAATTAAAGTTCAGAAAGGCGTGGGCGATCAATGCGTAATCATTCGTGCCCGACAATTCGAATGCGGTATATTTGGTCGACGGATCGATGCTCGGGCCGTCATCCTCAATCGTAAAGGTTCCATTGCCCAGATCGACGGATGCGCTGGCGCTGTCCCCGTCGCTGTCCGTGATCGTCGCCGTCAATTTCAGCACATCGGCGGGAAGTTCGATGGATTCGCCTTCGTCCCGTTCGGTCCAGAAACCGGGCACCGAATGCCAGATGTTTTCCGAGCGGGTAAAGGTAACCTCGCCCGTCGCTTCATCCAGCGAGATGCGGAAATATTCGACGCCATTGGCCATGCCGACTACGTCGCCGCCGTCCATTGAAAGCAGGATGGGGTCTCCCTGGCCGATGCCGTCGCCGTCGCCCGCCGTCAAATCGGTAGTGTCGAGAGCGAAGAGCCCGCTGGCCGTGCCATTGGCGGCCAGTTCCAGTGCATAGCTGGTGGCATTGGGTCCATCGGCACTGTTGGTAAAGGTGAACTGGGACGAGAAATCGGCCGAAACCGACCAGATGCCGTCTCCCGCCGGGGCCAGCCGTGATTCGTCGAGCAGCACAGACGGCACGTCGCCTTCGGCTGTGACGGCGGGAACGTCGTCGCCAAACGCAAGGTTTCCGCCCAGATCCACATTGGCGTGATCGGTCACGCTGTCGCCGTCGCCGTCGGTGATGGTCACGGTGTAGTTCGCGCCGATCAGCCCGTCGGCCAGAGCCGCCACGTCGCTGCCGGGCGCATGGTCAATCGCCTGCATTTGGCTGAGTGTAACCGCGCCGTCCGCGCCAAGCGTCACGGTGAAGACAGTGTTGCTGCCATCGACCGCGGCTTCGCTGCCCGCAGTGGAGCCGGTAACGGTCAGGCCGTCGTCGCTGATGAACAGGTTGATCGCCGCGCCGCCACTGGTCAGCCCGCTGGCGCTGCCTTCGGCCACCAGCAGGGTGAGGGCGAAGCTTTCGGAAATGCTGCCCGCGCCATCCGCGCCGTAATCCGCGCCGGTATAGCCGAACAGTGCCCCAAGGTTCAGGCTGCCTGCATCGCTACCGGGAAGCGCCGCATCGCTGGTCTGCGCGGCCGTGCCATCATCATTCGCGGTCGCGGTAATCGCGGGGCCGTCGTCTTCGAACAGCAGCGTCTGGCCGATATTCAGCGTGGCGCTGGCGCTGTCTCCATCGCCGTCGGTGATCGACGCGGTCAGCGTGACAAGACCTGCCGACGCCAAAGTCTCGGCCGCATCGGGTGCAGCCTCCACCGGGTCGGACGGATCGCCGTGGGCAATCGCGCGCTGTTGGTCCAGCGTGACGGTGCCATTGGCATCGACACTGACGGTAAAGGCGATATCGCCCGCTTCTCCGCCGACGCGGCCCACGACCACGCCGCCTTCGAGATAGAGCAGGATCGCATCGCCGGTCGCCGTATCGGTCAGCCCGCTATCGGCGGCAGCCGCTGCAATACCCAGCGTATAAGTGACATCCGCCGCGCCATCGGCACCCGCGACCAGATCGAACGCGCCAGAGAAATCGGCGCTGGCATCGGTTCCAAGCGTGCTGTCGTCCACCACCAGAACCGGCGCGGCGCTGCCCGATGCTGCGGCAGAGGGCACATCGTCGGTGATCGTCGCGTTAAAGCTGCCCGAAGCCTGCGTGCCGTCGCTGTCGGTGACGGTGAAGCCGATGCCGGGGATCGTGACGGCATCCTCGCTGCCGCCGACAGGGTGGTCGACCGGCTGCAACAGCGTGACGCTATAGCCATAGGTGACCGCGCCATCGACCGGTGCGGATACGGTGGTCAGCTCGATGGTGATGACGGTCGTTGCCCCGCCGTCGATGGTGCCGACGATATTGCCCGACGCATCGAGCGCGAAATCCACCGGCTGTCCGCCCGAGCTGATCGATCCGTCAAGCGCGTCGACATTGGTAAAGGCAAAGGCGGCGTGCGGATCGGCGGGGACGTCATTGTCGTAATCGACCACGATGGTGCCCGTCGTCACGGCCTGACCGGTTGAAGGCGTTTCCGACGGGTCGGTCTGGCCGCTGTCCGCATTGGCGGCGGGAAGGCCGTCTTCGTCCACTGTCGCATCATCGGCGCTGGTGATGACCGGCGCGGTGTCAATGTCGATGGTCAGCGTGACCGTCGCGGTCGATTTGTCGCCATCGGCATCAGTGATCGTATAGGTAAAGCTGTCCGCGCCCGTTGCGCCCGGATTGGCGGTATAGGTGAAGGTGCCATCGCCATTATAGGTTACGCTGCCCTTGGCGGGGCCGGTCGTCAGTTCGACGCCGGTGGTAAGGTCCACGCCGTCGGTGCCCGCGCTGTCGTTTGCGAACACATCGATATCAAGCGAGGGGGTGGTGACGGTAAAGCCGGTGTCGTCCGCCGCGACCGGACCATCGTCCTGAATGACGAAGATGCCGTTGCCCAGATCGACGAGAGCCGTGACCGTATCGCCATCGCCATCGGTCGCGCTGGCGACCAGAGCGAAAATGCCGTCGGCCAGTTGCAGCACCGCGCCATCGTCGGCATCGCTGCCGTCGGGGTGACGAATATTTGCGTAATCGGCCGTGAAAGCAAAGGTGACGCTGCCGCTCACGGGATCGAGCGTGATGGTGAAATAGTCGGTGCCGCCTGCCGAACCGGTGACGACATTGCCCACAAGGTTGAGCACGATCTCCGTACCGTCGAGCGCGTAGAGCCCCGAGCCCACATCGCTGCCATTGAGCGACAGGGCAAAGCTGGCCGAATCTAGCCCGTCGTTCCCCGCGCTGACCGCGAACTTGCTGCCAAAATCGACCGTCACGCTGGCGATGCCATCCGCGGCAAGCGGCGATTCGTCGAGGAAGGCGCGAACCGCATCCTGCCCGACCACGATCTCCGGTGCGTCGTCGGCAAAGGCGATATTGCCGCCAAGGTCGATGGTGGCGGTGCTGGTGGCGCTGTCGCCATCGGCATCGGTGATGGTGGCGCCATAGGTCGCCTGCACCAGCCCGTTCGCCAGCACGGCCAGATCGCTGCCTATGGCATGATCGATGGCCGCCGACTGGGTAAGGGTGAGGAGGCCCGTTTCGGGATCGACCGCGATGGTGAACACCGCGCCATCGGCAGTCGCGCCGGTCACCACATTGCCGTCGATCGACAGGGTAATCGGCAGACCGCCGCTGGTCAGCCCGCTGTCGGTTCCGGTCAGGGCCAGCCCATAGCTCTCAATCACGGTGCCAGCACCGTCGGTGCCATAATCCGCGCTGTTCGAGAAGATGGCCGACAGGTCGATCGAATCGCTGTCGGTGATCGCCACATCGCTGGTCAATGCGATGGCGTCAGCCTCGCCATTGGCGGATGCCGTGATGGTCGGGCCATCGTCGCCGATCACGAAAATGCCGGTGCCAAGATCGATCGACGCGCTGGCGGTATCGCCATCGGCATCGCTGGCCGTGACGGTCAGCGTGATCGCGCCAGCATCGGCAATCAGCGCGACCAGATCGTCACTATTGCCGGTGTCGCCATGGGTGACATTGGCGTAGTCGGCGGAGAAGGCGAAGGTCACATCGCCCGCGGCATCGACGCTGATCGTGAAATAATCGGTTCCGTCGGCCGATCCGGTGATCACGCCGTCGGCGATATTCAGAACGATTTCGGTGCCGTCCAGCGTGAACAGGCCAGAGCCAACGTCGCTGCCCGACAGGTTCAGCGCATAGGAAACGCTACCCATGCCATCGGCGCCGAAGCCTACGTCAAAGCTGCCCGCAAAGGCGATAGTCGCGCTATGGATGCCGTCCGCCGAAAGCGGAGATTCGTCCAGCAGGGCAACGCCCGCAGCTACGCCGGTCAGCGCAATTGCGGGGCTGTCGTCATTGATGGCCAACGCGATATTACCGGTAACGCTGTCGCCGTCGCCATCGGTCACGGTGACCTGAACCGACAGCACGGCATCGTCCTCACCCGCGCCGGTTTGGGCGACGGGGGCAAGTAGGGTGAATTCATATGCGCCGGTCGCGACATCGGTAATGGTCAGGGTAAAGATCGCCTCGCCCGTGACCGCGTCCTGACCCGTCAACGTATGGGTGGCGGCGTCCCAGACGGTTTCCACCGGATTGCCTGCCAGCGTAACAAGACCCGTATCGGCCGAGGGGGCAAGCGCGATATCGCCCACGCCATCGGGACCGAAATCCAGACCTGCCAGAGTGCCTGTGGCCGTGGTGGCATTGCCGTCGCTGTCGCCTTCGCCGCCCGCGATGCCGCCGGGCAGGCCGTCTTCGTCCACCGCGATGCTGGCCGCGTCGACCGCCAGAGCAGGGCCACCCTCGGTCAGGGTAACGGTGAATTCCGCCGTATTGGAAACGCTGCCGTCGCCATCGGTAATCGTATAGGTGAAGCGTTCCACCACCGTCTCGCCCGGCGCGACATCGACGGCGGGTGTATAGACCAGATTGCCGTCGACGATGGTAATGGTTCCGCCGTGATCGCCCGTGCCGATGGTGATGGCCGGATTGCCCACGCCATCCGCGCCGTAGTCATCGTTCGAAACCAGCCCGTCGACCGTACCCACGACCACACCCGACGCCTCGTCAGGCAGAGTGGCGAGATTGCCATCGTCAACCGCGATCGGAACATCGTCGATGATGGTGATGACAACATTGCCGGTATCGCTGTCGCCCTGCGGATCGACGACCGTGACGTCGAAATCGACCGTATTGCCGTCGCCGCTGGTATTGTCGGTCAGCGTATATTCGTACGTGATGGTCCCGTTGTTCAGGTCCACGCCCACGATCACCAGTGTGCCCGGTCCGATAGCCGTCGGCGGGAAGATGATGACCGGCTGCCCGTTCACGATTTCGAACACCGGCACGCCGTCGATCAGGATCTGGTCGACACCGTCGGGTGAAGTGAAATCAATGGTCCCGACGGTCGTTTCTCCGTTGCCTTCCTCTAATGTGCCGGCAGGTTCGGGGCCCTGATCGCCGTCGCGTGCGGGCAAGCCGTCTTCATCGACGATGGTGCCGGCATCGCTTTCGGCGACACGCGGAATATCGGTGATGATCGGAATTTCGTTCGGCTGGTTCTGATAGATCCCGACTTCGACATCGTCCTGCGTCGGGAACTGCAACTCGGTATAGGGAAGCAGATTGCCGATATCGAAGGCATCGTCGATGGGAAGCACCGGATCGGCAAAATTGCCGCCCGAACTGCGCGAGGTGCCTGCCTCCGGATCGAACCGGTCCTCGATCCCCAGAAAATCCTTCCAGTTTTCGTCGGGAATGCGCGTGCCCTGAACGACAAGATCGACGTCATAGATTGCCGCGTCGACGATCACCATCTGCGTGCCGTCGGGCAGGGCAACGATCAGGTTCTGGCCGTCGACTTCCAGGTCCGACAGCGTGGCCCCTTCGGGAAGGACGACCGTCGTGCGTTCGTCGGGATTGGCGATGGCGCGGCGGCCGGTTCCGGCGAAAGCAGCTGTGGAGGCATCCTGTGCCAGTTGCGCCTTCCCGGCTCCGTGGGTGGTCGGGGAATTTTCGTCCGACCCGTCCCTGAATGCCTCGCCAAACTTGTCGTTTGCGCCAAAATCCATCGTCAACGCCTCAATCTGTCGGGCCTATACCGGTCGGATTTGCACCGGTTCCGGCCCTGGGGCTGATCAGCGCGCCGGCTGCGTCCGCCCGTCCTGTTTTTGCGACGGACCGGTCCGGCCCGCCATCCCCTGTTCGAGCATCTGTTCCGCAACGAAACCGCGGCGCCGGCATCCATCCCCCGTCCGGACCTGCGCCTTGTCATCGCGACAGGGCCGGATTTTCAACCTATGCTCAATACCTTAATGTCGAGCCTTAACGGGTTCGGCACAACGGGTGCGTCCGACCTGAGCCAAAATGGGATAGGCTGGACGGAATCAGAACCCATCAAGTTAGGATGCCCCTGATTCTCAACGAATTTACGAAGATGCGAAAAGGCGGGCAAGCGTTCTGCAGGTGACAAATATCGTTAATACACAAGGTTAACGACAAGCTGCTCTAAACGCCTGTTTTTGCGACTCGGTCCAGGGCGTTTGTGAGCGGGTTAATCCGATACTGGCGGGACGTCGTCATGGACGACTGCGTCCGATCTGTGACGCCTGCGCACGGTTCTCGCGCCCAGCCACACCAGCCAGCCGATCAGTCCCAGCGGTAACAGCACGGTCAGCGCGGTAATCACCACCGCGAGGGTTATGCCAAGGATTGATCCGATATTGGCCAGTGCCTCGCGAATGGGGGAAAGGAAGCCGCCGCTGCTGGGCGCGCCCGAGGTATAGCTGATGTTGACGCGGCTGAATTCGACGCGGCCCTTCATTTCGGCCAGCCAGCTTTGCGCCTGGTCGATTTCCTCGTTCACTTGCGCCACGCCGCGCTCGGCCTCGACCAGTTCGGCGACACTCCCTTGGCGAGACGCCAGTACATCCATCAGACGGTCACGCAGCACGATCCGGGCGCGCAGCCTGGCTTCGGTGTCGACGATGCGCTTCGACAAATCCTCGCCGCTGATCGCGCTGGAAATCTGGCTGCCGCCCGCACCATCGGCCAGTTCCGCCAGCTTTACGCCAAAGACGCGCGCCTCGCTCGCGGCGACCGACAGGCTGAGCGAACCTTGCGCATATTCGCCTTCCATCCCCGATTGACGCATGTCGAGTATGCGGCAGGTTTCGGGGCCCTGCGCCTCACACAGATCGGCGTGGCGCATTTGCAGCGGTGCGATCGCTTCGGCGGGAAGGCGATAGCCGAAATCATAGACATAGGCGATCCTGGGCAGGCTGATCGCGATGGGGTTGGCTGCGGTCGAACCGTTGTCCGTGTTCATAATGGCAGGCGCCTCTGCGGTGGGCGATACGGCCATGTCAGCGACCATACGGTCGGCGGAATGGCCGCTTTCTCCTTCGCTGCATCCTGCCAAAGCCAGCGCTACTATGCCCGCCAAGACTCTCGATTGCCGCATTCTCGCCTCCATTATGCCTTATTATTGACACATTCTGCCGCAGTTCGCGAGCGCTCGCAAGGCGGTTTGTGCTGCGATGGCGGGGGATTGCCCGCGCCCGCTCCTTTGCGGCGCACACCCCGCTTGCTAATCCGCATCCATGGCCGACGAGATTCCCGATACGCTTGAACCCGATCCTTTCGACCGGCTGGTCGACGCGCCCTTCGATGCGGCGCTGTCCGAACGCTATCTCGTCTATGCGCTGTCGACGATTACCGCCCGTTCGCTGCCCGATCTGCGTGACGGGCTGAAACCCGTTCACCGCCGCCTGCTGTGGGCGATGCGCCAGCTGAAGCTGAACCCGACCGACGCATTCAAGAAATCGGCCCGCGTGGTGGGTGACGTGATCGGTAAATATCACCCGCACGGCGATGCCAGCGTTTACGATGCCATGGTCCGCCTCGCGCAGGATTTCGCGCTGCGCTATCCGCTGGTCGAAGGGCAGGGCAATTTCGGCAATATCGACGGCGATAATGCCGCCGCATATCGTTATACCGAGGCGCGGCTGACCCGCACCGCCATGCTTTTGATGCAGGGGCTGGACGAAGGCACTGTCGACTTCATCCCGACCTATAATGGCGAGGAGTCGGAGCCCGACATCTTCCCCGGCATCTTTCCGAACCTGCTGGCCAATGGCGCCAGCGGGATCGCGGTGGGCATGGCGACTAATATTCCCAGCCATAACGTGGCCGAGATTGTCGATGCCACGCTGAAACTGATCGACAATCCGCGCGCCGAACATGCCGAGCTGATGGAGGTCTTCCACGGCCCCGATTTCGCCACCGGCGGGCTGGTGGTGGACAGCGCCGATGTGATTTCGGCGGCCTATGAAACGGGGCGCGGATCGTTTCGCATGCGCGGGCGGTTCCACGCCGCCGAAGCCGCCAGCGAGGATGACCGCAATGCCGGGATCGAACGGCTGGGCGGCGGGCAATGGCAGCTGGTCATCAGCGAGATCCCCTATCAGGTGCAAAAGGGCCGGCTGATCGAACAGATCGCTCAGCTGATCGCCGATAGAAAACTGCCCATCCTTGAAGACGTGCGCGACGAAAGCGACGAGCAGATCCGCATCGTGCTGGTCCCGCGCAGCCGCAATGTCGATCCCGAACTGCTGAAGGAAAGCCTGTACAAGCTGACCGATCTGGAAAGCCGTTTCGGCCTGAACCTCAACGTGCTGGATGCGACACGCACGCCGCAGGTCATGGGTCTGGGCGAGGTTTTGCAGCACTGGATCGCCTCGCAGATCGATATTCTGCTGCGTCGTTCGCATCACCGGCTGGAACAGATCGCGCGGCGGCTGGAACTGCTCGAAGGCTATATTATCGCCTTCCTCAACCTTGACCGCGTGATCGAGATTATCCGGACCGAGGACGAGCCCAAACAGGTCATGATGGCCGAGTTCGAGCTGACCGACCGGCAGGCCGAGGCGATCCTCAATATGCGGCTGCGGTCCTTGCGCAAGCTGGAGGAGATGGAGCTTCGCAAGGAACACGACGCCCTATTGGCCGAGCGGGACGAGTTGCAGAAGCTGATCGACAGCCCTGCGCGCCAGCGTACGCGGCTGAAGCGCGATCTGACCGCGCTGCGCAAGGAATATGGCGAGGATACCAAGCTGGGCCGTCGCCGCACCACGGTGGCCGAGGCGGCACCCGCGGTCGAATTCAGCATGGACGCCATGATCGAGAAGGAGCCGGTCACCGTCATCATCTCGGCACGCGGTTGGGTGCGCGGGATGAAGGGGCATGTCGACCTTGGCGCCGACGGCATTGGGGGGGAATTCAAGTTCAAGGAAGGCGACGGTCCGGCCTTTGCGCTGCATGCGCAGACGACCGACAAGCTGCTGATCGCCAGCGGCGACGGGCGTTTCTATACGCTCGGCTGCGACAAGCTGCCGGGCGGGCGCGGCTTCGGAGAGCCGCTGCGCACCACGCTCGACATCGATTCAGGGTCGCCGATTGTCGCGGTGCTGGTCTATCGCAAGGGCGGGCAGATATTGCTGGCCAATAGCGCGGGTCGCGGCTTTGCGGCGGAAATGGACGAGCTGCTGGCCGAAACGCGCAAGGGCCGTCAGGTGGTGAACCTGAAGGACACAATCACGCTGAAAGTGGTGCGCGAAATCGCGGAAGCCGACGACCATGTCGCCGTGGTCGGTGACAATCGCAAGCTGGTGATTTTCAGCCTTGAGGAACTGCCGGTGATGGCACGCGGGCAGGGCGTTCAGCTGCAACGTTACCGCGACGGCGGGCTGTCCGACGCGATCACGCTGAAACTCGACGACGGCCTTTCGTGGAAGATGGGCGGTGACAGCGGGCGGGTGCGGACCGAAAGCGACATGTGGCAATGGAAAGTCGCCCGCGGCGCGGCAGGCCGCCTGCCGCCGACAGGCTTCCCAAGGGACAACCGCTTCGGCTGAGCATCGCTTGATGCGTGTCCGGTTGACGTGCGTTCAGGGTGACAAAGGTGACACCTTGTCACAGGCTGTCACCCTGCTGAAACCCGCAGAAACGCTGGCGTTCGGCCCCTTTGGGTGACACCGGCAGGAATCAGGAAAATTCGACATTGGGAAAGAGCCGCGAAGATTCGCGCTAGCGCGGATGCGGCGTGTAGGACAGTGGTTGTTGGACGGGCTACTAGCGGATTTTGGAGTAAGACGGGCTCTAAACGCCCAGCCAGTTCAGACCGTCCGGCAGGTCTTCCGCGGCGAAGTCCACTTGGAGTACGCGCCTGCTTCGGGGCTTAGACGATACCTCTGAAGCGTGTAAGATCGGGGTCGAATACACCCAAATGTCACCTGCTTCGGCGAGACAGGCGGCCGTGCCACAGTCCCGAACAACATCGCCGATTGCATCGATCGGTACCCGCCCGCGTTTGTGCGAGCCGGGGGCAATGAGGAGCGGCGCATTGGTAGTGGGCACATCATCGATGTGGGCGCGGAGCGTGACCATGCGCGAAAGCAAATCGAATGGCGGTGCAACATGCTGCATTCCACTCTTGACGGTCCATGGACCAAAGCCATTCACTTCCCGCTTTTGCCTCACGCAGATGGTGCGGTCCTGATGCCATGCGAGGGGCCAGTTGGCTTCGGGTGTTTTGTTAAATAGGATTGCCCGCACTGGCCTTGCGCGACTTCCCAAAACCGATCCGGCAATCCTGCCTATGCAGCCGTCAGTGGAAAGTATCGGTCGCAGCGCTTCGATGCCGCTTATGCGCACTCCGGCTTCGGCAGGGGGAAGTCCAGCCAGCGCCTCGATCAGATCGGAAAGGCAGGGAAGCAAAGCGCCTCTGAAAAGTTGTGCGCCGTCGACAGATAGGTCGAACTCGGAAATTACATCCATCATCGAGGGCTTAGCCAGCAGGGGCACTCTAGACAATGTCGGAAACCGGCTGACGCAAATCCTCTCCACCGCCGCTAATCCACCTTCGGGGGCGATTGTTGCGCGTTATCGCTGTCAAGGCGGGGAACGCAGCATCGCCTTACCCGCTCACCCGCCGGTCAGCGCGCTGACATCGTTGCCCTGCGCCTTCAGCCCCGCGACCACATTGGCCTGCGTGCGCGAAAGGTCCTGATGCGCGGCCTCGGTCAGCAGCGCATCCAGCGCCGCGCGGTCATAGGGGCGGCCCGCCGCGACGACCAGCGCGGGGCGGCGCAGCGTGGCGAAGCCTTGCAGCGGGTCCGCCCCGGTCAACACCAGATCGGCGGCCATGCCTTGCGCCACGGTGCCGCGCGCGGCGTCCTCACCCAGAACCTGCGCGGGGTTCAGTGTGGCCATGCGCAGCACCTCGGCGGGGGAGAGGCCTGCTTCGGCCAGCAGTTCCAGCTCGTCGATCAGCGATCCGCCGGGGATATTGGTGAAAATGCCCGCATCGCTGCCCGCCACCATCAGCACGCCCGCATCGGCCATCATCTTCGTCATCTGCTTATAGAATTCGAACGCGGCACGGTTGGGTTCGACCGCCTCGTTCGTCCAGCGGTCGTAAACCGGCTGTTCGGTCGCCACCAGCATCGGGTTCATCCATTCGCTGCCGGGGCGGCGCAGATAGGCGCCCTTCGTTTCGGCCACGTGGAGCAGATTGCGGAACGCGACCAGCGTGGGATCGACCGGTGTGCCCGATGCCGCGATCCGCTGTGCCAATGCGCGGGCGGCGGCGGGATCGTGGCGGTTGCGCAGCCCGTGCCAGACGATGCTTTCGACATGTTCGATCGTCACGAAATCCGCGTCGAGGAACTGGTCGAAGCCCATGTCGAACGGATGGTCCACCGGCACGCCGCTGGCGCGCACCCCTTCGGGAGTGTGGCCCATGACCGTCATGCCCAGCGTCGCCGCCTCTGCCCTGATGCCCGCCCATGCTTCGCGCGTGAGGTTGGAATAGACCTTGATATGGCGAAAGCCCGCCGCATGCTGCCAGCGCACGGCGGCGCGGGCTTCTTCTTCGGTGGCGACGAACTGGTGGTTCAGCTGCTCATTCGCGCCATGGCTGTTGAGGATGGGGCCGGTGGTCAGCAGGCGCGGCCCTGCCAGCGTGCCCGCATCGATCTTGGTCGCAAGATCGAGGTGGAAGGGCATGCCCGACGCATTGCGCACCGTCGTCACCCCATGCGCCAGATAGGCGCCCAGCGCCGCGCGGTCCCACACATGCACATGCATATCGGTCAGGCCCGGAAGGAGATAGCCGCCCTTGCCGTCGATCACCTTGGTGTCGTCAGGGGCGGTTATATCGGTGCCGATGGCGGCGATGCGGTCGCCGGTCACCAGAACCGATTGCGGCGCGCTCCATCGCGGGGTTTCGGCGGTAAGGTCGATCAGCCGGACATTGCGGATCAACAGATCATCGGCCCGCGCCGTGGCGGTTAGGCAGGCCAGCACCATGGCGGCCATGGCAAGCAATCGGGCAATCATGGTCTGCGTTTCCCCTCTCGGACCCGACGACAGGGTAACAGGCGGGGGCGGGATGGGAAGGGGACGTTGGTAGTTCTTGGCGGAACGTCTGGTATATTCGAGTGGCCGGATTGGGGTAGGAAGCTGACATTCCGATCAAGCAGCCAATCGCGTGGTTGCACTTGGATCAGTCATCGCTTCGATCATCCCAAGCGATAGCGTCTGTCGGATTGGTGATCGCTTTGAAGGCTCTCAACCCTAGCGCAACTATGATCCAGAAGAACAAGGCCCCTGCGGCTAATTTGGGAATTGGATCGGCTAGATTAAGTGCGAAAATCAGTAAAACGGCCAATAACACGCCAGCGACTTCGGAAAGTACTGCATGACGCGCTTTCTTGAGAAGCTGACTACCGAAACTCACTGGCCGAACTCCCTAGCCCGTCGTATTCACCAAACCGGTCCTAAAGGGTTAGCGGGAGTGGCCTAAGCTTCTGATCTGAATTAGGAACTGGGTGTCTAAGCCGAACCTGCCGCAGGGCAGAAAATGCCACAGGTCACCCCCGCATGAACAACGATATCGCAAGCGCATTTGGATTCCCAGCAGTCGGCCGCAAGAAAGTCACAGCCGCTTTCGACGGCGGCCGGCTTACCTCGGATGGCGGCGTGTTGCTGCTGGCACAGGCCGAACGAGCGATGGGGATCTGCCAGCGGCTTGCAGCCTGCATTTCCGATCCGCGTGACCCGGGCAGAGTGGTGCATCACCTCGACGATATCCTGCGCGCCCGCATCTTTGCGATCAGCTGTGGCTATGAGGACGCCGATGATCTCGACGCTCTGCGCGACGATCCGGGCTTCCGCCTGGCGCTGGGCAAGCTGCCGGGATCGGGCGTGGGGCTTGCGAGCCAACCGACCATGAGCCGGTGGGAAAATGCGCCGACTACGCGCGAGTTGGCCAGGATGATGGCCGCGATGATCGACATCTACTGCGCCAGCTATCCCGCCGCGCCGGCGGCGGTGACGCTGGATATCGATGACACCTGTGATGTCGTGCACGGCTATCAGCAACTCTCGTTCTGGAACGGTCATCACGGGGAGCGCTGCTTCCTGCCGATTCATGTCTACGACACCGCCACCGGTCGGCCGGTGGCAATGCTGCTGCGCGCCGGCAAGACACCGTCGGGCGCCGAGGCTGCCGGACACATTCGGCGCCTGGTGCGCCATCTTCGGCGGCACTGGCCCGATACCCACATCACCATCCGCGGCGACGGGCACTATGGGCGGCCCGAGGTCATGACGTTGTGCGAGGCGACCGGCGTCGATTACGTATTTGGTCTGCCGACCAACGCCGTGCTGCGTGCCGATCCCGAAATCGTCACCGTCGCCGATGCTTGTGCCGTCAGGCGGGCTCAACGCCAATGCCCGGTCCTGCGCAACTATGCCGAGACCCGCTACGGCGCCAAAAGCTGGAAATGCCAGCGCCGCGTCGTCGCCCGGATTGAGGCCAGCACGCTGGGCATGGACATCCGCTATGTCGTCACCTCGCTGACCGAAGGCTCGGCCGAGCACATCTACGACACGCTGTACTGCGCCCGCGGTCAGGCCGAGAACCTGATCAAGCGCCACAAGAGCCAGCTCGCCAGCGATCGCACCTCGTGCCGCTCGGCGGGCGCCAACCAGATGCGCCTCATCCTGCACACCGCCGCATACTGGCTCCTGTGGCGAATCCAGCAGGAAATCCCAAGAGCCACCGCACTCGCCACCGCCGAGTTCGCCACGCTGCGCCTGCGCCTGCTCAAGGTCGCTGCCCGCGTCATCGAAACCGCCACGCGTATCCGCGTCGCCTTCGCTTCGGCTTGCCCGGATGCCGGTGTGTTCAAGGCCATCACCACCAGTCTGCGACCAGCGCCCACATAGCAAGAGCGGCGGTGCCGCCGAACCCCTGAGCCCCAGTCCATCAACCTCGAAAAGCCCATTGCTCCTGCCGCGGTGAAAAACGCCGGTGGAGGCGTGCGCCTTGATCAATCAGGCACCGCCACATCGCCGTCCGAACAACACGAAGCGGTAGCCTCATGAATAGGACGGGCTAGCGATATGTCGATCGGGCCCTAGATGCCACGGAGGTGTTAACGTCCGCAATCGGTCGTGACCGGATACTCGCATTTCAGCCCGACAGCATGCAGTGACCCCACAACGAAAAAGGGCGGGAAAGCGCATCGCTCTCCCGCCCCCTTGCAATCGCCCTGATCAGCGCGCCCGCACTGCGCCCTTGTGCGCGCCGACGCCATTCGCGCCCTTGGGGCGGAAGCGGCGTTTGCGGCCCATGTCGTCGCGGGGCTGGCCGTCGCCGCGGTTTTCGGCATTCTTGCGCTGCTGACGCTGTTCGTAGTTCTTCGAACCGCCACCGCCATCGCGCTTCTGGCCGCCCTGGCCACCACGCCCGCGGCCGCGACCGCCGCCGCGTCCGCCCTTGGCATTGGGATCGCGTTCGGCGCCAGCCGGTGCGCGGCTGGGCTTGGGCAGTTTTTCCGCGTTGGCCACGAAATTCTCGGGGATGGGAAGCTGCACGGGGCGCACCTTCGTCAGCCGTTCGATGTCGCGCATATAGGGCTTTTCGTCCGGCGCGACGAAGCTGATCGCTACGCCGTCCGCACCCGCGCGCGCGGTGCGGCCGATGCGGTGGACATATTGTTCGGGCACGTTCGGGATTTCAAAGTTGAACACGTGCGAAACGCCCGAAACGTCGATGCCGCGCGCCGCGATATCGGTGGCGACCAGCACCGGCACCTTGCCGTCGCGAAAGCCGTCGAGGGCGCGGATACGCTGCGCCTGTGTCTTGTTGCCGTGGATCGCGGCGGCATTGATGCCCGCGGCGGCCAGATGGCGCACCACGCGGTCCGCGCCATGCTTGGTGCAGGTAAAGACGAGGCAGCGGTCGATCTCTCCGCTTTCGATGCCCTTCAGCAGCGAGAGGGTGAGGAGCGACTGCTTTTCCTTCTGGTCGATATGGATCGCATATTGCTCGACCCGTTCCGCTGTCGTGGACTGCGGCGCGACCTCGACCTTCACGGGGTTCTTGATGAAACGCTTGCCCAGCTGCGCGATGCTTTCGGGCATGGTGGCCGAGAAGAACAGGCTCTGCCGGTCCTGCGGCAGCAGCGCGGCCACGCGGGTCAGCGGCTTGATAAAGCCCAGGTCCATCATCTGGTCCGCTTCGTCGAGGACGAAGATTTCAACGTCGCGCAGGGTCAGCGCGCGCTGGTCGATCAGGTCGAGCAGGCGGCCGGGGGTGGCGACCAGAATATCGGTGCCCGCGACCAGCTTCTTCGCCTGCTTGCCGGCGGGCACGCCGCCGAAGATGCATTGCACCTGCAGCCGCGTGTTCTTGGCGTAAAAGCGCATGTTGTCGGCGATCTGTGCCGCCAGTTCGCGCGTGGGCGACAGCACCAGCATCCGGCACGATGCGGGCTGCGGGCGCACATCCTCACGGATAAGGCGGTCGATCGAGGGGAGCGAGAAGGCAGCGGTCTTGCCGGTGCCGGTCTGGGCGATGCCCAGAATGTCGCGCCCTTCCATCAGGGCGGGGATCGCCTGACGCTGGATCGGGGTCGGCTCTTCATAGCCTTTCGAGGCGAGGGCGCGGGTAATGGGTTCGGCGAGGCCGAGATCCGAGAAATAGGACAAATTATATACTCACATAGGCACGGCTCCGCATGAATGGCGGATGCGTGCGGGGCCTTTACGGCGACCCTAGCGTGATCGGGAAGCAGTGGTGTGAGCGCATGGGCAAACCCATGTTCGCATGCGGGGCCAAACTCGCCATTTCTGTCGGCGCGGCTCACGCGGGCATGCGAATGCGCCGGTTCATCCGGCGCTGTCACGGGCGGCTACATAGGGATGATTTGCGAAATGCGCAATGAAATTCGCGGATGCGGAAATCTTGGGTGTGCGCGATTTCAGTTCAGGGTGGAGCGAGAATGGTGGTGTTCGAGAACTGGCGCGCAGCGTACTTCCAGTACGTGAGCACCGGAAGCGCAGAAAACCGCCTTTCGTAGCCCGCCGTGGGCTGAAAGCGCGCTCACCCTACACCGGCTGCGGGTTGTGCGGGACAAGGATCAGCGTCCCGTCCTCCACCCGCCAGCTTTGCAGGCGCGACAGGAAATTCATGCCCAGCACATTGATGCCGTTCAGCCCCGGCGCGATCACCACGTCGAGGTCGCGTGCAAGGATATTACCCGCGCGCAATTCGCCCATGGTGGCGACCCGCCCGGGCGAGGAACCGTTGGCGGTCTGCAGCGCGATGGTGCCGCGCATCGGGTTCGCCTCTATCCGGCCGCGCTGGGCCGTATCGGGCGAAATCGCGGTCAGCGAAGCGCCGGTGTCGATCAGGAAGCGTTCGGGATGGCCGTTGACCGTCCCCTCCAGCCAGTAATGCCCGTCGCGGGACAAAGGCACCTGCGTCTCGCCCCCTTCGACCACTTGTTCGGGCATGCCCAGTTCGGCCACCGAAAGGCTGCGCGCGAAATCGCTGCCGCCCGACAGGCGCGCGACATCGATGATGGTCAGCACCAGCACCACGGCCAGCCCGAAACTGCCCAGACCGCGCATCAGCGAACCGGTGCGCGGCATGGTGCGGATGATCGCGCCGCCCACGATCGAGATGCCCAGCGCGATGACAGCCGCCATCAGCAGCGGGTTGCTGGCGAAAAGCTCTCCGTAAGGAAGCTGGGACAGGCGTTCGAAATCCATATGTCGCCTTGATAGCACGGCAAGGCTTGCGCCTGCATGACCGGCTTGCGGAGGGGAAGGGCCACGCTACATGCGCGCCTTGCCCACTTCCTCTACCAATATGGCGCGGGTGCGTTCCGCATCGGGGAACCCTTCCGCGATCCAGCGCCCTTCGACCGCGTGCAGCGTGCGGGCGACCAGCGGCCCCTTGCCGATGCCCGCCGCGACGATATCGCCGCCCGAAACCGGCAATTGCGGCACATCCCATCCCGTGACGGGCGCAGTGCTTTCGCCCAGCAGCAGCAAGCGATCCACCGCTGCCTCCACCCCAAGGCGATAGGCGAGCGAGCGGGGGTTCTGCGCATCATGTGCATCGCGCGCGGCGGCAAGGGCGATGCGCTTTTTCTGCGCATTGGAAAGCCGCAGGCGCGAGGCGACCTGCCGGGCAATCTCGGCATCGGGCGGCAGCAGGGCGGCAAGGCGGCGGACCGGATCGGCGGCAATATCCCCGCGCTTTTCGGCGTGCTGTAACGCGGCAAGGGCGGCAATGCCTTCGTCATCGACTTCGGGCAGGATCACCTGCAGCACGCCCAGTTCTGCCATGCGTTCGACGCTGGAGGCGGGATCGGGCAGGGCAAGGATCGACAGCAGCTCCATCGCCACACGCTCGCGCGAGAGGCCCTTCAGCGTCGAGGCAAGGTCGCGGCAGGCAGCCTCGGCCTTTTCATCCACGTCCGATCCGAAGCGCGCCTGAAAGCGGAAATAGCGCAGGATGCGCAGATGATCCTCGCGGATGCGCGTTTCGGCATCGCCGATGAAACGCACGATGCGCGCGTCCAGATCGGCCAGCCCGCCGAAATAGTCCGAAATGCGGAAATGTTCGGGGTGGGCGTACAGCGCGTTGATGGTGAAATCCCGCCGCGCCGCATCGTCAAACCATTCGCTGGCGAAAGCGACCGTGGCGCGGCGTCCGTCGGTGTCGACATCCTTGCGCAATGTGGTGATTTCGACCGGCCCGTGCGGCAGGATCGCAGTGATCGTGCCGTGTTCGATGCCGGTCGGCACGCTGCGGATGCCTGCCTGTTTCAGCAATTCCTGCGTGCGTTCGGGCACATGGCGTGTGGCGATATCGACATCGGCAGCCTCTATCCCCAGCAGCGCATCGCGCACGCAGCCGCCGACGAAACGGCAATCGTCCGCCCCCAATGCGGCGACCAGCGCGGGCAGATCGTCGCGCGCGGCCCATTGGGCCATGGGCATGGTGATATCGGTCACAGCTTCGGCCCCCGCAGCAGGCGGCGGCGCAGATTATACAGGATCGCCGCCGTCACGCCCCAGATCCGGTAATCCCTTCCCGAACCGTCAGCATAATGCATGTCCAGAAATTTGCGCTTCATCCCGTTCAGCTCGCCCGTCCCTTCGCGGATATTTTCGGTATCGAGCAGGAAGGACAGCGGCGCCTCGAACCAGCTGTCCACTTCGGCGGGATTGGGTTTCAGCGGCAGGTCGGGCGGCACGATGGCCAGCACGGGGGAAATGTCGAATCCGCTGCCGGTGCGGTAACGATCGCTTTCCCCGATGACGCACACGCGTGACGGGGGCAGGGCGATCTCTTCCTCCGCCTCTCTCACAGCGGCCTGTATCGGGGTTTCGCCGGGGTCTATCCCGCCGCCCGGAAAGGCGACCTGCCCCGCGTGGCGGCGCATGCGGGTGGGGCGCTGGATGAACAATATGCCGGGGCCTGCGCTGGCCGGATCGTCAGAGGGAAGGGGCCGGTCGGTAATCGCGACCAGCACCGCGGCGCGGCGGGGGCGTTCGCCCGCGGGCAGCCATTCGCCATCGTCGCGCAGGCCCGTGACCGTGCGCCGGTGGCCCGCGCGATAGAGCGAGGTCAGCCGGTCGTGCAGGCTGGTCATGAGGGAACCAGCGGAAATATCACGCCATCCGATTCGACCGCCAGCGCATCGGCATCGCGGGCGATCGCGATTTCGGCCAGCTGCGCATAGGTCGACCGGTCCAGCCGCGCCTCCAGCCTTCCGCGCACCAAAACATAAAGCGCGGGCGTATCGGCATCGCCGCGCGCGATGACGGGATGGTCGGGGCCGGCGGTGACGAATTCGTCGGTGTTGAGCCGGAAGACAAGGACCGGCATGCCACCGGCGCTGTCCAACTTTACGTCCACCGCGACGAAGGGCGCGTCCTCGACCGCGATGCTTTGTTTCTGATAGGGCAGGACCAGCCAGAAGCCGCCATTTTCCGCGTCATCATCCCTGCGCAGCAGCGAGGAAAAAGCGCGCACCATGGCGGGGCGGGTGATTTCGCTGCCTTCGTGGAACCAGCGTCCGTCGGCGCGGATTTCCATGCCGCTGTCGGCCGTCGCCTCGGGCTGCCATGTGTCGACAGGGGGCAGGCGGCGCGCGGCGACCGCTTCGGCTATTTCCGCCAGCGACAGGCCGGCAAGATCGGGTGGACTATCATAGGGCATCGCAGTTGAAGGCGATGCCAGATCGCACTAGCCGCGCCAAGGGCCGTTTACCCCTGCCATGGCCCCAGCGCGCCCATTTGCGGCAATATGGACGGGTTTTCGGTTCGCACCAGCAGTCGGGCGGGGTCATAGGGGCCGGGCAGGGTCCAGCCCTGCGTCGGCTGTGCGACGAAACCGAAGAAACGGCCGTAATACTCCGCATCCCCGATCAGCACTTGGGGCAGCGGCACGGCGCCGCCTGCCTGCAGCGCGGCAATGCTGGCCAGCATCAGCGCCTTGCCATAGCCCGCGTTCTGCAATTCGGGGACGACGGCGACGGGGCCGACCATGATCATCGGATGCGGACGCCCCTGCGGATCGGTCAGCGCGACGGGCCAGCACTGGATCGTGCCTGCCAGCAGATCCTCGTCATCCAGCGCGGCAAAGGACAATGCGCCCAGTGCCTCGGTCCCCTCGCGCACGGTATAGGCCGTGCGGCCATGGCGGTCGGGTCCGAAGGCACGGTCAAGCAATTGCTCGACCAAGGCGGGTTCGACCTGATCGATGGGGATGATGGTGGGCATGGGCGCGATGCGAACTCTGACGGCGGTAAAAGCGCCGCGCGGATAGGGGCTGCGCGCGGCGCTGTCGACCGTAATTCTGCTTTGCCGTCGGGTAGCGGGGTTTGGTTCAGCCCTGCGGCGTAAGGCGCCAGACATGCGCGTCCGGCCCGTCTTCGGCCACCCAGACCGATCCGTCCGCCGCCTCTGCCACCGCGCGGATACGGACGCCCAGATCGTAACGCGCGCTTTCGCTGGCGGTCTTGCCGTCCATCTTCACCACGACCAGCCCTTGGCTGCCCAGCCCCGCGATCAGCGCATTGCCCTGCCAGTCGGGGAACAGCGCGCCCGAATAAAAGATCATGCCGCCTGGCGCGATCACCGGATCCCACCATTCGACCGGCGCGACATAGCCGTCGCCGGGGGCATGGTCGGGGATAGGCTTGTTGTCATAGTGAATGCCGTTCGACACGTTCGGCCAGCCGTAATTCATGCCGCGCGCGACAAGGTTCAGCTCGTCCCCGCCTTGCGGCCCGTGTTCCAGATCCCACAATTGCCCCCGCGCATCGAAGGCAAGGCCAAGGATATTGCGGTGGCCATACGACCAGATCTGGGAATTGGCGTTGGCCTCGCCGGTAAACGGATTGCCGGGGGCGGGGCTGCCGTCGGGCAGTAGGCGGACGATGGTGCCCAGATTGTTCGACAAATCCTGCGCGGGCTGCATCTTTTGCCTGTCGCCCGATGCGATGAACAGAAAGTCGCCGTCGGGCGAAAAGGCGATGCGGTGCGAATAATGGCCGCGTCCGGTGACCTTTTCGTCCTGTCGCCAGATCACGCGCGGATCGCGCAGGGCGCATGCCTCTGCCTGATCGCATTGCAGCGTCGCGCGCATCACTGCCGCGCCGCGCGTGTCGCCGCTGCCAGCTTCGGCATAGCTGATGTAAACCGCGTGGCTACTGGCGTAATCGGGGGCGAACACGATATCGCCCAGACCGCCCTGGCCGCCGTAATCCACGTCGGGCACGCCACTGACATCGCCGGTGGTGCCGTCGGCCTTGCGGAACCTGATCGCGCCCGATTTCTCGGTCACGAACAAGGTGCCGGTGCCCGGTTCGAAGGCGATTGCCCATGGCTCGTCGAAAGTGCCCATGTCCTGTTTGGCAAAGCTGACCTGCATGGCGGCATTGCCGGCTTCTCCACCGGTGGCGGGGGTCGGGGTTTCCTGACAGCTTGCCAGCGAGGACGCGGCAAGCGATGCAAGGGCGATGCTGGCGAAACGCAGTGAATGGGATTTCATGACTAACTCTACTCCCGTGCGGCGCATCCTGTTCCGGCGGATGGCGCAGAAGTGATTATCGGCGTGGACGAAGCGGGGCGCGGGCCCCTTGCGGGGCCGGTTGTGGCCGCTGCGGTGCTGCTGTGCAAGCCGCGACCGGCAGGGCTGGGCGATTCCAAGGTTCTGACCAGGGCAAAACGCGCTGTGCTGGAACAGGCGATCAAGCGCCGCTGCGCATGGGGCGTGGGCGTGGTGGAGGTCGAAGAGATCGACCGGCTGAACATCTTTGGCGCGACCATGCTGGCCATGACCATCGCGGTCGAGGCGGTGTGCGCGAAAATCGGCTGCGATCCGGCCGAAGTGTTGGTGGACGGCAATCTGACCCCTGCCGGACGCCGCCCCGAATGGCGCTGGCCCGCGCGCGCCATCGTCAAGGGCGACGCGAAGGAGCCGTGTATTTCGGCCGCGTCGATCATCGCCAAGGAACACCGCGACCGCATGATGCGCGAGGCGGCGGCGATCCATCCGCAATACGGGTGGGAGCGTAACGCGGGCTATGGCACGGCGGAACATATGGAAGCGCTGCGCCGTTACGGACCGACCCCGCTGCACCGCCGCAGCTTTGCCCCCGTCGCCCAGCTGGAGTTGAATGTGTGAGTGATTTTACCGGTGCGGATCTGACCGGCCAGTCGGGCAGATGTTTCGTGGTGACGGGCGCGAATGCGGGCATCGGTTTCGCCATTGCCCATGCGCTGGCCGCACACGACGCGCGTGTCGTGCTGGCTTGCCGCAACGAAGATCGCGCCCGGGCGGCCATGGCGCGGATCGTGACGGATCATCCCGCTGCCGATCTGGACTTTCTGCCGCTGGATCAGGGCGATCTTGCATCGGTGCGCGCCGCCGCCGCGCTGGCCGCGAAAGAACCGCGGATCGACGCGCTGATCAATAATGCGGGCGTGATGGTCCCGCCGCTGTCCTTTACCAAGGACGGGTTCGAAATGCAGTTCGGGGTCAATCATCTGGGCACATTCGCCCTGACCGCGCTGATGCTGCCGCTGCTGGAACAGACGGCGGCCATTCATGGAGAGGCGAGGGTGGTGGTGACCGCCAGCATCGCGCACAAGAAGGGGCGGATCGCTTTCGACAATCTGGACGGATCGCAGGGATATGCCCGCATGCCGTTTTACCGGCAGTCGAAACTGGCCAATCTGCTGTTCGCGACCGAGCTGGACCGGCGGCTGCGCGCCGGCGCAAGCAAGGTCAGGGCGATCGCCTGCCATCCCGGCGTCGCGCAAAGCGAGCTGACGCGCCATATCCCGCTGCGCCGCATGTTCACGCCCTTGCTGGGCATGGTGCTCAATACCGCCGAAGAGGGCGCGTGGCCCGCCTTGCAGGCGGCATGCGATCCGGCGCTGTCGGGCGGCGAATATGTCGGATCGCGCGGCATTTTCGAAGCGCGCGGCCCGTCGGGTCCGGCGTTCCGCAGCGCGGCCTCACGCGATGCGGAACTGGCGAGGCGGCTGTGGGATGTGTCGGTCGACATGACGGGGATCGATCCCGCGCTCGCACCTGCGTGATCCGATAATAGTAAAACCAGCGAGTCCGGAAAGACACAGTCGCAAAGCGAGTCCGGAAAGACACAGTCGCAAGATGATGAGTCCGCCCGTGCCGCACGGACTCTATATCTTGGGGCGGGCGCGAAACCGCTGGCGACATCGCGGCCCCGCCACCGGGCGCGGAACGGATTCGCCGCGACGATCGGCGCTTGACGGCGAGTCCCCGTGGATTCACAAGGGGAGTTATCCACAGGGGACGGACCTTGAAAAAGGTCGCGTAAAGGACGGCATGGCCACGATTTTAAAGACCCGCGCCAAGGCGCGAACCGGCGAGACAGTCGCGCGATCGCGCCAGATGAGCGTGGAATTGCCGCTGGGCCGGATATTGGACGGCGACTGCGTCGAAGCGATGCGCAGCATCCCTTCGGGCACCATCGACATGGTGTTCGCGGACCCGCCCTATAATCTGCAACTGGGCGGCGATCTCGACCGTCCGGACGGCAGCCGCGTCGATGCGGTGGACGACGACTGGGACAAGTTCGCCAGCTTTGCCAGCTATGACGAGTTTACTCATCAATGGCTGGCCGAGGCGAAGCGCATTCTGAAGCCCAACGGCTCGATCTGGGTGATCGGCAGCTATCACAATATCTTCCGCGTCGGCACGGCGATGCAGGATGCGGGATTCTGGATCCTGAACGATATCGTGTGGCGCAAATCGAACCCGATGCCCAATTTCAAGGGCACGCGGTTCACCAATGCGCATGAAACGCTGATCTGGGCGTCGATGGGCGAAAAGTCGAAATATACGTTCAACTATCGCGCGATGAAAACGCTGAACGACGAGCTGCAGATGCGCAGCGACTGGGTTCTGCCGATCTGTTCGGGGCAGGAACGGCTGAAGAAGGGCGGGACCAAGGTTCACCCGACGCAAAAGCCGGAATCGCTGCTGTATCGCGTGATGCTGGCGACGACCAATCCGGGCGATGTCGTGCTGGACCCGTTCTTCGGCACCGGCACCACCGGCGCGGTCGCCAAGCGTCTGGGCCGCCAGTGGATCGGCTGCGAGCGCGAGGGCACCTATCGCGAAGCCGCGCTGGAACGCATCGAAAGCGCGCTGCCGCTGGACGAAAGCGCGCTGAAAGTGATGCAGTCCAAGCGTCAGGCCCCGCGCGTGGCATTCGGCGCACTGGTAGAGGCGGGCTATGTCCCCGCGGGCACCACCGTGACCGACAAGAAGCGCCGGTTCAGCGCCATCGTGCGCGCCGACGGTTCGCTGATGGCGGGCAGGGAAAGCGGGTCGATCCACGGGCTTGGCGCATCGCTGCAAGGCGCGCCGTCCTGCAATGGCTGGACCTTCTGGCACATGGAGAGCGAAAAGGGCCTGCAACCGCTGGACAATGCGCGGCAGCTTTACCTGTTGGCCACCGAGGATTGATCCGTTAGCCAGCGGCGCATGAGCAAGCTCTATCTTTTGCCGCTGGGCTTTGCGCCTTCTCCGCAGGCTTACGATGAAGGGGGCGATCCTCCCGATGTGATCCGGCTGGCGGGCACGATGTGCTATGTCGGCCAGATCGCGCTGATCGTGCGGGAAGGCGCGCGGGTTACGCGGCGGCAAATCCTGCGCCCGTCGGACATCGCGCCGGTGCTGGCCAGCCTGCCCGACGAGCTGGCCGCCGATGGCGAGGAGCAATATGCCAATCTGCGCATGGCGCACCCGCCGCTGCAACTGGGCGATCGCACGATCCGGATGGACCATCCGCAAGTGATGGGCATCCTGAATGTCACGCCCGACAGCTTTTCCGACGGCGGCGCGCATGACACGACCCAAGCGGCGGTCGGCCACGGCGTCGACATGCTGGAGGCGGGCGCGGCGATCATCGATGTGGGCGGCGAAAGCACGCGCCCCGGCGCCCCCGCCGTATGGGAAGGGGACGAGATTGCCCGCGTGCTGCCCGTGGTCGAACGGCTGGCGCGCGGCGGGGCTGCGGTTTCGGTCGATACGCGCAACGGCACCACCATGGCCGAGGTGCTGGCGGCGGGCGCGACGATGATCAATGACGTATCCGCCCTGCGCCACGATCCGCGCAGTGCCGAAATCGTGGCCCGTGCGGGCGCGGCGGTGGTGCTGATGCATGCACCGGGAAAAGGGTCTGACCTGCATGCCGATGCGACCTATACCCATGTGGTGTTCGACGTGTTCGATCATCTGCGCGCGCGGCGCGATGCGGCCATGGCGGCGGGCATCGCGCGGGAAAAAATCGTGCTCGACCCCGGTATCGGCTTCGGCAAGAGCGTGGCCGAAAACCTTGCGCTGATAGAGGCTCTGCCCCTGTTTCACGCCCTGGGACAGCCGTTGCTGTTCGCGGCCAGCCGCAAAAGGTTTATCGGCGCCTTGTCGAACGAGGCGCCTGCGGACAAAAGGCTGGGCGGATCGCTGGCGGCGGCGATGCGGGCGATGGATGCGGGCGCGCACATGATCCGCGTGCACGATGCGGCGGAAACGGTGCAGGCGATGCATGTGTGGCGCGGCATGCGCGATGCGGCGCTGACGGATTTCTCGCAACTGCCGCAATGACCGGCGAAAGCATGACGGCGCGGGATGCCGTGCAGCGCATTGCCGCATGGGCCGACGCGGCGGGGCTGGATTTCCGCCACGACGAAGGCACCGGCCACGGCGCGGTGTTCAGCCCCTGCGGGCGCTATCGCTATCTACTGTGGCGCGATGCCGGGCCGCAGCGCGCGATGATGGCGATTGCCATGCTGAATCCGTCGAAAGCCGATCATCTGGCGAACGATCCCACCATCGCCCGTTGCCATTCGCGGGCTTTGGAAGCAGGCCATTCGCTGCTGGTATGGAACCTGTTCGCCCTGCGTGAAACCGATCCGTTGCGGCTGAAGAAGCGGCGCGGACCGGTGGGCAAGCATAATGACGATGCGATCCGGCTGGCGCTGGAACTGGCGGCGCAGACCATCGCCGCATGGGGCGTGCATGGCGCGCATCGCGCGCGGGACCGCGCGGTGCTGGCCCTGTGCGGCGCGCTTGACTGTTACGGCACGACCAAGGCGGGGCTGCCGCGTCATCCGCTTTACCTCAGGAACGATGTGGTCGCGGTTCCCTACAGCGTATAGCCGCCGTCGCTGGCCAGCACCGCGCCGGTAATCGTGGCGGCCATGTCCGATAACAGGAACCCGATCTGCCCCGCGATTTCCTGCGCGCTGGCATAGCGGCCCAGCGGTGTCGCCATCTTGCCCATTGCCGCGATCGCGGCTTCGCGGCTGCCCGCGTCCTTTGCCATGCCGGCAAAGAATTCCATCCCGTCCCAGATCGGCGTATCGACCCCGCCCGGCGCGATGGCATTGACCCGCACGCCATCGGGCGCGACCTCTTTGGCGGCGACCCTGGCCAGTTGCACCAGCGCGGCTTTCGACGCGGCATAGGCGGCAGTGGTCGCCTCGGGCTTGGTCGCCGCGGCAGAGGCCGTGACGACGACGCTGCCCTTGCCGGCGCGCTGCATCGCGCCCAGCACGGCGGACAGGGTCAGGAACGCCCCGTCAAGATTGACCGCCATCACCCGCCGCCAGCGCGCGAAATCGGCACCGGCAATCGGAAAGGCATCCGAAATCCCCGCGTTCACCAGCACATGATCGAATGCGGGCCTGTCCGCGAAACCGGCCCAGAAGGCGGGATCGGAAACATCGCCCGCCACGCGCTCGACCTTGCAGTCCAGCGACAGGGCCGTCAGCCCGTCCGCATCCAGATCGACCAGCACCAGATGTGCGATGCCGCGCGCGTCCAGCCAATGCGCCATGGCCGCGCCAATGCCCGAAGCCGCGCCGGTGATCAGCGCGCTGCGGCCGGAAAAATCGAAATCGGCTGACGGGAGAATATCGGGCATGCGGGCCGGTGTGGCCCGATCAGGCCGCGTTGTCGATGCCCAGATCGGAAAGCTTGCGATACAGGGTCGATCGTCCGATGCCGAGGCGGCGGGCCACCTCGCTCATCCGCCCGCGATAATGGCCGATGGCAAGGCGGATCACATCCGCCTCGATCTCCTCCAGCGAGCGCAGGTGCCCGTCGGGTCCGAACAGGGTTACCCCGCCCGCATTGGCCGTGGCGCGCGGGCCGATATCGCCCACGATATTGGCCAGCTGCGGGAAATCCCCTTCGGTCAGCGCGTCGCGGTCGCAAAAGACGACCGCGCGGAACAGCACAGCCTGAAGCTGGCGCAGGTTGCCCGGCCATGCATAGCCTTCGAGCAAGGCGAGCGCATCGTCGGTAATGCCCAGATGGCGAAGCCCCGGCTGTTCGCCGATCAGTTTCAGGAAATGGCGCGTCAGCGGCGCGACATCGCATTGCCGCTCGCTCAGCGGGGGCAGCACGATGGAATTGCCGTTGAACGCCTCTGCCAGAACGGGTTCCAGCACGCCCTGCTGCATCAGGGTCTGGGCGTCATTGCCCGCCGTCGCCAGAATGCGGACATCGACGCGGAAGCTGTGCGCCGCGCCCAGAGGCTTGGCGATGCCGGTGATGATCGTGTCGGCCAGACGGTGCTGCAACGCGGGCGGCAGCCGTTCCAGATCGTCGATCATCAGCGATCCGCCATCGGCATTCTGCAATGCGCCGGTGCGCTGTTCGAAGGCGCCGGGAAACGCGCCGCGTTCATGGCCGTACAGCGCCGATTCGATGGCGGCGGGCGCCATGCCCGTGGTGTGCAGGATGATCAGCGGGCCGCGCGCACGCGGGCTGGCCGAATGGATCGCACGGGTCAGCAGTTCCTTGCCCGTGCCCGGTTCGCCCGCGACCAGCAGCGGCGCATGGCCGCGCGCCGCCTTGGCCGCGCGGGCCAGCGTGGTGCGGAAATTGGGCGACGACCCGATCATCAGGTCGAAATCGAGCGGTGCCTCGATCTTTTCGGTCAGCGGGGCCAGCTCGTCGGTGGCAAGCGCGTGCTGGACGCTGCTTTCCAGTGCATAGATCAGCCGTTCCGACGCGATCGGCTTGATCAGATAGTCGGTTGCACCCGCGCGCATCGCCTCTACCGCCAGCAGCGGAGAGGCGCTGCCCGTCAGGAATAAAAGCGGCAATTCGGGCGCGGCGGCGCGGAACCGCCCGATCAACCGGCACGAATCGTCGCCTGCGATCCAGCTGTCCAGCATCAGCGCCTGCGGCTTTTCGGCCGAGGTATCGTCCAGCATGCGCAGCGCCGTTTCCCCGTCGGGAACGGTCCGCATGCGCCAGCCTGCGCGGCCGGCCAAGCTATTGATCTGCCTGATCTGGCCGGCATCGTCGGCGACCAAAAGCATCAGGCGCGGTTCATCATCCACCATACTTGCCCCGTTGTGGTGGCGGAGAATCCCGTAACCACCCCCTGACGGCTTCTAACGGGATATCGTGAACAAGTGATTTATCCTGTTTACCGGCGCGCCGCCAGCAATGGTTTAAAAGGTAAATGCCATCGTCATGATTGGGGCATGAATGAGGCGTGGCGCCGCCTGCAGTGCAAGTGACTTGTCTGGAAAGGCCGCTCGCACTAGAGGCAGGGGCAAGCGGACGCGTCGTCGCGATTTCGTGCGACCGCCGCAACCGACGGGCGAATCTAGTTAAGGGAATGAACAGGGCCATGGAAAAGCCGGATACGATCGAAAAGGCGCAGTCGACCTATGCCAGCTTTGTGAACTGGTTCAAATGGGGCACGATCATCGTCGCCATACTGACTGCCATCGTGGTGATGATCATCGCCTGATGCCGGTTTCCGCGCCCCGCGCGCCAATGCGGGGCTTCAGCGGAAATTAACCGTTCATTGCGATCAATGGGCCCACGCAGCCGGTTGGCTTGCGGGGCCTTTTTGCGTAGGCAAAGGGCTGGACGACCAGTATTGAGGGACCACAGCCTTTTGCGAAAATTAGGCCTGATCGGCGGCATGAGCTGGGTTTCGACCCGCGCCTATTACGAAGACATCAACCAGATCGTGCAACGCCGCGTCGGTCCCACGGCCAGCGCCCCCTTGCTGATCGAAAGCATCGATTTCTCGCGCCTCTACCGCGTTACGGGCGGCGACCAGTGGGACCATGCCGCCGAAGTGCTGATCAAATCGGCCAGGCGGCTGGAAAGCGCGGGCGCGGGTGCATTGGTGATCGCCGCCAATTCGATGCATGCCGTGTACGACCGCGTGCAGGCCGAAGTGTCGATCCCCGTCATCCACATCGCCGACTGCGTCGCACGCAAGATGACCGAGCGCGAGGTCAGGCGCGCGGGGCTGCTGGGCACGCGCAATGTGATGATGGAGGATTTCTATCGCGAGCGTCTGGTGGTCGAGGATATCGAACTGCTGCCGCCCAATATGGACGTGGTCGAAACGCTGGACACGATCATTTACGACGAGCTGATGCACGGCAAGGTCCGCCGCGACAGCGAGCGTGAATTACGCACCATGATCACCAATCTGGAAAAGGCGGGGGCCGAAGCGGTGGTGATGGCCTGTACCGAACTGGACCTGCTGATCGACACGGGCGCCAATGTGCTGCCGATTTTCGATTCCGGCCATATCCATGCCGCCGCCGCGGCCGACTGGATCATCGGTGACGACACCCCGACCGAAAGCGTGATCGACGCGTAATCGGCGATTTTTCCGCCATTTCCGCGCGCGTTCCGTTTTTGATCCGGTTTGCCTGCGCGCCGCGATCTGCCATCGGGTTTGACGATGGACGATGTTCTTGCACCGGCTGAACCCGCGAATATGACCGTGGCGGGCATACGCGCCCGCTATGCCGCCGATCCGGCGCAGACCCGCGGGCGCGAGTTCGGAGAGGTCGAGGGCGGGGTGCGAGGGCCGCGCAGCGCATACCAGCGCGACCGCGACCGCATCATCCATTCGATCGCCTTCCGCCGGTTGAAGCACAAGGCGCAGGTGTTCGTCGCCCCCTATGGCGACCATTACCGCACCCGCCTGACCCATAGTCTGGAGGTCGCGCAGGTCGGCCGCGTGATTGCCCGCGCGCTGGGCCTGGACGAGGATCTGACCGAGGCTTTGTGCCTTGCCCACGATATCGGCCACGGTCCGTTCGGCCATGCGGGGGAGCGGGCGTTGCAACGTGCGCTGAGCCAACAGGGCGGGTTTGACCACAATGCCCATACCCTGCGCGTGCTGATGCGGCTGGAAAGCCCCTATTGCACGCATGAGGGGTTGAACCTGTCGTGGGAAACGCTGGAGGGGCTGGCCAAACACAACGGGCCGGTTTCATCCGCGAATCCGCTGCCATGGGCGCTGCGCGAACTGGACGATGCCTTCCCGCTCGACCTTGGGCGCTGGTCCAGCCTCGAGGCGCAGGTCGCGGCGCTGGCCGACGATATCGCCTATGACAATCACGACATAGAGGACGGCCTTCGCGCCGGTTTCCTCTCGCTCGACCAATTGCTTTCGATGCCCTTTATCGCGGACCAGTGGGACGCCATCGGGCGCAAGTTTCCCGGCGTGGCGCAGGACCGTTTGCAGCGCGAGCTGATCCGCTCGCAAATCGGCTGGATGGTCACCGATGTGATCGAGGAGACGAAGGGCCGCATCGCGCAGGCCGGTGTCGAAACCGCGCAGGACGTGCGAAATGCGGGCATGCAGCTGGCGGGCTTCTCGATCGGCGTGGCCGAGGCGGAGCGGAAGCTGAAGAGCTTTATGTATGAAAAGCTCTATTACCATCCCGCGCAAAAGCGCACGGCCGAACTGGCCGACAATCTGATCGCGGGGCTGTTCGCGGCCTATGCCGGCGATCCCGCGCTATTGCCCGAAGACTGGCGCAGGGCCCTGCCGGATGCGGAACCGCAGCGCAGCCGTCATATCGCGGATTTCATCGCGGGGATGACCGACCGCTATGCCATCCGCTGCCATGCGGAGATTTTCGGCCACGCACCCGAAGAGCTGAGCAATGTCTGAAGCGGGGTCTGAAGCGGGCGGGCTGCATATGGTGCTTGTCGGCGCGACAGGCCTGATCGGGCGCGAGATCATGGCCCGCAGCGGCGACCATCCCGACATCCGCCTGACGGCCATCGCCCGCCGCGAAGTGCCCCTTCCGCAAGGGGCGCGGATGGAAATGATCATTGCCGATCCCAAAAACTGGCGGCAGGTGATTGCGCAGCTTGCGCCCGACGTGCTGGTATCGGCGCTGGGCACGACATGGAAAAAGGCGAACCGCGACGAGGCTGCGTTCCAGTCGGTCGACCTCGATCTGGTGGTCCAGTGCGCCGATGGGGCATCCGATGCGCGGGTGCGGCAGTTCATCGGCATATCGTCGGTGGGCGCGGACCGCTTTTCCAAGAACCTCTATCTGCGCACCAAGGGCGAGATGGAGCAGGCCGTGAAAAAGCTGGCCTTTGCCCGTGTCGACATGCTGCGACCCGGCCTGCTGAAGGGCAAGCGCGAGGACGATCCGCGCGGCAAGGAACGGCTGGCCGCCGTGCTGTCGCCGCTGACCGATCTGTTCATGAACGGGTCTCTGCGGCAATATCGTTCGATGCCCGCGGGTGTGGTGGCCGATGCGATCTATGCGATGACGCAGATGCGCGCCGACGGGCGTTTCGTGCACGATAACGATGCCATCCACGCCGCGCTGACGCGCCGCACATTGCGCAGACCCGCGCTGGCGGGTGAGTGACGCTGCGCTGGTGAGTGAGTGACGCTGCGCTGGCAGGTGAATATACCGCTGCACACCATGAACCCTGTGCGCAACATGGCGCGGCAGGGCCTTATTTCGCCCCGCGCCGATTGACTTTGCACGCGCAGCATAGGACTTTGCCGCCACATCGCTGACCCGTGTGGGAGAGAGCTTGCGATTCGCCTGTTTGGGCGGGGACAAGCCGCCGAAGGAGCAACCGCCCCGGAAACTCTCAGGCAACAGGGACCATGTGGGTCGATAGCGATGCTCTGGAAAGTGCTGCGGCGGAAACGGCCAAAGCCACCGAAGGGGTATTCCGGACCGCCTTGGATCATATTCAAGGCATCCGGCGAAGCTCTCAGGTTTCCGCGACAGAGGGGGCCTTGCGCATATCCGATGCCGGACGCGCAGGCCTGACCTATTCACGGAGCCGAAATTTGACCGAGAGCATTTCCGAAGACCAGCTGGACGAAGTTGCGGGCCCCGAAACCCTGCCTCTCGACGCATGGCATCGCGCCAATGGCGCGCGCATGGTGCCGTTCGCGGGCTATCTGATGCCGATCCAGTATGAGGGCATCATCGCCGAGCACGAATGGGCGCGAACCAATGCGGGCCTGTTCGATGTCAGCCACATGGGCCAGCTGATTGTATCCGGAGCCGGCGCTGCCGAAGCGCTGGAAGCCTTGCTGCCGGGCGATATCTCGGCGCTGAAGCCGGGGCGCATCCGCTATTCGCTGCTGCTGAACGAGGATGGCGGCATTCTCGACGATCTGATGGTGACGAATGTGACCGTGGAGGGCGGCGAACCGGCCTATTACCTTGTCGTCAATGGCGCGACGAAATGGGACGATATCGGCCATTTGCGCGAATTCCTGCCTGACGAGATTGCACTCAACCATCTGGATGACCGCGCGTTGCTGGCGCTGCAGGGGCCGCGCGCGGCTGAAGCACTGGAACAGGTGATGCCGGGCGTCGCCGATGCGCTGAGCTTCATGCAGGGCAGCAGTGCAAGCTGGAACGGCGTTGACATCGGCATCAGCCGATCGGGCTATACCGGCGAGGACGGGTTCGAACTGTCGGTGCCCGCCGAAAAGGCCGAGGAATTGGCCGAGGCCCTGTGCGCGCTCGACATCGTAAGGCCCATCGGCCTTGGCGCGCGCGACAGTCTGCGGCTGGAAGCGGGTCTGCCGCTTTATGGCCACGACCTTGACGAAAAGACCGATCCCGTAACTGCCGATCTGGCCTTTGCCCTGTCGAAAAAGCGGCGGGAGACGGGCGGGTTTCCGGGTGCGGAGAAAATCCTTGCCCTGCTGGCCCATGGGCCCAGCGCCAAACGTGTCGGCCTGTTGATCACCGGCCGCATGGCCGTGCGCGAGGGTGCGCCGATCTATGCGGGCAATGCGCAGGTCGGCACCGTCACCAGCGGCGGTTTCGCGCCCAGCGTCGGCCAGCCCGTCGCGATGGGTTATGTCGAGGCGGGGCATGCGCTGTCGGGCACGAAGCTGACCATCGAGATGCGCGGCAAGCAGATCGAGGCGACCGTTACCGACATGCCCTTTGTGCCGCACCGCTATTTCCGCAAGAAATCCTGATTTCCCTGACGAATTCCCTTTCAAAGGACCACCACGCCATGAGCCTTTATTTCACCGAAGACCACGAATGGATTGCCGTTGAAGGCAAGACCGGCACCGTCGGCATTACCGACCATGCGCAGGAACAGCTGGGCGACATCACCTTTATCGAACTGCCCGAAACCGGCAGCGATTTCGGCAAGGGCGACAGCGTTGCCGTGGTCGATTCGGTCAAGGCCGCCAGCGACGTCTATACCCCCGTGTCGGGCGCGATCACCGAAGTGAACGGCGCGCTGGAGGACGAGCCGGAGCTGGTCAATAACGACGCCGAAGGCGACGGCTGGCTGTTCAAGCTGACCCTGTCCGACCCGTCCGAACTGGAAGGGCTGATGGACGAGGACGCGTACAAGAAATTCGTAGAGAGCCTTTGATGCGTTATCTTCCGCTGACCGAGGGTGACCGGTCCGCCATGCTGGCGACGATCGGTACCGATCATGTCGATGCCCTGTTCGCCGATGTTCCGGCAGAGGCGTTGCTGAAAGACCCCGTTTCGGGCCTGCCGATGCATGCCAGCGAAATGGCGGTCGAACGGCATATGAAAAAGCTGGCCGCGCAGAACCTGTCGGCAGCGGATGCGCCGTTCTTTCTGGGGGCGGGGGCCTATCGCCATCATATCCCCGCCACCGTCGACCATCTGATCCAGCGGGGCGAGTTTCTGACCGCCTATACCCCCTATCAGCCGGAAATCGCGCAGGGCACGCTGCAGGTCCTGTTCGAATTCCAGACGCAGGTCGCGCGGCTGTTCGGCACCGATATCGCCAATGCATCGATGTATGACGGGTCGACCGCATGCTGGGAAGCGATCGCCATGGCGGGCCGCATCACGCGCAAGTCGCGCAGCGTGCTGGGGCCGATCCATCCCCATTACCTGTCGTCGGCCGAAACCATGGCGCGTTTCACCGGCGATACGCTGGTCAGCGTGGGGCCGCAGCTGTCCGCCGATGCGGGCGAGGATGCGGTCATTGCCGAAATCGACGACAAGACCGCCGCCGTCGTCGTGCAATATCCCGACATCCTTGGCCGCGTGCCCGATCTGGCGCGGATCGCCGATGCCGCCCATGCGCGGGGCGCGCTGCTGATCGCCGTGGTGACAGAGCCGGTGGCGCTGGGCCTACTCGAAAGCCCGGGATCGCTGGGCGCCGATATCGTGGTGGGCGAGGGGCAGTCGCTGGGCGTCGGCCTGAATTTCGGCGGGCCCTATCTGGGCCTGTTCGGCGCGCGCGAGAAATTCACGCGGCAAATGCCGGGCCGCCTGTGCGGCGAAACGGTGGATGCCGATGGCAAGCGCGGTTTCGTGCTGACCCTGTCGACGCGCGAACAGCATATCCGCCGCGAAAAGGCGACCAGCAATATCTGCACCAATTCGGGCCTGTGCGCGCTGGCGTTTTCGATCCACATGACGCTGCTGGGCGGAGAGGGGCTGGGCAGTCTGGCCCGCATCAACCATGCCCGCGCGCTGGAAGTGGCCGAACGGCTGGGCGCGATTCCGGGTGTCGAGATCGTCAACGAAGGCAATTTCTTCAACGAGTTTACCCTGCGCCTTGTCGGCAAGGATGCCCGCGAAGTCGCCTATGCGCTGACCAAGCGCGAGATTCTGGGCGGCGTTTCGATGGGCCGCCTGTTCCCCGACCGCGCCGACATGGCCGAAGGGTTGCTGCTGGCGGTCACCGAAACGGTCAGCGACGAGGATATCGATTATCTGGCCGGCGCACTGCAGGAGATTCTGGCATGAGCACCATCAATCGCAGCGGCTGGAAGCCCGAGATGGGCGCGGTGGACGTCCACGCCTCCGAAACATCGCCCACGGCCAGCGGGGACCGCGCGCTCAACCTGGAAGAGCCGCTGATCTTCGAATTGCATTCGAAGGGCAAATGCGGCGTCGATTTCGACACTGTGCCCGCAACGGTCTCGCCCGCGCTGGCCAGATTCACCCGCAAGCAGCCGGTCGATCTGCCCGCGCTGGCAGAACCCGAAACTGTGCGCCATTACACGCGCCTGTCGCGGCAGAACTATGCCATCGATCTTGGCCCGTTCCCGCTGGGATCGTGCACGATGAAGCACAATCCGCGCCTGAACGAGGCGGTGGCGCGCATGCCGGGCTTTGCCGATATTCACCCGCTGCAGCCGATGGACACGGTGCAGGGCGCCTATGCGGTGATCGAGCAGCTGGCCGACTGGCTGATGAAGCTGACCAATATGAGCGCCGTCGCCATGAGCCCCAAGGCAGGCGCGCATGGCGAGCTTTGCGGCATTTTGTGCATGCGCGCCGCGCTGGAAGCGCGCGGCGATGCGCGCGAGGTGATCCTTGTGCCCGAAAGCGCGCATGGCACCAATCCGGCCACGGCGGCGTTCGCGGGCTATCGCGTGGAGAATATCCCTGCGACCGACGATGGCCGTGTCGATCTGGCGGCGTTGAAGAAGCGTTTGGGGCCGGATGTGGCGGGGGTGATGATTACCAATCCCAACACCTGCGGCCTGTTCGAACGCGATATGAAGGCGATTTCCGACGCGGTGCATGCGGCAGGTGGGCTGGTTTACTGCGACGGCGCGAATTTCAACGCCATCGTGGGCAAGGTGCGTCCCGGCGACCTTGGCGTCGATGCGATGCATATCAACCTGCACAAGACCTTCTCCACCCCGCATGGCGGCGGCGGTCCGGGCAGCGGGCCGGTTGTTCTGTCGGAAGCATTGGCGCCCTTCGCGCCGATCCCCTTCGTCCGCCGCGACGACAAGGGGCGGCTGCGCATGGTCGAGGAACGCGCCCGCGCCGATCATGCCCCGCAAAGCTTTGGCCGCATGGCCGCGTTCCACGGGCAGATGGGCATGTTCACCCGCGCGCTGACCTATATGCTGTCGCATGGCGCCGACGGGCTGCGGCAGGTTGCCGAGGATGCGGTGCTGAATGCGAACTACATTCTGCGCAGCCTCGAAGACGTGCTCGACGCGCCTTATGGCGATGCGGGACCGTGCATGCACGAGGCTTTGTTCAGCGATGATGACCTGCCCGAAGGCATGACGACGCTCGACATCGCCAAGGGCCTGATCGACGAAGGGTTCCACCCGATGACGGTCTATTTTCCGCTGGTCGTGCATGGCGCGATGCTGGTCGAACCGACCGAGACGGAGAGCAAGATCGGCCTCGACCGGTTGATCGGATCGCTCCGTTCGCTGGCAGAGCGGGCGAAGGCGGGCGACGAGACGCTGAAGTCCGCGCCCCATTTCGCCCCGCGCCGCCGGATGGATGAGACCAAGGCCGCCCGCAAACCCGTGCTGACGTGGAAATCCGCGCCCGGCGCGGCAGGCGAACCGGCGCTGAGCGAGCTGGGCGGAAGCTGATGCAGGCTGGCGGCGGCAATGGCGACACGCATGCGGGCGTGCGCTTTCCGCCGCCGCTGATCTTTCTGGGGCTGTTGCTGGCGGGGCTGGCGGCGAACGATCTTCTGGCGCTCAACCCCGCGATGCCGCAATGGCTGCGCGCAGCGGGCTATGTGATCGCGGCCACCGGCTTGCTATCGATCGCATGGGCGCTGGCGCAGTTCCGGCAGGCGGGGAATAATCCCGAACCGTGGAAGCCCGACACTGCCTTCGTTGCGGCGGGCCTGTATCGCATCACCCGCAACCCGATGTATCTGGGCATGGCGCTGGCCTATCTGGGGCTGGCGCTGGCGATGGACAGCCTTGGCGCGCTGCTGCTGTGGCCGGTCGCCGTCGCGCTGATCGACCGTCTGGTCATCATGCGTGAGGAACGCCATTTGCTGCGGCGTTTCGGCCCGGCTTACGAGGATTACCGAACCCGTGTCCGCCGCTGGATCTGATAGGCCCGACAGGGGGCACGACCCTGCCGACCGCTGGGTGGACGACCGCCGCCACGCCCCCGCCACGCAGCGCAACCGCGAACCCATTGGCGATTGTCTGGCCGACATTCTGCCTGCCACCGGCCTTGTGCTGGAAGTGGCAAGCGGGTCGGGTGAACATGCGCTGTTTTTCGCGCGGCGATTTCCCGCGCTGGAATGGCAGCCCAGCGATCCCGATGCGGATGCGATCCGGTCCATCGCCGCATGGCGCGAGGCGGAGGGCACCGCGAACCTGCGTGCGCCGGTGATGCTGGATGCCAGCGCGCCCGACTGGCCGGTGGACCGGGCCGATGCGATGCTATGCGTGAACATGGTCCATATCAGCCCGTGGGACGCGACAATCGGCCTGTTCGCGGGGGCTGCGCGTGTGCTGCCTGCCGGTGCGCCGCTGGTGATCTATGGCCCGTTCCGCTCTGCCGATATTCCCACCGCCCCGTCCAATCTGGAATTCGACCGGTCGCTGAAAATGCGCGATCCGCGTTGGGGGCTACGCGATCTGGCCGATGTCGATGCGCTGGCACAGGCAAACGGGCTGATGCCGAAGGCGCGGCATGGGATGCCCGCCAATAATATGCTGCTGGAATTTCGCCGCCTATGAAAACGCCCGCCGGTGGGGCGGGCGCTTTGCATTTGCGAATTTGGCAATGGCTTAATCGATGGCGTCTTCGCCAGCCTTGCCGACCGATTCGATATCCTCACCCGCACCCTTGACGGTGTTGCAGGCGGTTGCGGTCAGCGCCAGCGAGCCAAGCGCGCAGGCAATAGCGATACGACGGATCATAAGACGGCTCCTTCGGTTATTGTTGGGCGAATAACGCTGTGACAGTTAACCGGTTCCGCAGCGTGCTAATTGCCCTAGGGCGTAGACTCATTAGCGGCGATCCATAGGCGTGTGCAGAAGAGCTTGATGGCAGCGAGGAAGTTATCGCTTCGTTTGTCGTATCTGGTGGCCAAGCCTCTGGCGTTTTTGAGTTTCCCGAAGAAACGCTCGACCAGATTACGGTAGCGATACAGGAAGCTGCTGAACGCGAAGCCTTTGCGACGATTGCGCTTGACTGGGATGTTGGCGAAGCCACCCTGCGCGGTGATCTGACTGCGAATGGCATCGCTGTCATAAGCCTTATCGGCGAGAAAGGTGGTGGCGTTCGGCACGGCGGCCAGCAGCCTCTCGGCCTCACGGCAATCGCTCGCCTGGCCTTCGGACAGATGCAGTTGGATCGGCAGGCCGCGACCATCAACCAGGGCATGGATCTTGGTTGTCAAACCGCCCCGGGAACGTCCCATGCAGCGATTTGGGTCCCCCTTTTTAGGGTCGCACCGTGCTGGTGGACCCGGATGGAAGAACTGTCGATCATGACCAACTCGCCGTCGAAGGCTTGGCTCACCGCTTCGAGAAGGCGGTCCCACACACCGGCTTTGCGCCAGCGCACGAAACGGTTGTAGCAGGTGGTATGTGGGCCATAGCGCTCGGGAATATCAGCCCAAGGACTGCCCGTGCGAAAGCGCCACAATATCCCGTCGATGACCCGCCGGTCATCCACACGCGGAACCCCGCGAGGCTTGTTCGGCAACAACGGCTCGATCACCAGCCACTCATCATCGGTCAGTTCAAATCTACGACGCGTCATCCAAAGCTCCTTCCCGAAGCCTTGAATCAACCGCGCCCGCGCCGCGCAAGTCAGTTTATGAGTTTACGGCCTAGGGTTCCATTGTGCGCATCCGCATGCGCCGCAAGATCTGTTCGCGTACCACGATGATCACGCCCGCCGCGATAATCAGCGGCGCGCCCAGCCACAGGCTGGCGGGCGGCAGGCTTGCGAACAGGTACCAGCCATAGAACGCCGCCGCGATCAGCGAGACGTAATCCATCACGATAACGCTGGCGACCTGCCCAAACCGCAGCGCGAGGGTCAACAGAACCTGTGCCAGCGTGCCCGATATGCCGATCCCGATTAACAGCGCGAAATCGACCGGATCGCTCGTCCATCCGTCGAAGAACGACCAGATCAGCAGCAGCGGCGACGTGAACAGCGAGAAATAGAGCACGATCACCACGCTGTTTTCCGTTTGCGCCAGATCGCGGATCTGGATCGAGACGACCGCCACCATAAAGGCCGCCGCAATCGCCACGCAGGCCCCGATCAGCGGAATGTCCGCTCCTCCCGGGCCCGCCACTAGCAGTACGCCGGCAAAGCCCAGCAGCACCGCCATCCAGCGCCATTTACCGACATGTTCGTGCAGCACCACGGCCGACAGGATCACGGCAAAGATCGGTGCGGTAAAGCTGAAGGTCGTGGATACCGCCAGCGGCAGCAGGATGGGGGCAAGAAAATTCAGCACCATGCCCGTGCCGCCATACAGCGAGCGCATGAAGTGCCCGCCCAGCCGTTTCGTACGCAGAACGGCGAAACCCGTTGTCATGGCCAGCCACACCAGCAGGATCGGGATCGATGTCGCCTGCCGCACCAGCAGCATATGCGACAATGGCAGACCGTGTTCGTGGCCCAGCTTTACCATGGCGAACATGGTGGCCAGCGTCAGCGCCGCGCCCAGCCGCAACACCAGTGCCAGCGTGGGCCGTTGATTTGCTTGCGGCCTTGCGCCCGTTTCTGCCTGTTCGCTGCCGGTTGCGGCCGTGTTTTCCGCAGCTTCGGCCAAAAGCGTGTCGGGCTTATCGTCGGCAGGGCTTGGGGTGGGGGCCATAGAACCCTATGGAACCGTCACGCCCTGCGGATCAAGCGCGTTTTTTGCGCTGCAGCATGGGCAATGATGACGGAAAGGGCGCAAAAGTGATCGACTGGCTGATCGCAAGCGATGCGGGGCACTGGACGATGCTGGCGGCGGCGGCGCTGCTGGTGGCGGCACTCGCATGGCTGGGCGACTGGCGCCGGGCGCGCAGGGCCGTGCCCGATGCGGTGGGTTGCATGCCATGGACCGCGGTATTCATGGCCGCGCTGCTGGTGACGGTGATCGCCGGAACGCTGGCGTTCCTGACCTGGATGTCGCCCTAGGCGCGCGGATCAGAGGTGGGCGCAGCCGACGCCGCGCCCACTGAAAATATTACAGACAGGCCTGCAGGAACGCCTGATCGAAGCCGTACTGGCGCGCCTTTTCCAGCGTATAGGGGCGCAGGCCGGTCGAACGGTGCTCGCCGATGATCTTGCCGTCCTCGCCCTCGTCCAGATATTCGAACTTGAACAGATCCTGCGTGACGATGACGTCGCCTTCCATGCCGATCACCTCGGTGATCTGGGTGGTGCGGCGCGAACCGTCGCGCAGACGCTTTACCTGAACGATCAGGTCTACCGAATCCGCGATCTGCTTGGAAATCGCGGCCTTGGGGATCTTGATGTCACCCATCAGGATCATGTTTTCCATACGGCCAAGGCATTCGCGTGGGGAATTGGAGTGGAGCGTACACATCGAACCGTCGTGGCCCGTGTTCATGGCGGCCAGCAGGTCGAAACATTCGGCGCCACGAATTTCGCCGAGGATGATGCGGTCAGGGCGCATACGCAGGGCGTTCTTCACAAGGTCGCCGATGGTGATCGCGCCTTCGCCTTCAAGGTTCGGCGGGCGCGTTTCCAGCGGCAGCCAGTGCGGCTGCTGCAAGCGAAGTTCGGCGGCGTCCTCGATCGTCAGCACGCGTTCGCCCGGGTCGATCATCTTGGACAATGCGTTCAGCATCGTCGTCTTACCCGAACCCGTACCGCCCGAAATCACGATGTTCATCCGGCTGGCACCCGCGATTTTCAGCGCGGTGGCCATATTGTCGGACATCGAACCGAAATCGCGCAGCATGTCGATCGTGATCGGCTTTTCGGAAAACTTACGGATCGAAATCGCCGTGCCCTTCAGGCTGAGCGGCGGGACGATGACGTTGACGCGGCTGCCGTCTTTCAGGCGGGCGTCGGCCAGCGGAGTGGTCTGGTCGACGCGGCGGCCGACCTGGTTCACGATGCGCTGTGCGATCTGGAACAAATGATGTTCGTCGCGGAACTGGATCTTGGCGAGCTGCAACTTGCCCTTTTTCTCGATATAGGTCTGCTGCGGGCCATTGACCATGATATCCGACACGTCGGGGTCGTTCAGCAGCTCTTCCAGCGGGCCAAAGCCCAGCAACTCGTCGACCAGCACTTTTTCCAGCGCGAATTGCTCGCGCCGGTTCAGCGTGATCTTCAGCTCCTGAAGAACCTCCATGATGATCGGACGGAATTCTTCCGACAGCTCTTCCTTGGTCAGCGTGGCGGCCGCTTCGGGATCGACGCGTTCCAGCAGGCGGGGAAGCACCTGTTCCTTGATCTTGTGAACGCTGGCCTCGAACCCTTCGGGGCCCTTGTCCGCCTCGTGCACCGCGTTCGACCGTTCGGCCAGACGGGCCAGAGCCTCGTCCTGCGCATCCGGCTTATGCTCGGGCAGGGGCGGGAATTGTTCGTCCATGCCGGGCGGCGGCGGCGGAGTGGTGCGCAGCGGTTCGGACCCGCCCTTCATCGGCCGGGCAACCCCGAATGCGGGGCGCTGCCCCATGCCGCCCATTCCGTTCTTCCGGCCGAAAGCGTTCATCAATCCGTTCCCTGCAACTTGGCCCCGACCCGTGGGGCGCGACGCGCATCCGGCATGAATGGCTCAACGCCGTTCACCAAATGCTGACAGGGTTTGGTGAATAGGATGGAAACCTTGATTTTGTTTTAAGGGTGGCTCGATGATCGACGGATCGCGCAAACCACCCGCTGTAATTCGCTGTCTGAAAGAAGTGGATAGATCGGCAGACACAATATCTGTTCGGACGCACGAGATGCGTTGTGTAGTCGTTTTGGGTCGGCAGAGGGGAGGCTTTCATACATCGGCAACGAAGACAAAAGCGGATAGAAATAGCGTCTCGTGAAAATTCTTTCGCTTTTCAAATGCTCGTATAGACCGTCACGCGATAAAGGAAAATCGGACGTTACGAGGATCGGAAAATATGAATGGTTCGAGATCACCCCATCGGGAATTGGGGGCACATAGATTCCTTTGATGTCAGCAAGTCCCTCGCGATAAAGCCGATCGACTCGCGCTCTTTCAGAAAGCACAAAATCTATGTAATCCAGTTGAAGCAGGCCCATAGCCGCACTGGGTTCGCTAAGCTTCGCGTTGGTGCCGATATAGGGGATAGTCGTCTCGCTGGTGATGCCGAAATTGCGAAGGCTATTAATGCGATCGCGTTTGGCCGGATCGGAGACTGTGATCGCGCCTCCCTCGAATGTGTGAAACACCTTGGTCGCGTGAAAGCTTAAAGTAGAATAGTCGCCGAAACTGAACAGGCTGCGCCCTTCGAGGCGTACTCCGAATGCGTGTGCCGCATCATAGATCAAGGTTAGTTTATGGCGCCGTGCGATATTGGCGAGTGCGTCCACGTCGCAAGGGATGCCATAGCAATGGACTGCAAGTATGGCGCTGGTCCGATCGGTAATCGCTTCCTCGACGCGCGCGGGATTCAGATTAAAGCCATTGTCTTCGATATCCACGAATACAGGCGTAAGGCCGGCACGTAGGATGGAATGACTGGTCGCGACGAAGCTGTACGGCGTTGTTATGACTTCCCCGGTCAGTTGTGCGGCCTCCAGCACCATTTCGAGTGCAAGCGATCCGTTGGAAATAGTGGCGACCGACGGGGCACCCAGGAACTGTTCGAGTTTCTCTTCAAGTGCGTAGTTGAGAGGACCGTTATTCGTGAGGATGCCGCGGTTCCAGATGCCTTGCAGTATCTTGGTATATTCGTTGAGCGGCGGGAGGAACGGGCGGGTAACATAAAGAGGCTCTGGCCCCTCTGCAGGTTCGCGCAATTGTATTTGCGGCCCGCGATCGAATTTTCGATCTTCCATGAAAGTCAGATTGCTCCCGAACGGCAACTCGGTCAAATCGAGGTCCGCCTCATCCACCGGAATTTAACGCCGCACGCCTTGTTATGATTTGGAAAGGCTCGGTTCTAGAGCGGTTTTCGACCGATTTGAATCGATGAGGGATTCCCACCAGGTGTGATTTCTGATTCAGAATCCGTGCTGGTGAAGGAGGCCAGCATGGATGGGCCAACCTCTTTCGATGGATTTGCGTTCTCGGCTTCTGGCGGCAGTGGATGGCGGTATGAGTTGCCGCGCTGCTGCGGCCCGGTTTGGCGTTGCGCCTTCGACGGCGATCCGCTGGCGGGTGCAGCGGCGCGAGACGGGCGCCTTCGCGCCGAAGCCGCAGGGTGGCGACATGCGATCTCGCCGGGTCGAAGAGCGTGCGGGGGACATCCTCGCCATCTGGGAAGAGCGTAAGGACATCTCGCTTGAGGAACTTCGCCTGGCGCTGACCGAAGTTGGCCTGACCGTCTCCGTGGCCGGGCTGCATCGCTTCTTCGCGCGCAGGGGGATAACGCGCAAAAAAAGACTGGCCATGCAATCGAGCAGGACCGGCCCGACGTCCTGAAGCAGCGCCGGGAATGGTTCGAGAGCCAGATCGATCTGGAACCCGAACGCCTCGTGTTCATCGACGAGACGTGGACCGCCACCAACATGACCCGCAGCCATGGCCGCTGCCCGAAAGGCGAACGGCTGCGGATGGGTTTCCCGCACGGCCACCGCAAGACCACGACGCTCGTCGCCGGTCTACGCTTGACCGGCATGGTCGCGCCGATGGTGCTGGACGGTCCGATCAATGGCGACTGGTTCGAAGCCTATGTCACTCAGGTGCTCATTCCCGAACTGCGTCCCGGCGACATCGTCGTCATGGACAACCTGTCGAGCCACAAACGTGCGGCGGTGCGGGAAAAGATCGAGGCGGCAGGCGCGACACTGCGCTTCCTCCCGCCCTACAGCCCGGACTTCAATCCGATCGAGAAGGCCTTCTCACGCCTCAAGGCCATGCTCCGCAAAATCGGCGAGCGAACCGTCAGTGGCCTCTGGGACCTGATCGGCAAACTCGTCGATATCTTCCAGCCCGGCGAATGCGCCAACTACTTCAGCTCGTGCGGTTATGACCCGGAATGATCGAAAACCGCTCTAATCTGAAAAATCCGGATCGAGGTAGCGGGACAGGCCGCATTCCTCGCACTCTGCGATGACCGACGAAGTTATTTCGTACGGCAGGGCGTCGCGAACGTTCTGCTTGCTGTGATTTCTGAACACGCCATAGGTATCGGCATTGGATCCCGTCGTCGTGGATTTCTTCAGAAACTGCCGCGTCTGATCCGACATCGGCAATTGAAGCGATAGAAACATTTCCTGCACCTGCTGTTGTGGCTGCGCTTTCAGGGCATGGTATTTCAGGATGCGAACGCGACCGGGGTACTCTGCTTGCAATCGCTGGAAAATCAGCGTGGCGCGAAGCCAGCCTTCAAAGCCGAAAAACTCTTCCGCTCGCCCCCTGTTCTTCGAAGCTGCGCGTTTCCATTCCTCTGCGAAACTCCATTCAGGTCGAAATTCACGGGGTGCGGCGCGCCAACTTTGCAAAACTTCGCGTGGATCGCGCACAATCGCGACCAGCTGAATGCCGACATGTTCTGCCATAAGCATTGGAAGCAGGTTGTGATAGCGGACTTCCTTGAAAACCAGATAGTTGGGTAATGCTGCCTTTTGGAAGCGCAGTTCTTTACTCGATAACGCCTTACTGCCGGTTTGAAGAATGAATTCATCGTCGGTAGCAAGCAAGTCGACAAGGAATCGATCAATATCGCGACGACATGAATTCTCTGCTAGCCTGTTCTTAAACGCATAGGAGAACAGGGGCTGATAGCGATAGGCCACGTCCGGGCTCGAATTGAATATCTGCCCCAACCAGCTCGTTCCGGAACGAGGCACGCCTTGGATGGCAACGGGTATTGGCATGTCAGGCAAGAGTTGCCCCTTCGATCATTGCGCGAACGGCATCCGCTTCATTGAACATCAGGACGTCAATGATGCTGAGGTTGGGAATAAAGTCACCTCCGAATTGACGGTAGGGTGGGCAAGATGGCTCTAGAAATGAAAGTTCCAGACCATGTGCCCGAAAGGCAGCAGCATCATAGAGTGACCTTCCCCCGGGCGCGTTGATATAACGGTCTGCGCCAAGCTTTTTGCACAGCGCGATGACCTTGTCCTGGCCGCGATGGTGCGGCGAACAGTCGATAGATGAGGAATCCACGAATTTTCGATTCCATCCCAGATAAGTGCAGATCTCTTCAAGCAGGAAGGCATTGAGTTTGGCCACATTGCGGTCCGGGTGCCGCAAGACCCCGTCGATCAATGCCATCACCTTGTCGTAGTGGGGGGCCCGGCCATAGCAATTCTCAAGGCGGGAGAGTTGAGGTCCGGTTTTGCCGTAATCTTCGTAATGACGCTGGTTAATGGCAAGCTTGTGTGAAGCGGTTTTGACCGGGAGTGTAAACCAGCTGTTTCCGCCAGCGGGATGAATGCGATTGCGATTGACAAAGCCGCCCTTTATGTATTGTGCGTCATCGTAAAGTGCAAATATGTCGCAAGCGGCCATTAGCTGAAAATAGCCGAGGTAGGGAAAGAAATACGGCTGCATGATCGCGATACTGAGCTTCACTGATTGGTGATCCCGAAATGCAGACAGCAATTGGTCACGAATTCGTGGATCATGCGATTTTCTTCCGCCTCTGCATCCGCCAGCCGCTGTAATAGTCGGTCGCGTGTCGCAATGGCCCATTCTATGTTCTCTTCCCCATAGGCAAGGCCGTAGCGTCGGTGCTCTTCCGGCATCCATTCTTCTACCGACACGCCTTCAACCGGAACGATGACGGGAATGCAGCCACACACGGCCGCATAGATATTGTTCATGGAATACAGGTCATACGAATACAGTCTCTTGCTTCGGCGATAGATCATGGCCTTCTCGGCGTGGCTAAGCTTGTCGACTGAAACGCAGTCCGCAGGATGTCGGTCTAGCACACGATCCGCCCCCTTGTGGACTACAAAGCAATTTTCGGTCCGCTCATGCCCGGCGTCGTAATACTCGCCGTTGAAATGCTGTATGCGCAGATGGTGCGACATTGTGCCATCCGGCAGAGTGTCGGCGAAACTGGGCATGTAATAGGCAAGCATCTCACTGCTAAGGTCGAAACTGCTCAACTGACGGTCCGTCGGACGATATAGCAGCCATCGAACGATCCTCTCGGCATCCACCGGGTTGCCAATGGCGACTTCTGGATAGACTATGATGGAATTCCTGATCTCGGCCCAGCGCGCTTTTCTGACAGGAAAGGGGCCATAGCCGTAACCAAGATGCCAGCGCTGCCAGATCAGCTGGCCCAGTCCGGACAGAGTTTTTGGGATAAACTTATGTGCTGACCAGATTTTCGCCTGGTAGCCTAATTCGTTCATGCGATTGCACAAGGCATGCAATGCGATGGCGCCGCCGCTGTTCTCATTATAGCGGGGCGCCCAGATTACGAATCTGAGTTGGCCCTTGTCGATGTCGGCAAAACTGTCACTCATGCCCTGCTCTCGTCGGGTCGGTCAGTTGTCACAGTGCCAATCCGCTGCCTGAACAAGGCGAAACCACTGTCGATTAGCAGATTGAAATGGCGGGCATTCATTAATCGTCCAATTCCAAAATAAATTACTGCGGCAATGACCGCCTCTATCATCAAGGTCAGATAGACCGGCAATGTCGACCATTCGCTTATCACAAATATCGCGCCGGCCATGGCGAGGGTAGGGATGGCCAATTGCCTCTGATCCCAAAACTGTTTGTAAATAGGGTAGTCGATCGTGTCCTTCGAATATTGAGAATTCAAGAACACCGCCACCGTCGCAGACAGAACCATCGACCATGCCAGCGCCGTCAGCCCGAAGAAGCTGAATGCGATGATCAGGCAAATGCCGATGGTCTTTTTCTGGAATTCAATCTGAAAATATCTCCTCGACTCCCCTCTCGCCAGCAACACTTGAAGGTTGACCATGCTGAAGGGATAAAGAAGTCCTGCCAATGCAGTGATCTGCAATACCGGGGCCGCCCCCATCCACTCTTGCCCGAATGCAACCTCGATGACCTGCGGGGCCGTTATAATCAAACCGGTCATCGCGGGAAAGGCAAACAGCGTCATCAAGCTCAGGGCAGAAGCCGTCGCCTTTTTCATGTCCCGGGCGTCCTCGATTCCGGAAAGTACGGGAAGCGAAATGCGGCCGACCAGCCCTGAAAGGACGGAATTAACCAGTGTCTGCATGGACAGGCCCCTGTCGAACAGGCCGACCGTGCGCACGTCAAAGAACTTGCCGAGCAAGGGTGCGGATCCGCGGGCATAAAATGCTTCCAGTGCTCCGGCACCGCCAATCCACAATGCCGAACGAAGCAGGGGGCCGGGCTTCGCTCCCGCCAAACGGAAACTGGGCAGCCAATTAGCTTGCACCCAAGATATAACTGTCGATATGCAGGCATTTGCAAGCAACATCGCCGCAAGGGACCAAGCTCCAGCCCCCCAAACCGCCAAGGCGGATCCCAACAAACCGGAAGATACTGTGGCGATAGTCCCGCTGAAAAATATCGCGCGATAATCGAGTTTGCGGCTGAGGATAGCGATCGGCACTGACCCCAGGGCAGTTATTATAATGACAAGCGCGATAGCTGGTATCAGCATTGACAAAACCGGCTGCCGAAAGAACAAGCTGATCGGCCCGCCCAAGGCAGCCAATGCAATGGCTAATAGTATGGCCAGCGCCAGGTTAAGCCAATAGAGCGCGCTTTCATCGGCTCGGTCCGTCCTTGGGTTCTGGATCAGTGCCGTTGTTATGCCGCCTTGAGTGAAGGCGCAGCACAAGGTTGCGAAGAAGGTAGCGATCGCGATGATTCCGAACTGGTCCGGGCCCAGCAATCTGGCCATCACTATGCTAAAGGTTAGCTGCCCGATCGATCGCACGATTAGGTCGAGCGCGCTCCATAGCCCAGCACGTGCGATCCTTGAGCGATCGTGCATGCCTTTCATCAGCCCCTCCCCCCGTCGGTTCGAAAACGCCACGGTTCTTAGTTCGGACGTTTCTTGCGTGAATTTCTCGGCAGTAAGCCTTTAAGGTGCATCTCGTTAATGGCTAGGCGATAAAGGTGGATGATAAGCCCATCATGCAAGAGCAACGGGGAAGTGCAATAATGCCTCGTATCCTGATGTGGGGAACCTATGATCTTGGCAAGCCCCGCACACGCATTATCCGGCAAAGCTTCAGCAAGGCAGGAATGGAAATCCATGAGATCCATTTCGATGTATGGCAGGGTGTCCAAGACAAGAGCCAGATAAACTCTTTCTTTCAAAGAATGATCATATTGCTGAAGCTTTTGGTGTATTATCCGGTTCTTATCGCCAGATATCTCTCTTCGTCTCACCACGATGTCGTCTTTGTCGGTTACATGGGCGTCTTCGATATTCTAGTGCTGGCTCCATTTGCTCGAATGCGTGGAGTGCCCATCGTCTGGGACGCGTTTCTTTCTGTTTATGACACGGTGGTGAACGATCGCAGGATGCTTCGGCCTTCATCGCCGATGGCGCGGCTGTTATTATGGATGGAGCGCACAGCTTGCAGATTGTCAACGCTTGTTGTCTTAGACACTCATGCCCATGCGGGCTTGATGGCAAGGGTCTTGGACCTGCCCGCAGATCGATTCCGTGCAGTAATGGTAGGTTGCGAGCAAAACTTCCGCGTAAAGCGAAGCCGTCATCGGCCAAGCAAGCGAACTGTTCTCTTCTATGGGCAGTTCATCCCACTTCACGGCATCGAGACGGTGGTGCAGGCAGCGCAAAGCGATCGAGGAAGAGACTGGCAATGGGTCCTTATCGGTACCGGCCAAGAAAGCACACGAATTACCGATATGATAGAACGTGGTGACGGGTCCAATATCGCGTCCATCCCTTGGGTACATTTTGATGATCTTGCCGATCACATCTGCAAGGCGGATATCTGTTTGGGGATATTCGGCCAGTCGGAGAAGGCAGCTAGCGTCATACCGAATAAGGTTTTCCAAGTTCTCGCGACTGGCATGCCGCTGATTACTCGCGATTCTCCGGCCATACGCGAACTGATTCATGACCCGCAGCCGGGCCTGTACTTGATCGTGCCGGGCAACCCCGAGGCCCTTCTCGATGCGCTTGACCGTTTCGAGCGCGAGGGCGAAGATCTGCCCGAGCAATTGCACGATCAGATCATAGCCCGGTTCTTACCAGCAAAGCTGAGTCGCGACTGGCGGACACTTGTGGACGAGGCCGTGAGATTGGGGGGCAAGCGTGGCCACAGTTGATATCTTACTAGGCACCTATAACGGCGCACGTTTCATCAATGAACAGCTTCACTCGCTCAGTGCCCAGACGCATCGCGACTGGCGGTTGATCCTGCGTGATGACGGATCCGCCGACGAAACGGTCGAGCTGGTGCGGAACTGGGCCCTTCGCGAAAGCGTCGATATGGTCGAAATTAATGATGGCTGTTCGAATTTGGGCGCTTGCCAAAATTTCGCACGGCTTATGGAGCATTCGCTCGCGCCCTACTTTGCGTTTTGTGATCAGGATGATGTCTGGATGCCAGACAAATTGGAACGCATGCTTGCGGCCTTGTTAGAAAGTGAGATTGAGGTCGGACATGATGTGCCACAACTAATTTATGGTGATGCCGTGGTTGCATCGGAAAGTCTGGAGGTGATTCACGCTTCATTCCGTCAATATACCTCTCGGTTGACAGATGCAGATGCACAGGATGTGGCTATGGTGATGCTTGGAAACGTAGCCCCTGGATGCGCTATGCTAGGTAACGCGGCATTGCGACGCGCGGCACTTCCGGTGCATCCTGATGCGCGCATGCACGATTGGTGGGTGACAATGGTCGCCCTTTCTCAAGGTAAATCGATCCAGATGGATCAAACCGTACTGTTCTACCGACAGCACGGCAGTAATGCGCTTGGCGTTCCTCAGTCTGGTATGATGGCTCTTAAACTCTTTCTGCGCAGCCCATCAAGTGCGCTAAATCGTGCTCGCAAGATGCTAGATCGTACAACCAGCCAAGCCCGTGCATTCGCCAGCACGTATGGCGAGGCTGGCAGAAACGCGACCGTTGCCGGATACGGGCGTATTAGTAGAAAAAGCCTTATCGCTCGCAAGACCTTTCTTTTCCGCAATAAGGTTCGAGCAGCAGATTGGGGAACCTTTATTGCGCTTATGTTGGTGATTTAGGTCGTGGACCGAGCTCCGGAAATGTCGGATTCTATTTCCGACAGGTCGAACCGCTCGCGGACCAAAGTTTCTCGCCATGCATCAACATTTTCAAGCAACATCCTGCGTTTAACAAAGGGAAAGCCATGTGCTGCCTGTTGTGGCCATTCCGTTGCGGTCGGATTTCTCCCGCTGATGGATGGAAAAAGGCATGCTGTTCGCAGGCCGATTGATCGCAAGCTGTTTGCCAGATCGATTTCAAGAGTAAGAATTACCTTGGCCCGGCTAACAATCCGTGGTTGCCACAAGCGGGAAAATACAGGCGAGTTGATTGCGGCACCGTTGAACAGGAGCGCGTAGGACTGCAAGTGCCATCGCCATTCCAGACTGTCCGAGAATCCAATCAAATCGGCATCGACATTCTCAGCATTTATTATCGAGGCGGCCAGCCTGTCACTTACGAATGTGCTGTCGTTTACGGTAGCCAACCTTTGAGTCTTTGACAGGTCGATTTCTTTGATGGCGCGTGCCCATGCAGCAAGGTCATGTCCAATGTTTTCTCGCTTGATCGCATGTCCGAATGGTACGTCGGGATGCTCAGAGTAATTGTCGAGCGCGATGATGAACACGATTGAATAGCCGCTTGATCGCCAAGTTTCCGCGTGACGAATGGCGCGAAACGGTATCCGGCCGTTAGGAGCGTAAGTGACGAAAAGACACAATTTCTCGGCGTCAGTCGACGGCTTCGGCGTCAGCCATTCGTAGCGCGCACGATCTCGCCGAGCGAGCCATCTATCCATGGCAATGAACGGCTTGGAACTGCGGATGCGACGAATAAGGACCGCAATTGGCGATGCAAATGCGGAGCAAATCCCGCCTCGGGCATAAAGTTGCCAGTTAATATAGTCTTCCCGCATCACAGAACATACTCAATAGTCGGTGAAAACAGTCATCCCGTTGATGTCGCCTGACGCCACTTCGCTACCATTGCCCCAGCGAAGCACGCTTACCTTTCGCCGATCGGGCACGACAAGATGCTCGCCGCGGGCAAGATCTACGACCTCGCCCGGCGAATAGAGGTAGCCGTCGATGCTAATGGCTGCATTTTCGATCCTGTAGGGTCCCGGGATGTTGATATCGACAATTCGTTCGCGATCACCCGGTGCTATGAACTTTCCGGCCAGATAGAACGGGCCGCGTGCGTGAATATAGTTGGTTTGAAGTATTGCGCGATCGGCGGGCAGGAGGCCCTTGCGATCGTCGCTTGGCGCAAATGCGTTGAGCAGTGCGGGCGTGTTGACAATAACCATTGGCACTGTTTCGCGCGCGATCGCTTCGCGGATGATGGGTCGGCCGACATTGCGATAGGATTCTAGGGCCCAGCCGGACCAATATTGATCGACGGCCCTGGGATAAGGAGCGAGAACCCCCGCATTATCGATATACTTTGCCTCTTCGCCAATCAGACCCGTCGCGATCTGCTGAAATCGGCGCTGATTTTCGATGACCTTCCGATCTTCTGCAATCCATACGGCGGCCGCATTGGCTAGAAAGGCGGCGGCAGTGAGATGTAAGCCAAAGCGCCGGACCAGCGCTTCAATTCCAATACTTGCTCCGATCACCACAGGTGCCAGGATGAACTGGTAAAAATACGGATAGGCGTTGAGATACACGAGCACGGATGCGAGAGGGGTCATCAGTAGTGCTATGCCGATCCGATGCGGCGTTGGGGTCTTTGAATTGCGAGCGATGACGAAAGCAGCGATAACGATTGCCGCACTGAGGAAAGGCGCGAGTGAGAATGCACGTACGGCGTATCGGGATTCGGGAAGGATGCCGCCGCCAAACATCCGTTCGGCCGCCGCATAAAGACCTTTGCAGATGGCAGTGAGCTGATCGGGCGTGACCAGAACTGCCGTAAAGGTCGCTATGCCGAAAATGGCAAGCGCAATCGCGATAATACGAGGGTGCGGCATGCGCAGACCTTGCATGCCTTCCCCAAGGAAGGGTAACGCGAGAAATGCTGGTAGGTAAAGCGCGCTCTTGATCGACGCGACGAATGCCAGCCCGATGAGCAGCAGAAAGAGCATCCATCGTGCTTTAGACCGGAGCTCATGTAGGCCAAGCACTAGTGCACTGGTCAACATGGCAGCCGCAATGGGGTCGGCACGCAACGCAATGCCGTGAGAGAATGTGTAGCCGCCGGTCATATAGGCCAGTGCGGCAAGCAAAGCGATTTGCCTGTTTACGAATCGTTGGGCGCCCAGTGCGATCATGAATGCTGTCCAGGCGAAGAACGGCCAGGTGAGCAGTCGGGCAACGATCACATGGTCTATGGCCGAGCCGGGTACCGTTGATACCCAACCGAAGAGATACGCGAAGGGGACCTGAAATATCTGGCGAGGACCGCCATGATAATGCTTGTGAAGCAAGCCATAATGCCAGAACTCGTCCCAATTGAGCGATTTTGCCGTGGCCAGCTCAAGTTGCATCAGCGAAACAATGCCGATTATTCCCAGCAGCAGATAGCGCGACATCGCAGATTGGGCGACGTGTCGGTCTTCGGCCCAATCCATTCGGTCTGTTTCGTTCCGAACATCCGATGAAATACGGGAAGCGAAGGTCATAGCAAGCTCCTAGCCGAAGAACTTCGCTAGCGGGAGAGCCAGATCTGGGGCAATCATAGCGGTACCCACAACGGTCCACGTGGAGGAAGTTCGCGCGGCCTTCCGACAATATCTGCCCAGATCAGCTTAACGGCGTTCCGACCTGGATTGACTATGCGATGATAACCACGCGTCAACGTGATTGTATCGCCTTGCGTGAAGCTTTTTCCGTCCACAGCCAGTTCTCCGCCTATGAGACGATATTCGCCCGGCACGAGAAATTCCTGTTGTCCATTTGCGCCGGGCGCTATTTGTCGCCCGGCGACCCAGACCGGCCATTGCCATTCAATATAGTTGCTTTGCAATGCGGCCACGTCCGCGGGCAAGAATTGCGTCTCGTCGGTCGCTCGCAGGACGTCGCTTAGAACCCACCAGTTTTCTAGAACGAGCGGGATCGGGCGGCGCTCCATTTCCTGACGATAGTGTGGAACGCCAGCATCTCGATAGGCCTGCATCGCCCAGGGCATTAGAAGCAGATTGCGCTTGTCGAAATCAGGAAGCGTGTTGGCATGATCGAAATAGGCCACAGGCGTTGGGAAGAGTCTTCGCACACCTTCCTCGACCGCCGATTGTCGGGCAAGCACCGCGTGATTGCTTATGGCAAAGAGGAAGATTGTAGATGCGCTCAAGGCTGCGGTTGCGACCGATGGGCGGACTTTCTTCAATACAGCGGTCATGACAGGAGCCAGTGAAACACTAACAGGGGCAAGCATGAAGACGAAATAATAGGATGCGGTATTTCGATAGAACAAGAGGGTGAGGATGATGGAGCCCATTCCGGCCAACGCCAGTTTCTCTTCCGATTGCATCGACGAATGCCAAATCAGCAGCGGAGCGGCCAGTATTGCGACAGTCGTGCCAGGCGAGAGCAGCAAGCCCTTCAACGCCATTCCGGCATTGGGCGGCTTGCCGACAAAGAACATATATTGGGCAGCGTTTGCGCTCAATCGCGCGCCGTGGCCGGCTGAAGCCGGAGCCAGCGGCATACCGGTCCGATGAAATGCATAAAGCAGGGCAAAGCAAACGGCCGACATGATCGCGAAGCCAACAAGCAGTAGCGCCATGCGCGGTGATTGGTCGGCTTCTCTCCAGCGCATCCATGCCATGCCGGCGAACGCAGGCAGAAATAATATGGATTTGATCGTAAAGATTCCTGCGAGGCCCACCAAGGTGCTTGCCAATAGCAGGCTGGTCGGATTGATCGGTGCCCGAGTCAGTACGACCAAGCTCCACATCAGCAAGCAGGTGGCGAAAGGATCGGCCCGGAAACTAAAGCCGTTCTGGAAAACATAGCTGAACGACACATAGGCTAGAGTAGCCATCAGCGATGGAGCGAGGTCGGCAAAGCGGCGGGCGAGCAAAAAAATCGCGACCAGAGTTGCCAATTCCAGTGCCAGCATCACCATGCGCGCAACAACGATTTGTTCCACGCCATTGCCGTCAAGCAAAGTCAGCCAGGCAAAGGCGCGCGCATGGAAGGTCTGCAATGGTAGGCCAAGTCGGCCGTCCTTAAATCCTATGATCTGTGAATAGTACCAGAATTCGTCCCAGTTGATGGCGCGCGTATGCACCATCACGGCCTGTGCGATCAGCAATAGTGCGATAGCAACCGACGGCCAGATAGCACTTTCCGCATCGGGCAGGGCAGCCCTTGGCCCGGTGCGGGCATACAAGTGCGCGGACCGCATGGCTTAACGGCTCCGGCGAGTGGGCGTGCGTTTGGCCTTGGCGGGAAGGGGAACCACATCCGCGGCCCGTTTGCCGGTCGGATCTACGGCGGGAACCTTGGCGGAGGTGGCTTCCTGTTCCGCCAGCCGTTCCTCTAGCTTGCGGACCTTGTGCAGCGTGGCTTCCAGCAGCTTGCGATTGGCAGTGATCAGGTCGGCCAGCATGCCCATCACGGCCACCAGCGCGCCCAGCACCAGCAGCGCGCCGCCGATGACCAGCGACTGGATATGGCCGCCGCCATCGCCGTTTACATAAAACCACAGGAACCGCAGGATCGGCACCAGCCCTGCAAAGGCCAGCAGCAGACCCGTGCCCACGAACACGCGCAGCGCGTTATAGGTGGTATAGGCGCGCACGATCGTTACGCCGGTCTGGCTAATGAAACGCGGAATCGATGTGAACAGGCGCGACGGGCGCGGCGTGGCATGGGTGCGTACCGGCACGCTAACGATCGCCATGCGCTTGCGACCGGCCTGGATCAGCATGTCGGTGGTATAGCTGAATTCGGTGGTGATGGTGATACGCTGCGCCGCCTCGCGGCTGATGGCGCGGAAACCGCTGACCGCGTCGGTGATTTCCGTGCCCGACAGACCGCGAACCACGGCGCTGCCCAGACGTTGCAGTCGGCGCTTGAACGGGCCGAAATGCGCATTCTTGCCGACGCCGCGGTCGCCGATGGCAATGTCGGCATCTCCGCGCAGGACCGGTTGGACCAGTGCCGCGATATCCGCGCCCTCATACTGGCCGTCGGCATCGGTGTTGACTATGATATCGGCGCCCGCCGCCAGACAGGCATCCAGTCCGGACTGAAACGCATTGGCCAGCCCGCGATTGCGACGATGGCGAACGATATGCTGTACGCCCCATTTGCGCGCGACTTCGGATGTATTGTCCCTGGACCCGTCATCGATGATCAGCACTTCGATCGTGTCGATGCCGGCAATCTCGCGCGGCAGGGCAGCCAGCGTCGCAGGCAGGTCGTCTGCCTCGTTCAAACACGGAATCTGGATGATAAGCCGCGTCAATCTCATTCCCCCTGGCGCGCAAGACTAGTCGATAGAGCGGCTATGGGCAATTTCGCTTGAGAAAACGTTAACCATGACCGGTGCTTGCGGAAAAACGGAGTGGCTGCCTAAGGTCGGATCGATGACCCGCGAACCGGATTCACCGCTCTGCTGGCTGTGCGCCCGGCCTTTGGGACGGCGGGTGGAGCGGCATCATACGGTGCCGAAAAGCAGGGGAGGGCGGGTGACGGTCGATGTGCACCCGATCTGTCACCGCAGCCTGCACGCGCGCTTTACCAATGCAGAGCTGGCGCGGCTGGGCGATGATGTGGCGGCGGTGCGGCGCGATGCCGACATGGCCGCCTTTCTGCGCTGGATCGCACGAAAGCCCCCCGACTTCCACGCGCCCACACGCAAGCGGAACTAGGCCGGGGCGCGCAAGCGAAATGAGACCGAGACGCGCAAGCGGAACCGGGCCGGAATCTCAGGCCAGACGCAGCAGGCGCTGGAGCAGGCCGGGTTCTTCCAGCGGCTGGATGCGGCCATAACGCTGACGCCGCATATTGGCGTCGGTAAATGGCCGCGGACTACTCCAGGCATCCTTGCCCGATTGATGGAATGTATATCTCGACACGCTCTTGCCCCCTTGGCAGTCGATATGGATGAGTATCGCTTAGCGGGGCCTTTAAGACGAGCGCGAGTTATCCGCTTTCGATCCGCAGCTTTATCCACAGTCGTGGGTCACACAAAGGTTAATGGCAAGGGTCGGAAACGATTGACATTTTTGTCAGTGCAGGCCCGCAACCTATTGTCTGCGCGCGTTTGCTGGCAGGCGATGGCGGGAGAGCCACACGGGCGGCGCGAAATAAAAAGGCCCGCGCGTGGCGGGCCCTTTCGATGCTCGGTCGCTGATTATGCACAGGCGGCGGAGTCGAATCGCGCCGGTGCGACAGGACGGATCAGTCCTCGACGTGCTCGGCCAGAACGGTCAGGCCCGCGTCGCCAACCTCGGCAAAGCCGCCCGAGACGGTGATGACTTCGGGCGTGGCGCCCGCGGTCTTGTAGATGCGCATCTGGCCGTCGGCGATGGTCGACATGAAGGGCGCGTGCCCTTCCAGCACGCCGAACGCACCCTCGCTGCCGGGGACTTCCACCATGTGAACGTCTTCCGAGCGGACCAGCTTGGCCGGAGTTACGAGTTCGAAATGCAGCGCCATCGTTTCAGCTTTCAATCATTGTCGTGAAGGAGAGGGCGGAAGCACGCTGCCTCCGCCCGTCTCAATCAAATCAGGCGTCTTCGGCCAGCTTCTTGGCCTTCTCGACGGCCTCGTCGATGCCGCCAACCATATAGAAGGCTGCTTCGGGCAGGTGGTCGTATTCGCCTTCGACAACGGCCTTGAACGACTTCACCGTGTCTTCCAGCTGGACGAACTTGCCGGGGATGCCGGTGAAGACTTCGGCCACGTGGAACGGCTGCGACAGGAACTTCTGGATCTTGCGCGCGCGCTGGACGGTGAGCTTATCTTCTTCCGAAAGCTCGTCCATGCCCAGAATGGCGATGATGTCCTGCAGCGACTTGTACTTCTGCAGCGTTTCCTGAACGGCGCGGGCCGTTTCATAGTGCTCGGTGCCGACGACGCGGGGTTCCAGAACGCGGCTGGTCGAATCCAGCGGGTCCACCGCGGGATAGATGCCCAGTTCCGAAATCGCACGGTTCAGCGTGGTCGTCGCGTCAAGGTGAGCGAACGAGGTGGCCGGTGCAGGGTCGGTAAGGTCGTCGGCCGGCACGTAGATGGCCTGAACCGAGGTGATCGAACCCTTAGTGGTCGAGGTGATGCGTTCCTGCAGCGCGCCCATGTCGGTCGACAGGGTGGGCTGGTAACCCACGGCCGAAGGAATACGGCCGAGCAGAGCCGACACTTCCGAACCCGCCTGGGTAAAGCGGAAGATGTTGTCGACGAAGAACAGCACGTCCTGCCCTTCCTGATCGCGGAAATATTCCGCCATGGTCAGGCCCGACAGCGCCACGCGGGCACGCGCGCCCGGGGGTTCGTTCATCTGGCCGAAGACGAGCGCCACCTTGGAACCGTCCGAGGTTGCGTTGCCGTCGGCATCCTTGGCGATAACGCCCGCGTCGAGGAATTCGTGATAGAGGTCGTTGCCTTCACGTGTCCGCTCACCCACGCCCGCGAACACGGACACGCCGCCGTGGCCCTTCGCGATATTGTTGATGAGTTCCTGGATGAGCACGGTCTTGCCCACGCCCGCGCCGCCGAACAGGCCGATCTTGCCGCCCTTTGCATAGGGGGCGAGCAGGTCGATGACCTTGATGCCGGTGACCAGAATGGCCGCTTCGGTCGACTGGTCGACAAATTCGGGAGCCTTGGCGTGGATCGGCGCATGCATGTCCGAACCGACGGGACCGCGTTCGTCGATGGGCTCGCCCACCACGTTCATGATGCGGCCCAGCGTCTTGGGGCCGACCGGAACCGAGATCTGCGCGCCGGTGTTCGCCACCGGCTGGCCGCGGGTCAGGCCGTCGGTCGCGTCCATGGCGATGGTGCGAACCGTGTTCTCGCCAAGGTGCTGCGCCACTTCGAGCACAAGGCGCTGGCCGTTGTTCTCGGTTTCCAGCGCGGTGAGGATCGCGGGCAGCTCGCCTTCAAAGATCACGTCGACGACAGCGCCGATGACCTGGCTGATCTTGCCCTGTGCGGGGACATTCGATGTGCCCGAGAAGTCGAGCGTGGGTGCGGTGGCCATGGGTGTTTCCTTGCCTATTACTTAGAGCGCTTCGGCGCCCGCGATAATTTCGATAAGTTCGGTGGTGATCGCCGCCTGACGGCTGCGGTTGTACTGGATCGTCAGCTTGTTGATCAGGTCGCCGGCATTGCGCGTGGCATTGTCCATCGCGGTCATCGACGCGCCCTGTTCCGACGCATTGTTCTCAAGCAGGGCCTTGAAGATCTGCGTCTTCAGATAGCGGGGGAGCAGCGCTTCGAGGATTTCTTCCTCGCCGGGCTCGTACTCCACTACCGCGTCGCTCTCGGCAGCAGCCCCCTCAGGAGCGGCGACCGGGATGATCTGCTGCTCGGTCGGAACCTGCGCCAATGCGCTCTGGAACCGCGAGTAGAACAGATGCGCCACGTCGAAACGGCCATCCTCGTACATGCCGACCAGCTCGTCCGCGATCTGCTCGGCCTCGTTAAAGCCGGCTTCGCGCACATGGGTCGTGTCGAACTGCACGCCGATCCGGTCGGGGTGGGTGCGGCGGATCACCGGACGGCCCTTGCGGCCGATCAGGTAGAACTCGACGTCCTTGCCCTCGGCCAGCAGCGCCTTTGCCTTGGCGAGTGCCGCCTTGACGATGTTCGAGTTGAACGCGCCCGCCAGACCCTTGTCCGAATTGGCGACGACCAGAAGATGCTTCTGGCTGGAGCCGGTGCCGGCCAGCAGCTTGGGTGCATTGTCGCTCTTGCCCACTTTCGTGGACAGGCTTGCCATCACGCCCGTCAGCCGTTCGGCATAGGGGCGCGCGGCTTCCGCCGCGGCCTGCGCCTTGCGCAGCTTCGCGGCGGCCACCATCTGCTTGGCCTTGGTGATCTTCTGGGTCGATTTGACCGAGTTGATCCGGCCCTTGAGTTCCTTCAGCGAGGCCATGACGGCTCCCTAGCTACCTCTTGGACCTTAGGCGAATTGCTTGGCAAAAGCCTGAAGCGCGGCGACGGTCTTGTCCTTCGTCTCGCCTTCGAACTTCTGCGTGGTGCGGATTTCGGCCAGCACGTCGGCGTGCTGCGAACGCATGAACGACAGCATTTCGGCTTCGTATTCAGTCACGCGGTCGACCGCGATGCCGTCGACATAGCCGTTGGTGCCCGCGAAGATCGACACGACCTGCTCTTCGAAAGGCAGGGGCGAGAACTGCGGCTGCTTCAGCAGCTCGGTCAGGCGCGCACCGCGGTTCAGCAGCTTTTGCGTCGAGGCGTCGAGGTCCGAACCGAACTGGGCGAAGGCCGCCATTTCGCGGTACTGCGCCAGCTCCAGCTTGATCGAACCGGCGACCTTCTTCATCGCCTTGGTCTGGGCCGAACCGCCCACACGCGACACCGACAGACCCACGTTGATCGCGGGACGGATGCCCTGGAAGAACAGGCCGGTTTCGAGGAAGATCTGGCCGTCGGTGATCGAGATCACATTGGTCGGAATATAGGCCGACACGTCGCCTGCCTGCGTTTCGATGATGGGAAGGGCGGTCAGCGAACCGGCGCCGTTTTCCTCGTTCATCTTGGCCGCACGCTCCAGCAGGCGGCTGTGCAGATAGAACACGTCGCCGGGGTAGGCTTCGCGGCCCGGAGGACGACGCAGCAGCAGCGACATCTGGCGATAGGCGACGGCCTGCTTGGAAAGGTCGTCATACACGATCACGGCGTGCATGCCGTTGTCGCGGAAGAATTCGCCCATCGCGCAGCCGGTATAGGGCGCGAGGAACTGCAGCGGGGCAGGCTCCGAAGCGGTAGCGGCGACGACGATCGAATATTCCATCGCGCCGTTTTCTTCGAGCTGGCGCACGATCTGCGCGACGGTCGAACGCTTCTGGCCGACGGCGACATAGATGCAGTACAGCTTCTTGCCTTCGTCGTCGCCCTGATTGACTTCCTTCTGGTTGATGAAGGTGTCGATGGCGACAGCGGTCTTGCCGGTCTGGCGGTCGCCGATGATCAGCTCGCGCTGGCCGCGGCCGACGGGGACGAGGGCGTCAACGGCTTTCAGGCCGGTCTGCACGGGTTCGTGCACCGATTTACGCGGGATGATGCCCGGTGCCTTCACTTCGACGCGCGAACGCTTGTCCGCGACGATCGGGCCCTTGCCGTCGATCGGGTTGCCCAGCGCGTCGACGACGCGGCCCAGCAGGCCCTTGCCGACGGGGACGTCCACGATGGTGCCGGTGCGCTTGACCTGGTCGCCTTCCTTGATGGCGGCGTCCGAGCCGAAGATCACGACGCCGACATTGTCAGCCTCAAGGTTGAGGGCCATGCCCTGCGTGCCGTCGGAGAATTCGACCATCTCACCAGCCTGAACCTTGTCGAGGCCGTGGATGCGGGCGATGCCGTCACCCACCGAGAGGACGGAACCGACCTCGCTTACCTGTGCTTCGGTGCCGAAGCTGGCAATCTGGTCCTTGATGACCTTCGAGATTTCTGCGGCGCGGATTTCCATGGATCTAAGTGCCTTTTCCTAAGGACCCCCAGTTCAAGCGAACAGGTCAGGTCAGCCCTTCATGGCCTGGGCGAGAGAGTTGAGACGGGTGCGGATCGAGCTGTCGATCTGGCGGCTGCCGATCTTTACGATCAGCCCGCCAAGGATCGAAGGATCGACCTCGGTACGAACTTTGACGTCGCGGCCTTCGCGCGCGGTCAGCTTTTGGGTCAGCGCCATCACCTGCGAATCGTCCAGCGGGTGGGCGCTGGTGACGTCGGCGGTCACTTCGCCGCGCTGGGCGGCGGCGATGGTGGCGAATGCGCGGATCATGTCCGGCAGGCTCGACAGGCGGCGGTTCTTGGCCAGCACGCCCAGGAAATTCTTGGTCAGCGGGGCAAGATGCAGGTGATCGGCCACGCCCGCAACGGCGGCGCCAGCCTGCTTGCGGCTGATTTCCGGGTCCTTCAGCAAGGCAGCAAGATCGGTCGATTCGGCAATCGCCGAACGCAACGTCTCAAGGTCGCCCTCGACCGCGGTAACCTGGTTCTCGTCCACTGCCAGTTCGAACAGTGCCGAGGCGTAGCGCCCCGCAAGACTGGCCGTGATGCCGCCCGTATTCTCCACGCTTGTCCTGTCCTCAATGCATGCCGTGAAACGGCCCTACCCCCGAACGCCTTGGCCATGCCCCCGCGCCGTCACGAATGATGTGTAGCGCAAATGCACGGCACGCTGGATGCGTCCGTTACGGCGGCGCGCCTAGCAATGAAACCGCGATATGACAACCGGCGCGCGGCGTGTTTTGGGGCGTAACCATACCAATTGGCGACGGCAAAGCCCCAACGCGCGTGGAAACGGCGCGTTTCAGCCGTTTTCGTCGCCCCCTGGAATTTCCGCCTTCGCGGATTCATCCTTCGCAGGAGCGATTTCGCCCGGTTCGCAGCGATAGACCAGCCGTTCGTTGGGTGTATCGGGCAGCAATTGGCGAATCGCTTGTTGCTGGTCACCCAGATCGCGTGCGGCATCGGGGCCTGCCCCGCAGGCCGGCGCCTGATAGGACCCGCGCGCTTCCCGCGCCGCGCCCATGGTATTGAGGTCGAGGAAATAGCGGTCGGTGCGCAGGCTGCGCGTTGCCGGATCATAGCGTGACACCGAAACCGTCTGTTCGCTGTCGGGCACCATGATTCGCGTCCAGCCATCGGACGAGATGCCATATTGCGTGCGCCCGTTGACGCAGCCTTCCGCGTCCCATTGCAGTTCGACATCATTGCTGTTCGACACGGTGACGCGGCTGCGGTCGGGCAGGAACCGGCAGATGAAACGGCCCTTGTCCATGCTGGCCGACGGGGTTTGCGTCTTGGCGGGGGCCGTCAGAATGGCGCGCTGCGCCTCGTCTCCGCGTTCGATCACGTCGCTGACCGACGGGCGCGCGATCCATGCGGCCAGCGCGGCCAGCAGGGAGAACACGGTGAAAGCACCGGCGGCCATCGCCTGTTCGCGGCGCTGGTTGTCGAGCAGATAGACGCCGCCAAGCCCGCCCATCATCGCGAACACCACCATCAGCCCGGCAAGGCCCATCAGCGTATCGCGCTCGTCAATGGCGTCCAGCTCGGCGCGGCGGGCGGATTTTTCGGCGGCCAGATTGCGTTCGGCAGAGGCGGCGGCAAGGCGGGCGCGCTGTTCGGCCTCTTCGCGCAGGGACCGCGCCGTTTCCTCGGCATCCAGATCGGCGAGCGATCGGCATTCGCTGGCGCTGGTGCGCGCGGTAACGCCCGCCGCGCGCAGGAACGGGGCCAGTTCGCGCATCGACACCGCGAAATAGAATTCCGAATCGCTGCCATTGTCGCTGATCGTGCCGAACGCGTTGACGCCGACCACGCGGCCGCAGGGATCGAGCAGCGGCCCGCCCGAATTGCCGACGCCGATCGCGGCCGTGTGCAGGATCGTATCGTAATCGGCCGACGAACGCCCCGCCGAAACCTGCCCGCGCGTCTTCACCGGCGGCTGCGGAGAGACAAGCCCGTTCAGGCCAAGACCCAGCGCCTGGTCGACATTGGCGGGATAGCCCACGGCATAGACGTCCTGCCCGTCCTCCACCCGACCCGAATAGAGCGTCGATACGGGAAGCGAGGCATCCTCGGTCAGTTCGACCAGCGCCAGATCGACATCGCCCGCCACGCGCACGATCCGCGCGAAATAGCCGGTGCGCCCCTGCGCGGGCACGATGCCGAGACGCAGCCGGTCATCCTCCAGCAAAGGGGCCAGCACATGCGCATTGGTGACGATCAGCTTGGGCGTGACGGCAAAGCCGGTGCCATGGCCGATGACGTCATAGCCCGACGAATCGCGCATCACAATCACCACGCGCACGACCGAGCGGGCGGCGGCATTGATGTCGGCGGTATCGGCGCGCGCGCTTTGCACGCCGCCCGGCAGCACCGTGCCCGCCAGCGCCAGCATCAGCGCAAGCGCCGTCACGCGCATGGCTGCGACCAGCCGCGCCGGTGCAGATAGCCCGCCCTGCGCGGTTCGATAGTGTTTCAGCATTCCGCCAACGTCCATGGCTGCGGGCCTTAGCGGGTTTCGACGGGGCATGGCAGGGGTTTTCGCCGTGATCCCACAGGGATTCTGGTCAAATCATTCCGGTTTGAAATCGGCTTTCGGGATGCGTCGCGCGGCGCAAGGGGGTAGAACCGCCGTCATGACCGATACAAGCCCCCTTTCTGTGCCCAAGGCCGAAGCGCTGGCCGCCTTTGCGCGGCGCGACAAGGATTATGACGGGCGCTTTGTCGTGGGGGTGCGCACGACCGGCATCTATTGCCGCCCCAGTTGCCCCGCGCGGCGGCCAAAGCCGGAAAACATGGCGCTCTATCCCGATATACCGGCGGCAAAGGCCGCAGGATTGCGCGCGTGCAAACGCTGCCTGCCCGACGATGCGATGGAGGATAAGGACGCGGTGCATGCCGCGCTGGCGGCGATCCGCGCACAGGGCGGGCCGGTGGCGATGGCTGTGCTGGCAGGGCGGACAGGCTATTCCCCCGATCATCTGCAGCGCATCTTCCGCCGCGCGACCGGCATCAGCCCTGCCGCCTATGGCCGCGCCCTGCGGCTGGAACGCGCGCGCGACGCGCTGGGAAAGGAAGCGAATGTGACCGATGCGATCCTTGGCGCGGGCTATGAAGCCCCCTCGCGCTTTTACGAAGACGCAAAAGGAAAGCTGGGCATGAGCCCGTCGGCATGGCAGCGCGGGGGAGAGGGCGTGACGATCCGCTGGGCGGTGGTGCCGACCGGCCTTGGCGACATGCTGGTCGCCGCGACCGACAAGGGCGTCTGCCGACTGTCTTTCAACGAAACTGCCGATGCGCTGGCCGAACGTTTCCCCAGGGCGCAACTGGCGCAGGGCGATGCCGCATTCGCCGCGCTGCTGGCGCGGGTGACGGCAGAGGTCGAGGCGCCGGGCAGCGATCCCGATATCCCGCTGGATGTGAAGGGCACTGCCTTTCAGGAACGCATCTGGGCCGAATTGCGCCGCATTCCCGCAGGCGAAACGCGCAGCTATGCCGAGCTTGCGGCGGCAGCCGGTCATCCAAGGGCCGTGCGCGCGGCAGGCAGTGCCAACGGGGCGAACAATGTGGCGGTTCTGATCCCCTGCCACCGCGTGGTACGCGCCGACGGCAGCGTGGGCGGCTATGCCTATGGACCCGAAATCAAAAGCGAATTGCTGAAGCGCGAAGGCGCGCGCCCCGCCAATGGGAGCGCGCGCAAAGGCTGATCAATCCTCGTCCTCTTCGGGATCTTCCCAACCCGGATGAAGCTCTTCCAAAGCCTTGGTCTTGTTGCCCGCCTCGATCTCCTCGACGCGTTCGGACAGACGTTCGACCGTGTCGCCGCCATGCGGGTTATAGACAATGGGACCCAGCACGGCGATCGCTTCCTTGTCACGGTTCTCGGTCAGCAATTGCCATGCCAGCGACTGGCGGATGCGGTCGTCGAACTTGGCCAGCGAATAGGCCCGCTCCAGCGCGATGATCGCGTCTTCGGGCGGGGTTTCGCCTGCCAGCACAAAGGAATGATAATATCCCGACAAGGCACGCGGATCGTTGGGATTGATCCGGTTTGCCGCGATATATTCGCTGCGCATCGTGGCATATTGCGCCGGATCGTCCTCTGCCCGTTCCTCGGCCACGCGGGCCAGATAGATATGGGCATCGACCGAATCGGCATCGATGGTCAGCATCCGGCGGGCCAGACCCGTCGCCTCGTCATAGTTCTCCGCGTCGAATTCGGCTTCCATCGCCATGCGAAGAACCGCCATGTTCTGCGGATAGCTTGCGATTAGCGTCCGCGCCTTGGGTACCAGAGACGCGGCCTCGTCCTCGTCCACTCCCACGCTCGACAGCATGTGAATATCCATCGCGGCGGCGGCGCCTGCGTCAAGCTGGCGGACCGAGGCGTCGGGCATTTCGAAATTGGCCAGCTTCACCTCGGTAATGCGGGCGCGGCCACGGCGATAGGAATCGAGTTCCTTTTCCAGCTTGTCGAGATCGCCGAACGCAGCCTTTGCCGCCTCGATCGGTTCCTCGCCGCGGTTCATCGCGGTCAGATATTGGGCCAGCTGGCCCGCGCGCGACGGTTCGATCGACAGATAGCTCGTCAGCAGCCAGCCATAGGAATAATCCTGATAGGCATCGAGGCCGGTCATATCCTCGTAATCGATGGGATCGAGCATTTTTTCGATCGGCTGGCTGTACCAGTACAGCATGGACGAGCGCGATTCGGGCGCGCGGCCGATGCGGAAACCGTCGTCGATCAGATCGACCGTGCCGAACAATTCGGCAAAGCCCTCGCTATACCAGCGCGGATAGGCGGCGGGGCTGTGCTGATACATGAAATAATGGGTGTATTCGTGGAACAGCACTTCGTTCGGCGGAATGCTTTCGCCGCCCTTGCGCGCGCCATAGGAGCCGCGCCGGCGCGGTTCGCGCAGCGGTACAAAGGCGACCGATCCGCCCGCACGGCTGATGAAAAAGCCCGCAACGCTGGTCGAATCGACCAGCCGCCCGATGTCGCGCGTGTCGCCGAACTGGAACACGCTCAATTTCTGGGCGTCGGTCATCGGCGCATTGTCCATCGCCACTCCGCGCATAAAGCGCAGGGCCGCGTCCAGACGTTCCATGTCGATGGCCAGTTGCTTGGCCGAATCCTCGCCGCCGGTGGAATAGATGTTGAAATGATCGGTGCTTGCGACCCACCAATCCTCTGCCTGCGCCGGAACGGCGGCCAGCATGGCCGCCGCGGCGATCAGTGTCCTTAGCATGTACAGTCCCTTTGGTTACTTCAGCCCCTTGATTAGAAAGGCACTGTGCACAGTCCGACAGGGGATTTGAAGCCTTTAACCCGTCTTATTCACGGGGTTGGCTACGAAGGGTTGGCGGGAGTGGCATAAGCCTCTGATCTGAATTAGGAACTGGGTGTCTACACCGGCCCTGCTGCAGGGCAGAAAATGCCACAGGCCACACCCGCCATGAACGACGATATCGCAAGCCCCTTCCGATTCCCAGCGGTCGACCGCAAGAAAGTCACAGCCGCGTTCGACGGTGGTCGGCTCACTTCGGACGGCGGCGTTCTGTTGCTGTCGCAGGCCGAGCGCGCGATGGGTATCTGCCAGCGGCTTGCGACTTGCATTGCCGATCCGCGCGATCCTGCGCGGGTGATCCATCGCCTCGACGACATCCTGCGTGCCCGCGTGTTCGCGATCGCCTGCGGCTATGAGGATGCCGACGATCTCGATGCCCTGCGCGACGATCCGGGCTTCCGCCTGGCCCTGGGCAAGCTGCCGGGATCGGGCGCGGGGCTGGCCAGCCAACCGACGATGAGCCGGTGGGAGAATGCACCGATCACGCGCGAGTTGGCGAAGATGCTGGCCGCGATGATCGACATCTACTGCGCCAGCTATCCGGCCCCGCCGGCGGCGGTGACGCTGGATATCGATGATACCTGCGATGTCGTCCATGGCTATCAGCAGTTGTCGTTCTGGAATGGTCATCATGGCGAGCGTTGCTTCCTGCCGATCCATGTCTACGACACCGCCACTGGCCGGCCGGTGGCGATGCTGCTGCGCACCGGCAAGACACCGTCTGGTGTTGAAGCTGCCGGTCACATCCGGCGCCTCGTGCGCCACATCCGCCGGCAATGGCCCGAAACGCACATCACCATCCGCGGCGACGGGCACTATGGGCGGCCCGAGGTCATGGCCGTCTGCGAGGGTTGCGGCGTCGACTACGTGTTCGGCCTGCCGACCAACGCCGTGCTACGCGCCGATCCCGAAATCGTCGTTGCCGCCGATGCCTGTGCGGTCAAACGCGCTCAGCGCCAGTACCCGGTCCTGCGCACCTATGCCGAGACCCGCTACGGGGCCAAAAGCTGGAAGTGCCAGCGCCGCGTCGTCGCCCGGATCGAGGCCAGTACGATGGGCATGGACATCCGCTATGTCGTCACTTCGCTGACCGAAGGCTCGGCCGAGCACATCTATGATACGCTCTACTGCGCGCGCGGTCAGGCCGAAAACCTGATCAAGCTGCACAAGACCCAGCTGGCCAGCGATCGCACCTCGTGCCGCTCTCCCAACGCCAATCAGATGCGCCTCATCCTGCACACCGCCGCATACTGGCTCCTGTGGCGCATTCAGCAGGAAATCCCCAAGGCAGCCTCGCTCGCGACCGCCGAGTTCGCAACGTTGCGCCTCAGGCTGCTCAAGGTCGCTGCCCGCGTCATTGAGAGCGCCACTCGCATCCGTGTCGCCTTCGCGTCAGCCTGTCCCGATGCCTCCGTTTTGAAAGCCATCGCCACCAATCTCAGGCCTGCACCTACTTAGGCGGTGCGGCTGTGCCGCCGAACTCCGAGCTCCATTCCATCAACCTCGAAAAGCCCATTGATCCTGACGCGGTGAAAAATGCCGTCGAAGACGCTCGCCCGGACTACGCCGCCAACGTCAGATCAAGGCCCATCCACTTCGCTGCTGCGGCCTCATGAATAAACCGGGTTAAGTTACCTCTGAAACGAGATTTCGCGCCATTTTCGCACGATTTCAGCTGTTCAGACGAAACTATAGGGGTCGATATCGACGCCGACGCGCACGCCTTGCGGGTGATCGATCGGGCCGAGCCATTCGCGGATCGTCTGCTGCAGCGCGGCGCTGCGGCGGGCATTGACCAGCAGGCGATAGCGATAGCGGCCGCGCAGCATCGACAGCGGCGCGGGGGCGGGGCCGAATACGGCGATATCGTCCAGCCGCGGCGCGCTGCCGCCGATCTTTCGGGCGGCTTCGGCGGCCTCGGCCTCGTCCTCGCTCGACACGATGATGGCGGCCCAGCGGCCGAATGGCGGCGCGCCCGCATGGCGGCGGGCATCGCTCTCGGCCTCGTAAAACGCATCGCGGTCATAGGCGGCGAGCGCGGCGATGACGGGCGCATCGGGATGGCGCGTCTGGATCAGCACTTCACCCGGCTTGGCGGCGCGGCCCGCGCGGCCCGCGACCTGCGCGATCTGCTGATAGCTGCGTTCGGCGGCGCGCAGATCGCCCCCTTCAAGGCCCAGATCGGCATCGATCACGCCCACAAGGGTCAGTTCGGGGAAGTGATAGCCCTTGGTCACCAGCTGCGTGCCGACGATCACGTCGATTTCGCCCGCTTGCGCCGCATCGACGAATTCCCCGATCTTGTCCGGGCTGGAAAGCGTGTCCGACGTGACGACGGCGGTGCGGGCGTCGGGGAATATCTCGGCCACCTCGTCCGCGATGCGTTCGACGCCGGGTCCGCAGGCGGCAAGGCAATCGCTCTCACCGCATTCGGGGCAGGCTTCGGGGCTTTTCACCTGATGCCCGCAATGGTGGCAGGCAAGGCGGCGGGTCAGGCGATGTTCGACCAGCCATGCCGAGCAATTGGGGCATTGGAAGCGATAGCCACACTGGCGGCACAAGGTCAGCGGCGCATAGCCCCGCCGGTTGAGGAACAGCAGCGCCTGTTCGCTGCGCTTCAGCCGCTCCTCGATGGCCGTCACCAGCGAGGGCGCGATCCAGCGGCCGCGCGGGGGGCTTTCCTCGCGCAGGTCGACGATGCGGATATCGGGCAGTACCGCGCCGCCGAAACGGGCGGGCAGGTCGATTTTCTCATACACCCCCGCCTCGGCCATTTGCAGGCTTTCCAATGCGGGCGTCGCGCTGGCGAGAATGGCGGGAATATTTTCGAACCGCGCGCGCATCACGGCCACATCGCGCGCATTATAACGCACGCCATCGTCCTGCTTGAAGCTGATCTCGTGCGCTTCGTCGACGACGATCAGGCCAAGGTCGGCAAACGGCAGGAACAGCGCCGACCGCGCGCCGACCACCACGCTGGCGCCGCCTTCGGACACTTGCCGCCATGCGCGGCGGCGGTCCGACTGTTTCTGCGCGCTGTGCCAGACGGTGGGGGCCACGCCGAAACGCGCCTCGAACCGTTTCAGGAAATTCTGCGTCAGCGCGATTTCGGGCAGCAGCACCAGCACCTGCCGTCCCAGCCGCAAGGCTTCGGCCACCCCTTCGAAATAGGTTTCGGTCTTGCCCGATCCGGTCACCCCGTCCAGCAGCATGGGGGCGAATTTGCGGGCGCGCACCGCGTCGATGAAACGGTCGGCGGCCGCCTGTTGCCCGTCCGACAGATCGGGCGGGGCGTGATCGGGACGGGGCGCATCGAAGGGCCGGTCGATGGCGACCTCGACCGCTTCCAGACACCCGGCATTGACCAGCCCGCGCAGGACCGCTTCGGATACGCCCGCAAGGTCCGCCAGCTCGCGGATCGTGCCTTGCTCTCCGTCCAGCGCCGACAGTGCCGCATCGCGCTGCGGGGTCATGCGCGGCGGCTCTTCGCCGGTCAGCCGGTATTCGGTGATCGTGCCGCCCCCGCGCAGCGCGGCGCTGGACGACAGTGCCATGCGCGCGACGCTGGCCATCGAGGCGCAGTAATAATCCGCCGTCCATTCGATCAGCCGCCGCAGCGGGGCGCGCAGCGGTTCCACCGGCAATGCGCCCAGCAGCGGGCGCAGGCGCGAATCCGGAACCTCTGTCCCGGGCAGTCGTTCGCTTTCCCACACGATGCCAGTCACTTGCCGTGGCCCCAGCGGCGCGACGACCACGCTGCCGGCTTCCAGTGCCATGCCATCGGGCACGCGGTAATCCAGCGGACCCAATGCGGCATTCATGACGAGGAGACGGACGCGGTTCATCTTGCCACCCATATGGCGGCTGCCGCGCCCCGATGACAGGGCCATAGAGGAATTGAATATGGATAAAGCCGCCCATCCGCCTGTGAATTTCGCCCATCGCCGCCGCTTTCTGGGCCTTGCCGCCCTGGGCGCAGGGGCACTGACGCTATCGGGCTGCGCGACCTATGGCGGGTTCAGCTATACCGAGGCGATCCGCCGCCTGCTGACCGTCGCGTCGCAGGATGCGTTCGAACAATTGCTGGCACCCGACGGATTTTACGACACGCAGCTGGCGCGGCTGGCGGTGGACGACGCGCTGGCGGGGCGGGGCGGGGCGATCGCCTCCATCCTCGGATCGACCATCGTGCGCGAACGCATGATGCGCGAATTCAACAGCATCGCGGCCGAAGGCGCCTATCGCGCGGCGCCCGTGGTGGCCGATACGGTGCGGGTGATCGGCATCCAGAACGCCGCCGCGCTGATCGCCGGCGGGCCGACCGCCGCGACCGGATTCCTGCGCCAGAACATGGGCCAGCAACTGATCGAGGTGATGCTGCCCGAAGTGTCCGATGCGCTGCGCGTGGTGAACGATCCGGTGCTGGGCCCCGCCTTGTCGCAACTGGCGGGCGTCGATCTGTCGGGCGTGGCGGGTTCGCTGACCCGGCGGACCGAGGATGCGATCTGGACCGCCATCGGCCAGCGGGAAAGCGCCATCCGCGCCGATCCCTATGCCACCAACGATCCGTTGCTGATCGGCGCGTTCGGGATGCGGTGACCGGTCAGAACCGCCGCAAGACCGAGATTTGCGGCACATGGGCCAGCACATTGGGTTCGTCGGCGACGGGGTGATAGATCAGCAGATAGCCCGCCGTCGCCTCGATCCCGCGGCCCAGTTCGCGGGTGACGGCGATATTGGCGCGCAGCTGGTCGGTCCCCGTATCGCCGCCCTGCCGTTTGTTGCGCAGGCGCAGCAGCCATTCGCCCGATGCGGCCAGCCGCGTTTTCGGGTCCAGCCGCCAGCTATGCTGGATCCGTTCGCGCAGCCGCAATTCGGCGCGGTCGCCATCGTCGAAAAACCGCTGTTCGAACTGGCTGCGCAGCGCAAAGCCGCGCCGGGCCAGCGTGACGCGTTCGAAAAGGCGCCATTCGACCACTCCGCCGGTTTCGAAATGCGCCACCCCGCCGCCCAGCCGCACCAGCGGGGTCAGGGTGGTATCGGCGCTGGCGCGGATCAGGAACTGGTCGTCGCCCGATGCATCGTCGCGCAGCCGGTATCCGATATCCGCCACCAGCGGCGTATCGGGCGCAACGGCGGTTTCGGCGCTGGCCATGGTCCACAGCTGGAACTCCTGCTCTTCCGCAACGGCGCTCGCCGGTTGCAAAAGGGCGGACAGGGCGGCAATGCGGACCGCACAGACGAACAGGGCGCGACTCATGTTTGCCCCCATAACCCCGTGGCGCATTCAAAAGCGCGGAAGAAATGGACCTTTCCCGATGAAATTCTTCGCCGACACTGCCGATACCGCCGAAATCGCCGAGCTGGCCGCGACCGGCCTGCTGGATGGCGTGACCACCAACCCCAGCCTGATCGCCAAGTCGGGCCGCGATTTCATGGAAGTGACGAAGGAAATCTGCGGACTGACCGACGGGCCGGTCAGCGCCGAAGTCGTCGCTCTCGACCATGAAACGATGATGAAAGAGGCCGAGGTGCTGCGCAAGATCGCGGATAATGTCTGCATCAAGGTGCCGCTGACCATCGACGGTCTGAAAACCTGCCGCGCGCTGACGAATGACGGCACGCAGGTCAATGTCACGCTTTGCTTCTCGGCCAATCAGGCGCTTTTGGCGGCCAAGGCGGGGGCGACTTTCGTGTCGCCTTTCATCGGTCGGCATGATGATAATGGTTTCGACGGGATGGAACTGATCGCTGATATTCGCGAGATTTATAACAATTATGCGTTCGGGACTGAAATCCTCGCGGCCTCAATCCGGCATCCGACTCATGTTCTCCAATGCGCGCGCATCGGCGCCGATGTCGGCACCATGCCGCCCAAGGTGATCAAGGCGCTGGCCAATCACGTTCTGACCGACAAGGGCATCGAAGGTTTCATGAAGGACTGGGCCGCAACCGGCCAATCGATCCTGTAAGGCGGAAGGCCCTTTTGGCAGAAGAATCGAATCTCGACCGTTTTCGCGCCGCATTGACCGGCACGGCCCGCGCCGTGGCCGAGGATGCGGAGATCGAAGTCAGCTGGACGTCGGACACCCCCGCGCAAGTGGGGAACAGCGTCCGCGTGCCGATGCCGGGCCGCAAGCTGGAGGCTGGCCCCGTTGCCATTGCGCGCGGGGTGGCCGACAGCTTTGCCCTGAAACAGCGGCACCACAACAGCGCGCTGCACAACCGGATGCGCCCGTCTGACGCGCTGGCGCGGCAGGCGTTCGATGCGGTCGAACAGGTCCGCTGGGAAGCCATCGGCGCCAACGCCATGACGGGCACGCGCGCCAATCTGGCCGCTGCGCTGGATAAAAGGCTGGCGGCGGATTCGATCACCCGCGCCGACCGGGCAGAGGATGTGCCCATCGCCACCGCGCTCGCCTTGATGCTGCGCGAACATCTGACGGGTCAGGCCGCGCCCGAAGCGGCGCAGGACGGGCTTGCCCTGCGGCGCGAGGCGATTGCGGCCGCCATCGGCGACGATTTCGACCGGCTGGCCGATGTGCTGAACGACCAGAAGGCATTCCAGAAGGGCGCGCTCGACCTGCTCCGCCATCTGGAAATGGTCGAGCTGGACATGCAATCCGAACAGGAGATCGACGAAGGCGACGAGCCCGAGGGCGAGGACGGCGATCAGGACGACAGCCCCGAGGAAGAGCAACCCTCGGACGAGAAATCAAACCCCGTCGATGCCGCTGCCGAACCGCAGGACAGCGAGGGCGAGAACGACGGTGAGGACGAGGGCGAGTTCGACGCCGACGGCGAATTCGATCCGGGCGAGGATGCCGAGGAAGGCATGATGCCCGTGCGGCCCAACCGCCCATGGACCGATCTGCCCGACGATTTCGATTACAAGGCGTTCACCGACGATTTCGACGAGATCATCGGCGCAGCCGATCTGTGCGACGAGGAAGAGCTGACGCGGCTGCGCACCTATCTCGACGCGCAGCTAAAGGGCTTGCAGGGCGTGGTGACGAAGCTCGCCAACCGGTTGCAGCGCCGCCTGATGGCGCAGCAGAACCGGTCGTGGGACTTCGATCAGGAAGAAGGGCTGCTCGATGCTGCCCGTCTGGCGCGGGTTGTGATCTCGCCCGGATCGTCGCTCAGCTACAAGATCGAGCGGGATCAGGAATTCAAGGACACGGTCGTCACCCTGCTGATCGACAATTCGGGGTCGATGCGCGGGCGGCCGATCTCCATCGCCGCGATCAGCGCCGACGTGCTGGCCCGCACGCTGGAACGCTGCGGTGTGAAGACCGAAATCCTCGGCTTTACCACCCGCGCGTGGAAGGGCGGGCAAAGCCGCGAGCAATGGCTGTCGAGGGGCAAGCCCGAAAATCCGGGCCGCCTCAACGATCTTCGCCATATCGTTTACAAGCAGGCGGACGAGCCATGGCGGCGCGCGCGTCGCAATCTGGGCCTGATGATGCGCGAAGGGCTGCTGAAGGAAAACATCGACGGCGAGGCCTTGATGTGGGCGCATGCGCGCCTGCTGGCGCGGCCCGAGGATCGCCGCATCCTGATGGTGATTTCCGATGGCGCGCCGGTCGACGATTCCACCCTGTCGGTCAACAGCGCCGGCTATCTGGAAGCGCATCTGCGCAAGGTGATCGAGTGGATCGAGAGGAAATCGCCGGTCGAGTTGATGGCGATCGGCATCGGCCACGATGTCACCCGCTATTACCGCCGCGCCGTCACGATCATGGATGCCGAACAACTGGGCGGCACCATGATCGAGCAATTGGCGGGCCTGTTCGAAGGCGATTAGGCGCAGGTCGGGCTGATCGGGCCGGTCGGGCCGGTCGGCCCTGACCCGAATAAGCCTAACCCGAATAAAGCGTCAGCACGCCAGCCTCGTCAGGGGCGGAGGCAAGCCGCGCGGCTTCGCTCTTGTGCAATTCGCGTTGCAGCCTGCGGGCCTGATAGGAATGGCGCGCGGTGATGATATTGGCCTGCACCTCACGCCCCTGAAAAGCGACGGGCAGGGCAGGCAGATCGTCCATGGCGGCAATTGCCTCCATCGCGTCCCTGTCCAGCCATGGCTTGCCCGACGAACGCATCAGGCGAATATTGGCTGGCTGCCCGTCGACCAGTTCGAAACGGATCTGGACGATGGCATCGGGAATATCGGGCGGCATGTCGGCGCGCGCGCGATGCAGATTGCGGTCCAGCCGCCGCGACGCGGTGGCCGACCATTGCGCGGCATCGGGCGCGGCATCGACCAGAATCGGCGCGCTAGCGGTCGGTTCTGCGGTGGCCGGTTCGGCGGTGGCTGGTTGGGTTAGGGCGGCACAGAAACTGCCCGCCAGAATGACGGCAAATCTCCTCATCGTTCTGTCCTTTCGATCATGCAAATCCGCAAAGAACTGCCCCGGCAACCGCGCCCGGATGGTGGCACGGGTGTGACAACGGGGGGGTGTTGCTGCCGGGGCAGTTCCTGCGTGGTGACGGCTTACCCTGCTCTCCTGCTTCCCGGGTTCAGCGCGATCACCGTCCGGTCGGGTCCGCTCGATGCCATGCGCGCTTCCTCCACGGCGATCAGCTCGTCATGCAGGTCGCGAAAGGCATCCTCGTCGCGGGCCGTGATGATATTGGCCTGCACCGTCCGCGTATTGTCGGCGGTATAGGGAATGTCGGACATGTTGTTCAGCCGCTCGACCGAACGCACGGCCTGACGGTCCAGCCAGCGGTAGCCCGACTGGCGGTGCACGCGGACATTGACGGGATGGCCGTCCGCAACCTCGAACCGGATCTGGACAAGGCCATTTGGCAGGATTTCACGCGGCGCGGGCCGGATTTTCATCAGTTCCCGATCCAGGTCCTGCGAAACATCCTGCGCCCATTGCGCGGTCAGATTGCCCGCATCGACAAGGATGGGCGGGTTCTTGTCCTGCTTGGCAATGGTCGGGGCCGATCCCAACAGCACGATGGCCGCGGTGGCGGTTGCTAGCCCGGTTTATTCATGAGGCCGCAGCAGCGAAGTGGATGGGCCTTGATCTGACGTTGGCGGCGTAGTCCGGGCGAGCGTCTTCGACGGCATTTTTCACCGCGTCAGGATCAATGGGCTTTTCGAGGTTGATGGAATGGAGCTCGGAGTTCGGCGGCACAGCCGCACCGCCTAAGTAGGTGCAGGCCTGAGATTGGTGGCGATGGCTTTCAAAACGGAGGCATCGGGACAGGCTGACGCGAAGGCGACACGGATGCGAGTGGCGCTCTCAATGACGCGGGCAGCGACCTTGAGCAGCCTGAGGCGCAACGTTGCGAACTCGGCGGTCGCGAGCGAGGCTGCCTTGGGGATTTCCTGCTGAATGCGCCACAGGAGCCAGTATGCGGCGGTGTGCAGGATGAGGCGCATCTGATTGGCGTTGGGAGAGCGGCACGAGGTGCGATCGCTGGCCAGCTGGGTCTTGTGCAGCTTGATCAGGTTTTCGGCCTGACCGCGCGCGCAGTAGAGCGTATCATAGATGTGCTCGGCCGAGCCTTCGGTCAGCGAAGTGACGACATAGCGGATGTCCATGCGCATCGTACTGGCCTCGATCCGGGCGACGACGCGGCGCTGGCACTTCCAGCTTTTGGCCCCGTAGCGGGTCTCGGCATAGGTGCGCAGGACCGGGTACTGGCGCTGAGCGCGTTTGACCGCACAGGCATCGGCGGCAACGACGATTTCGGGATCGGCGCGTAGCACGGCGTTGGTCGGCAGGCCGAACACGTAGTCGACGCCGCAACCCTCGCAGACGGCCATGACCTCGGGCCGCCCATAGTGCCCGTCGCCGCGGATGGTGATGTGCGTTTCGGGCCATTGCCGGCGGATGTGGCGCACGAGGCGCCGGATGTGACCGGCAGCTTCAACACCAGACGGTGTCTTGCCGGTGCGCAGCAGCATCGCCACCGGCCGGCCAGTGGCGGTGTCGTAGACATGGATCGGCAGGAAGCAACGCTCGCCATGATGACCATTCCAGAACGACAACTGCTGATAGCCATGGACGACATCGCAGGTATCATCGATATCCAGCGTCACCGCCGCCGGCGGGGCCGGATAGCTGGCGCAGTAGATGTCGATCATCGCGGCCAGCATCTTCGCCAACTCGCGCGTGATCGGTGCATTCTCCCACCGGCTCATCGTCGGTTGGCTGGCCAGCCCCGCGCCCGATCCCGGCAGCTTGCCCAGGGCCAGGCGGAAGCCCGGATCGTCGCGCAGGGCATCGAGATCGTCGGCATCCTCATAGCCGCAGGCGATCGCGAACACGCGGGCACGCAGGATGTCGTCGAGGCGATGGATCACCCGCGCAGGATCGCGCGGATCGGCAATGCAAGTCGCAAGCCGCTGGCAGATACCCATCGCGCGCTCGGCCTGCGACAGCAACAGAACGCCGCCGTCCGAAGTGAGCCGACCACCGTCGAACGCGGCTGTGACTTTCTTGCGGTCGACCGCTGGGAATCGGAAGGGGCTTGCGATATCGTCGTTCATGGCGGGTGTGGCCTGTGGCATTTTCTGCCCTGCAGCAGGGCCGGTGTAGACACCCAGTTCCTAATTCAGATCAGAGGCTTATGCCACTCCCGCCAACCCTTCGTAGCCAACCCCGTGAATAAGACGGGCTAGTAATCTCTTCATCGGTACATCCTCCAGTTGAAAGGAATAACCGGCCGACAGGCAAAATCGCTGGTAACGCGACCCTGATGGAAATGCGATCAAGACGAGTGGTCGGTCGTGAACATGTTCTGTTCTGTTCAGTCCCGCGCCGCTTTTCGCGCGGCTTTCCTAAACTGTCAAAGCCAATCCCCGAATCCGTGCTTATATTACGCAAATTCGACATCAATATTGTGCGGCCGCGAAGGATCGCATCGGGCGCGGCGATTTTCTGGCTGCGATGGCGCAGAATGAAATTGTGGCGATCCCGCCCCGATCCGACTCGCTGCTCGACGACGGGGGCGCCCTGACGGCGCCAACGCTACGCTGCCGGTGCTTGACCTTGCGCCGCGCCCGCGTAAGGCAGCGCGCCATGACCGACATCGCGCTCACCCTGTTCAATTCGCTGACCCGCAAGGCGGAGGCGTTCACCCCCGTCCATCCGGGAGAGGCGCGCGTCTATAGCTGCGGGCCGACGGTCTATAACTATCCGCATATCGGCAATATGCGCGCCTATGTCTTTGCCGATATACTGGGCCGCGTGCTGACGTGGAAGGGATATGAGCTGACCCATGTCATCAATATCACCGATGTGGGCCATCTGACCGACGATGCCGACGCGGGCGAGGACAAGATGGAGAAGATGGCGGCGGCCAGATCGCAAAGCATCTGGGACATCGCCGAGCATTACACGCAGGCCTATTGGGCCGATGTGGCGGCGCTGAACATCCGCCAGCCCGCGCAGTGGACGATTGCGACCGATTACGTCGAAAAGATGATCGCCTTTGCCGAACGGATCGCGCCGAAGCATTGCTACGAACTCGACAGCGGCCTCTATTTCGATGTGTCGACCGTCGCCGATTACGGGCGGCTGGCGCGCGCGGTGACCGAGGACGGAGAGGGCCGGATCGAGGCGGTCGACGGCAAGCGTAATCCGCAGGATTTCGCGATCTGGCGCAAGACGCCTGCGGGCGAGACGCGGCAGATGGAATGGGACAGCCCGTGGGGCAGGGGCGCGCCTGGCTGGCATCTGGAATGCAGCGTGATGAGCGGCGAGGTGCTGGGTTTTCCCTTCGACATCCACACCGGCGGGATCGACCACCGCGAAATCCACCACCCGAACGAAATCGCGCAGAATCAGGCGTTTTGCGAATGCGGCGGGTCCGGTTCGATGAGTTTGGCCGATGCCGCCAATTCCGGCGCGCGCATCTGGATGCACAATAATTTTCTGGTCGAGCGGTCAGGCAAGATGTCGAAGTCGTCCGGCGAATTTCTTCGCCTGCAATTGCTGATCGACAAGGGCTATCACCCGTTGGCCTATCGCATGCTGTGCCTGCAGGCGCATTACCGCAGCGAGCTGGAATTCAGCTGGGACGGGCTGGGCGCGGCGCTGGTGCGGTTGAAACGCCTGTTGTCGGCGGCGCGCCCGTTACTGGGCCGCGTGGACGATGGCGCGACGCTGGCGCAGGCGCAGGCGGCAGTGACCCATCCCAAGCTGGTGCCGCTGATCGCGAAATTCGATGCCGCGCTGGCGGACGACCTCAACACGCCGGTCGCGCTGACCGTGCTGGAAGAGGCAGTGGCGGTGAAGAAAACCGATCAGGCGCAAAAGGGCGCGCTGGTCGGCGCGATGATGTCGGCACTGGGCCTGCCGCTGCCCGATCGTGAGGCGCTGCGCCTGCGCCCCAAGGGCGCGCAGATCGACGAGGGAGAGATCGGGGATATTCTCGCCCGCCGCAAGACCGCCCGCGCCGACAAGGATTTCGCCCTGTCGGACGCGTTGCGCGACGAGCTGGCGGCAAAGGGCGTGGAAGTTATGGACGGCGATCCGCTGGGCTGGGAATGGAAGCTGGCCTGATCGCGTAGGCTGTCGCGGGCCCTAATCTTCCAGCAGCAGCAGTTCGACCTGAACCCGCAGCTTGGATTCGGGCAGCATTTCATGCTCGACCTTCACGATCTGCGCATCGGCGACAAGCTGGCCGGGGATGCGGAATTCATGGTCGGGAAGCTTTGCCAGCAAATCCTCGCCAGCATCCACCGCTCCGCTGCCGGTAAAACACAGCGATAATGTGTGGCGCGTGCCGGCAAAGGTAATGCTGGCCCATGGCATTTCGCGGTGGATCGTCACCGCGCCCAGACCGCCAGCCAGCGCCAGCACGGCGTCTTCCAGACGTTCGGAAATGCTGCGGCGGATCGGGCGCTGTGCCTTGCGGGGCATGGGCTTGTCGTGAGTGGAGGCGGGTGTCCGGGTGGGGAAATCAGCGCGCATGGGGCATCTCCAGCTTGTATTTGTTCATGAAATGTTCCACCCTTATCACCATGCGACGACGCGGTTCGCGGCCATTGCGCAGATCATGCACAAGCCGCGGGTCACGCGCCGCCATCCGTCCGAACTTGCTGGCAGGCATGCCGGTGCTGCGCAGGAATTTCTCGATTTCACGGATAAGCACTTGGAACTCCCTAATTCTCGAATCACCCGTTGGGACCATCGCGGGGTGTAAGGATCAGGTCGCAGGAGAAATCCTACTTGTCTAGGAAAAATCTTTCATGTAGGAATGAGGAATGGTTAATAAACTCGCACTCGATCCGGCCCGCCAAAGGCTGATGGAACTCGCCGACGGGCGGGGTGTCAGCCTGTCATCCCTGTCGAAGCTGATCGGCAGAAATCCCAGCTATTTGCAGCAGTTTATCCGCAAGGGCAGCCCGCGCAAGCTGGAGGAAGTGGACCGCGGCACGCTCGCCCGCTTCTTCGGTGTGGGAGAGGATGAGCTGGGCGCGCCGGAGGCAGAGGATATTTCTCCCGCAATAGCGAAATCATCGGGGAAACTTCCCGCGCCGCGCGCGCAATGGGTCGATGTGCCGCGGCTTGCACTGGGCGCATCGGCAGGGCCGGGCGCGGTGGCAGAGGAGGATGCGCCGGTCGGCCATCTGCGGTTCGCACAGGGCTGGCTGCGCGAACTGGGGCTTACGCCCGGCGCGCTGTCGGCGCTGACCGTGGCGGGCGATTCGATGGAGCCGACCCTGCGTGACGGTGACGAGATACTGGTCGCGCGCGCCGATGCCGATCCGTCGGGCCGCCTGCGCGACGGTATCCATGTCATCCGCCGCGACGGCGTGCTACAGGTAAAGCGCCTGCAATTCGGCACGGGTCAGGCCGCAGTAATCTCGGACAATCACGCCTATCCGTCGGACATGGCGGTGCCTTTGCGCGATCTGGATGTGCTGGGGCGCGTGGTATGGAAAGGGGGGCGCGTCTAGGCCGACACCGGCGCGGGCCGCATCCCGCCGTCGAACATCAGCGCCAGTGCCTTGCTGCGTTCGATCACCAGCCATGCGGCATAGGATATCAGCAAGGTCAGCACCATGACCGCAACCGCCTTTACCAGCGGGGGCAGCGGCACATACTGGCCCGCGAACACCAGCCCGCAGATGACCGGCAGGTGGAACAGATAGATGACGAAGCTGGCCGAGGTAAAACGCTGGACCAGCGGAATGGGCCGGTCGAACAGATGCGCCGCGATACTGATCGACAGCTGAGTCATCAGCATGGCGGCGAATGTCTCGATAAAGCGGAACAGGGCGGGGTGCACCTGTTCCTTGGTCACGATGGCCAGCACCACCGCGATCACGGCCAATACCGCGACCAGATGCGAATAGCGCGTGACCTGCGCCACGGTCTCGCGGCTGCGCTGAAGGAAACAGCCCAGCGCGAACCAAGGCGCATAGATGATCGTCTGGTCGACCCGCAGGATTTCCTGAATGATATTGGTGTTGAGGCCCGCGATATAGAATGCCTCTACCGCCAGCGCTTCCCACAGGCCGACGATGGCGGCCAGCACCAGCAGCGCCGCGACCATGTGCCGCCCCGCCAGCCGGTCGATCCGTTCGGGCAGCCGCGCCTTGGCAAAGCCGGGTTTAGCGCGCGCCAGCCAGGCGATCGCACAGCAGAAATACAGCAGCACGATGATGAACCATAAATGCCGCACCCAATATCCGCCCGATTTCAGCGAATTGCCGATCCAGCTGTCGATGGCGGCCTGCAACGGCAGGTTCGAAAACTCGCAAAACCAGTTCATCACCGGCACCAGCACTATGACCGATGTCACGAAGGGAATGCCCAGCCGCCGGAAACGCCCCTCAAGCCAGATCGCCGGTTCGCGCCGCGCCAGCAGCATCGCCGCGAAATAGCCTGCGATCAGATAGAATGCGGGCATTCGGAACAGGCTGATAAAGCGGGCCAGTTCGATAAAGCCGGTGACGCCTTCGCCCGATTTCACGATCCACTGCCGCCCGACCATATAGGACAGCGCCACGTGATAGGGGATGCCCAGCAGCATCAGCACGGCGCGCAGGCTGTCCCAGAAATGCTCGCGCTGCGGCTTCGCGCTGGCGGTGCTGTTGGTGTCCATCCTCTCCATCCGCCCTCAATGCCGCGAAACGATACGGGGTCAATCCGAATTCGCGCGCGCGGTTCCCCGCCCATTGCTCGCCGTCCCCTTCCACCCGCCCCCTGCCGCCGGCCTCGTGCCATCGACCGGCTTGCAATCATCCGCGCCTCCGGCCATTTCGGCCGCATGACCGATACAGCCAGCCAGCCCGCCATGCGCGCCGCGATCCTGCCCGTGACCCCGCTTCAGCAGAACTGCTCGCTGATCTGGTGCACGAAAACGATGAAGGGCGCGCTGGTCGATCCCGGCGGCGATCTGGACAGGCTGAAGGCGGGCGTCGCCAAGGCCGGTGTTACGCTGGAAAAGATCCTGATCACCCATGGCCATCTGGACCATTGCGGCATGGCGGGCGAACTGGCCAGCGAGCTGGACCTGCCGATCGAGGGGCCGGAAGAAGCCGACCGTTTCTGGATCGCGCGGCTGGACGACGATGCCGGCCGTTGGGGCGTAGAGGCGCATACGTTCGAGCCTGACCGCTGGCTGAAGGATGGCGACACCGTCACCGTCGGCGATCTGGTGCTGGATGTCGTCCATTGCCCGGGGCACACGCCCGGCCATGTGGTGTTCGTGCATCAGCCCAGCCGCTTCGCATTCGTGGGCGACGTATTGTTCAAGGGCAGCATCGGCCGCACCGATTTCCCGATGAGCGACCACCAGAGCCTGATCGACGCGATCACGCAAAAGCTGTGGCCGCTGGGCGACGACATCACCTTCGTTCCCGGCCATGGCCCGGTCAGCACTTTCGGCGCGGAACGACAGACCAATCCTTTCGTTGCCGATATGGCGCTGAAGCAATAGGGTTTCGCGTTCGGACAGTCCTGCCGGACCTGCTCTTGCAATATCGGGCGACTGACAAATCGGACAGTCGGCGCGCAGTCATTACGGGAAGAATTCAGACACATGGCCTTGCTGGTCTTTTACGTTGCACTGGCGCTTTGCGTGTCTTTCCTGTGCTCGCTGCTCGAATCCTCGCTGCTGACGATCACGCCGACGCAGGTCCGTACGGCAGAGGAACAGGGCGCGAAATGGGCGGCCAGGCTCAAGCGGTTAAAGGATGACATCGAACGTCCGCTGGCCGCGATCCTGACGCTGAACACCATCGCGCACACCATGGGCGCGGCAGGCGCGGGCGCGCAATATGCCAAGCTGTATGGCAATGGCGGAGAGGCGTTTTTCGCCGCCTTCCTGACACTGGCCATTCTGGTGGTCACCGAAATCATCCCAAAGACGCTGGGCGCCCGCTATGCCCGCGCGCTGGCGCCGTTTTCGGCGTGGATCCTGCCGATCATGATCACCGCGCTGGGCCCGCTGGTCTGGGCATCGCGCAAGCTGACGGGTTTCATCACCATGGGCCGCGCCGCCGACAGTCCGCAGCACCGCGACGAATTGCTCGCGGTCGCCAGCCTTGGGCAGGCATCGGGCCAGATCGACAGCAGCGAGGCGCGGTTCATGAAGAACATGCTCCAGCTTCACGCGCTCAAGGCTTCGGATGTGATGACACCGCGCACGGTGGTGTTCACGCTGGCGCAGGATGTGCCGTTGGCCGATTTCGCTGCCCGCATCCGCGAGGCGCCCTATACCCGCGTCCCCGTTTATCGCGACAATGCCGATAATATCACCGGCTTTGTGATCAAGCACGAGGTGCTGTCCAGCCTGCTGAACGGGGACAGCGAGGGCGACGGGGTCAATCCGCTGATCCGTCCGCTGCCCCATGTGCTGGACGAAACGACGGTCGACCGCCTGTTCCGCCGCATGATTTCCGAACACCACCATATCATGGCGGTGGTCGACGAATATGGCACCTTCCTTGGCCTTGTGACGCTGGAGGATGTGCTGGAAACCATTTTCGGCTTCGAAATCGTGGACGAGCTGGACGAGGTTCCCGACCTGCAGGAATATGCCCGCGAATTGTCGCGCCGCCGCGTTGCGGGCGCCTCTCGCCCTTCGGCCGGTGACGGCCTGGCGGACGGATCCGGCAACAATTAGATACGGGTTCAGCCGCCCTCCGTCAGGGAAATTTTAACCCTGATCGCGCACCATAGCTGTTGATCCGTCGCTCGCAGTACCCGCGGGCGGCTGCGACAGGAGGGGTACGATGTTCGGTTGGTTCAAAAAGAAGATGGCGCCCGAAGGCCCCGTCGAATTCAGCCTCGACATGGAGATCGGGCGTCCTGCAGAGGATATCTTCCGCCTGCTCGACTGGTCCGACGACATGAACGCCAAGCGGGGCGAGGGGCAGCAGGTCCTGCCCGGTGCCGGTGCCGGGCAATGGCGTCTGATCATGCAGGGGATGGAGGATGTAACTTTCCACCTCAATGTCACGCAGGAAGAGCGTGATCGCCTGTATGGCTATACGTGTCAGGCCGACCCGATGATCGGGCGGCTGGTCTCCTCGCACGAAGTATTCCGCATCGAGCCTTTGCCGGACGGCGCGTGCAGGGTCTATCTGAATGTCAGCGCGCAATTCATCGAAGGCATGACCGAAAAAGAAGTCGCCGGCGAAACCGCGATGATGTCGCTGGGCTGCCACAGCAGCCTTGCCCGACTGAAAATCCACGCCGAACACGGCCCCGACGCCGCCCGCGACGCACAGATCGTTGCAATGGATTAAGCGGGGAGCGGGCAGGGGGCAGGCGGGCGATCAGGCGGGCACGGGGCAGCAGGGGGCAAAGCGACCCTTGCTTTTCGCGCCAGAATCGGTAATGGGCGCGCCTTCGCCGCAAACTTGCGTCTTGCTGCCGGCGGGCCTTGCTGTCCGCCGCCGCATGGCCTAGTGCGGCCCGCAAACATTGATCGTTATTTTAAGCAGGTGCCGAAATGGCTGTTCCGAAGAGAAAAGTATCCCCGCATCGCCGTGGCAATCGCCGTGCGCATGATGCGCTCAAGCCCGCAGCGTTCCACGAATGCTCGAACTGTGGCGAGTTGAAGCGCCCGCACAATCTGTGCGATGCTTGCGGCCACTATAACGGTCGCGAAGTCGTCTCGGTCGGCCTGTAAAAGACCGACCGGCCGGAGAGTAGGATGAGTCTGCCGCGTATCGCTATCGACGCGATGGGCGGCGACGAGGGCGTGCGCGTGATGATCGAAGGCGCGGCGCTGGCCCGTCGCCGTCATGATCGTTTCAAATTCCTGCTTGTCGGCGACGAGGCGCGGATCAAGGCCGCGCTCGACAATCATCCGAATATGCGCGGCGCGTCGGAGATTCTCCACGCGCCCGAAATCGTGTCCGGTGAGGAAAAGCCGACGCAGGCCCTGCGCCGTGCGCGCAAGACCTCGATGGGCATGGCGATCGACGCGGTGAAAAAGGGGGAGGCCGGCGCAGCCGTCTCTTCCGGCAACACCGGCGCGCTGATGGCCATGGCCAAGCTGTCACTGCGCACCATGCCGGGGATCGACCGGCCCGCGCTCGCCGCGCTGATGCCGACCTTGGGCGAGACCGATATGGTCATGCTCGACCTGGGCGCGAACACCGAATGCGATGCCCGCAATCTGGTGCAATTCGCGGTGATGGGCGCGGCCTATTCGCGCATTGCCACCGGCCTTGCCGAACCGCGCGTCCGCCTGCTGAATATCGGCACCGAAGAGACCAAGGGCACCGGCGCGCTGCGCGATGCGTCCGAAATGCTGCGCGAGGCACAGGAACAGCTCGCCTTCAGCTTCGGCGGCTTTACCGAAGCGGACAAGATCAATCGCGGCGAAACCGATGTGGTCGTCACCGACGGGTTTTCGGGCAATATCGCGCTGAAAGCCGTGGAAGGCGCGGCACGTTTCGTGACCGACCTGCTGAAAGAGGCGTTCCAGTCCTCGCTCCGCTCCAAGATCGGCTTCCTCGTCTCGCGCCCCGCGACCGAATTGCTGAAGCATCATCTCGATCCCAATAACCATAATGGCGCGGTGTTCCTTGGCCTTAACGGCGTGGTGGTGAAAAGCCACGGCAGCGCCAATGCCAAGGGCGTCGCCAATGCGGTTGCGTTGACGGCGCGATTGCTGGAAGAAGATTTGATCGAGCGTATTACGGCCGACCTTGCTGAAAGCGGGCTGGCTGCCAACGGGCGGACGCGGCGCACCCCCAGCGCCCCGAAAACTCCCGCCGCAGGAGAGGCATGAACAATTCCACTGGTATGATCCGGCGTAGCTGCGTCGTGGGTTCGGGCTCGGCCCTGCCGAAACGGCGCGTCACGAACGAGGAACTGGCCAAGACCGTCGATACCAGCGACGAATGGATCAGGGAACGCACCGGCATCGCCGCCCGTCATATCGCGGGCGAGGGTGAAACCACCGCGACCCTTGCTGCCGAAGCCGCGCAAAAGGCGCTGGACGCGGCAGGACTGACGGCTGCCGATATCTCTCTGATCGTGCTGGCGACCGCAACGCCCGATCAGACCTTTCCATCCACCGCCAGCAAGGTGCAGAAGCTGATCGGCGCGGGCAATGCCTATGCGTTCGATGTCGCGGCAGTGTGTTCGGGCTTTCTCTATGCCATGGCCACGGCCGACGCGCTGTTGAAAGTGCCTGCCGGTGCCGCCCCGAACGGCGTGCATCGCGCGCTGGTGATCGGGTCGGAAACCTTCAGCCGCATCCTCGACTGGGAAGATCGCGGCACCTGCGTCCTGTTCGGCGACGGCGCGGGCGCGATGGTTCTGGAGGCGCGCGACTTCCCCGCCGACCAGGCCGACAGCGCGCCGGGCATCATCGCCAGCCGCCTGCACACCGATGGCGAGCATAACGAACTGCTCTATGTCGATGGCGGCCCGTCGACCACCGGCACCGTGGGCAAGCTGCGGATGAAGGGGCGCGAAGTGTTCCGCCACGCCGTCACCAATCTGGCCGATGTCCTGCGCGAGGTGATGGACGAGGCCGGCGTCGCCGCGGACAGGCTGGACTGGGTGGTGCCGCATCAGGCCAATGCCCGCATTCTGGATGCCACGGCGAAGAAGCTGAACCTACCGCCCGAGAAAGTCGTCAAGACGGTGCAGGACCATGCCAATACTTCTGCCGCCAGCGTGCCGCTGGCCTATGATGTCGCGGTCAGGGACGGGCGAATCCGGCCCGGCCAGCTGGTCATGCTGGAGGCGATGGGCGGTGGATTCACATGGGGCGCCTGCCTGATCCGAAGCTGACAAAAATCAGCGCGCGGTTCGATTCGCACCCTCTGGCAGCCTGATTTGATCGCAAACTAGCCAGATTGATGCCCCAACTACCCGAAAAACCCGCCTAAACCGGCGTGTTGGTCCCGTTTTCATTTGGATCGCTGCGGCTGGTGTGAAATAGTTACCGCTATCGCTCGGGTCGCCAGCAACCGAGGGGAACAGGGGAATGTTGGATATGCGATCAGTCGGAACGCTGACCCGTGCCGATCTTGCCGATGTCATTCATCGTAAGGTGGGCCTCAGCCGCGCCGAATCGCTGGACATGGTGGAAAGCATTCTGGGTCATATGTGTGACGCCATGTCGGATGGCGAGAATGTGAAGATTTCCGGATTCGGCACGTTTCTGCTGCGCGACAAGGGCGAACGGATCGGCCGCAACCCCAAGACGGGGATCGAGGTGCCGATCACGCCGCGCCGCGTGATGACTTTCCGTGCCAGCAAGATGCTGAAGGACAAGGTAAGCGGGCTTTAGGGCCAGCGGGCATTGAACGGAGAATGACGTGAGCGGAGCGGGCGACCTCTTCGACGACGACAAGGACAATGCCGCCTTCCGCACGATCGGAGCGGTGGCGAATGCGCTGGGCATCAAGCCCCATGTGCTGCGCTATTGGGAAGAACAGTTCCCGATGCTGAAGCCGGTGAAACGCAGCGGCCAGCGCCGCTATTACCGGCCCGAGGATGTGGCCCTGCTGCAAACCATCGACCGCCTGCTGAACCGCGAGGGGTTCACGATCAAGGGCGCGGTGCGTGCTCTGCGAAGCGGTCAGGCGGGAGAGGATGCCAAACCGGTCGCTGCTGCGGCTGTTGAGGGCAAAACCGGCGGTGCGCCGAATGCCGAACTGGCAGCGAAACTGCGCGCCATTCGCGGCAGATTGGCGGAAGCGCTGGTTTAGGGCGGGGCGGAGTTGCTGCGGGCTGTCTTTGGCTGATAGTCACTGGCGTCGGTTCGAAAGCGGCCTTTCCGGAACCGACCGTTTGCGGACATCAAGCTTCGGCTATTCGACGCACTCATGATAAGTGCCATCGGAACTCGGTGCATCGATTATCTTCCAGCGACCCGATGCGGTTGCGATCAGGTCCCGACGAAGATTGTCCGTTTTGGTGTCGGACCCAAGCAGGTCGTTGTTTCGGAACATCGAAACACCGACAGACATTGCTGATGAAGCCCCGATGTTATTGATCATCACAGGTCCTGCTTCCGATCCCCATCGTGGATCTTCTAGGAATAGCGCGAACAGGTGCTCCGTCACGATTGGGCTATCGAGTGCTTCTAAATCTCTACTGGCTGTTTCAGAATAGTCGTCAATAGTGAGCCCGTAGCGCGATGCCACTTGCGCCACAGCCTCCTTCAACGCAGCAAAATCGTCGGTGTTGGTGAGACAGATGCCAATCTCATCATAGGGCGTTTGCGACGCGCAAGCTGTCACTAGGAGGGCGGGTGCAAATAGAAGAGCGCGTGCTATCATCGTCTCGACTTTAGGCTGATTTGGTCGAAGAACCAATGTCCGCTAACCACCCCATTCCGGCCATTCGCCATTCCAAAAGCAACACCCGAAAGCAGTCCCAGCCACGGCAAAGCCGCGGCTGGGACGTCGAACGACGCGCTGCGGGGCTTTGGCCCCTCGCGGTCGTCGGCCGGGTTGCCGCCTCTGGCGAAATAGGCCTGCGCTTGCTTCGCAATCCTCGGCTATAAATCGCGGGCGGCTGCCTTTACCTTGCAAATTCCGGCCCCAGCGCGGGGTCCAGATCGCGGGGGCGGATCATGCTGATCAACCGCCCTTTCGCACTGCGCAATTCGTTCCAGTCCGCGATGTCGAGTTCGATGAGCGCGAAGGCGCCGGTCGGGAATTTTTCCTCGACGATGGCGCGCAATTCGTCCGACGGGTCGGCGGGCACCAGTTGCAGCACCAGCTCTTCCAGCCCCGGATTATGCGCGACCAGCAGCAGGGTGTCGGCCCCCGCGCCATGTTCGACCGCGCCGTCGATCAGCTGTTCGGGATCGGCCAGATAGAGCTGCTTGTCATTCACGCGGTCCACCGGCGCATGGCGGCCCATGGCATCCAGCGCGATGTCGATGGTTTCCTGCGCCCGCGCCGCGGCAGAGGCGATCACGCGGTCGAACGGCGGCTGCACCTTGGCCAATGCGCGGCCCATGGTTTCGGCGGCGCGGCGCCCCTTGGGATTGAGCCCGCGGTCGTAATCGCGGCCCGATGGCTGATGCGCCTCCGACTTGGCGTGGCGCAGCAGGCCCAGACGTTTGGTGCCCCGTGTCACAGGCGCGTCACCGCCATCTGAGAGCGCAGCATCGCTCAACCTTTCCGCTCCTCTTCGTTTTCCGCCGGTTGCGCAGAGGAAACAGATTTCTGCAACCTTTGTAAAGCGTCATCGAGCGTCAGGCGGTGAACCGGTGTCCCTTGGGGAAAGGCCGACAGCAGGCGCGACGGGAAGGCGGGCGACAGCACGACAAAGCGGCCCCTGTCCTCCTTGCTGCGGATCAGCCGGCCGAACGCCTGCGCGATCCGCGCGCGTACGATGGCGTCGTCATAGGCCTGCCGGTTGGCATCGAATTGCTGCATATGCGCGGCGCGGCGGGCGCGGTGCAGGATCGACGGCTTGGCCCACGGAACCTGCTCCATCACCACCAGCCGCAGCGAATCGCCCGGCACGTCCACCCCGTCGCGCAATGCATCGGTGCCCAGCAGGGACGCGCGCGGATCGTCGCGGAAGATATCGACCAAAGTGCCCGTGTCGATCGGGTCTACATGCTGCGCGTATAGCGGCAGCCCGCCGCGCGCCAGCCGGTCGGCAATGCGCGCATGCACCGCGCGCAGCCGCCGGATCGCGGTGAACAGGCCCAGCACGCCGCCGCCCGATGCCTCGATCAGCCTTCCATAGGCAGCCGCCAGCGCGCCGATATCGCCGCGCGGCACATCGGTCACGATCAGCACTTCGGCCTGCGATGCGTAATCGAACGGGCTCGCTGCCTCGGCCAGCTTTGGGGAAAGGCCCAGATGCCCCGCGCCCGACCGCGCCACGGCCCGCGCCCAGTCGGGATCGCGGCCCCCTTCACCGTCCGACGGGGCAGATCGGTCGCATAATGTCGCGCTGGTCTGCATCACCCCGTGCGCGGGTTCCAGAACGGTCGCGGCAAAGGGCTTCATCGGGTCCAGCCAGTGGCGGTGCAGGCCGATATCGAACTCGCGCGCCTCGGCCCGGTCCACCGCCAGCCAGTCGACGAAATCGGGATCGGCGGGGCCGCCCATGCGCGCCAGCAATGCCTCCCACGCGGCCAGCGTATCGGTCCGCCACGACAGCGCGTGGCGCGCGCCCTCGATCCGCTGGCGGGTCTGCCCGTCCATCCAGTCGGGCGCATCCTCTCCGCTGGCGATCAGCGCATCCAGCCGTGCCGTCAGCTTCAGCAGCGGCTGGCGCAGGCGGGCCAGCGCCTCGCGCGCGTCGGCGGCGGCTTCCAGAAACGGGCCGTCCAGATCGGCGGCCTCGGTCTCGATCCCGTAACCTGCCTCTCCGCTGCCGCTTTCGTCGCGCGAATGGGTCAGGCGGCGCACATGGGCCAGCAGGGTTTCGACCGCGCCCAGCGGCTCCCCTTCGGCAATGCGGGCCAGCCAGCCGTCCGCGGGCAGCATCATGGCGGCATCGCGCGCATCGGAAATCGCCTTGCCCGCCATATCGTCATAGCTGGCGACATCGGCCAGCCGCGCCGAAAGGCCGCGCCGCCGCCCGCTGCGGGCCTGACCCGCTTTCGTTTCGGGGCCCAGCACCCAGCGGCGCATCTCGATCGCCTCGCTCCCCGACAATTGCGCGGCAAAGGTGGAATCGGCGGCATCGAACAGATGATGCCCCTCGTCGAATACGATGCGGGCAGGGCGGGCGTTGGGCCCTTCCTCGCGATGCTGGGCGCGGGCGGCGTGAACCATGACCAGCGCGTGATTGGCGATGACCAGATCGGCATGGGCGGAATCGCGCGCGGCGCGTTCGATGAAACAGCGCTTGAAATGCGGGCAACCGGCATAGACGCATTCGCCGCGCCGGTCGGTCAGCGCGGCAAGGCCCCGCTTGCGGAACAGCGTGGGCAGCCAGCCGGGCAGATCCCCGCCGACCATGTCGCCATCCTCGGTAAAGGCGGCCCAGCGCGCCACCAGCTGCGCGAAAATCGCGGGCCTGCCGGTAAAGCCGCCGCCTTGCAGCGCGTCTTCCAGATTGAGGAGGCACAGATAATTGTCGCGACCCTTGCGCACCACGACGGCGGGGGTTTCGCGCGCAGCCTCATCAGTCGGCCACGCGCGGCGGCTCTCGCGCCGCAATTGCCGTTGCAGCGCCTTGGTAAAGGTCGATACCCAGACCGTCCCGCCCGATTGCTGCGACCATAGCGAGGCGGGCGCGAGATAGCCCAATGTCTTGCCGACACCGGTGCCTGCCTCTGCCAGCAGCATATTGGGCTGGCCCCTTTCGCGGCGCGGTTCGAACACATGGGCGGCGGCACGGGCGTAGTCGCGCTGCCCCTCGCGCCGTTCGGACCCGTGACCAGTCAGGTCGTCGAGCCGGTCTGACACCGCTTCGGGATCGAGCAGCGTATGCGCGGGCTGGGGGCGGGGCGGGCGTTCTTCCCATTCGGGCAGCTTGGAAAACACCCAGCGTTCGGCCCGTTCGGGGCGTCTGACATGCGGCAACAGCAATTGCGCCCATGGCCAGCGATGCCGGACCAGCGATTGCAGCACGCTCCACGCGCCTTCGCGTTCGGCCCATTCGTCGCTTTCGCAATGCGCGAACAGCGCAGCGGCGGCGCGGGCGAGCAGCAGCGGGACATCGGCCTCCCGCTCCGCTTCCGGCAGGTTCAGCGCATGGGCAAGGCCGCGCGGCGTTGGCACCATGAAGCGTGCGGGATGGACAAAGGCGAACAGTTCCAGCAGGTCCAGCCCCGACAGTTCGGGATAGCCAAGGCGGCTGGCCACCAGCGGCGCGTTCAGCATCAGCAGCGGAGTCTCCGCCGCCGCCATGATCGCCTCTCCGCGCGAAAAGCTGCGCGTGTCCCCGCCGGTCATCAGCCAGCAGCCCGAATGGCTGGCATGCAGCGCGGGCAGGTTCAGGGCAGGAACAGGAGACATGCTTTCGGGCATCGACCCGAAGATAGGAATTGCGGCACGGAAAGGGAACGGCGCAAAGGGCGCTATTCCCCGTTCAGATCGGTGTGCGGCGAATGGCCTTAGGCGGCGCGCGCGTCCAGCGGCGCATCCGCCACGCGGCAGCAATCGCAGCCGTCGGCGCTCTGCGTGACCAGCGCGGTCAGCTGCGCGTCGATCTGTTCGCCATGCTTTGCCTCAAGCGTGCGGCGGACAAGCCGCGATACGACCGAGGGAGCGTCCCTGCCATCACCGTCGCGCTTGTGGACAAAGCCCGACACATGCATCCACTGATGCATCAGATGGGCGGCGTAATTCACGCGGTCATCCGCCGCCATGCAGCGCGCCAGAAACCAGCGCGCGCTGAAAATCGGCAGCGTGCCGATACGCGTCGCGCCGATCACGCCCTTGCCATCGGCATCGTCGGGCAGATCGGCAATTTCCACCGACAGGTTCAGCGCGTGATCGCCGCAATGGCCGGATTCGCGGCCATGCACGATGCGGTCCCATACGCCTTCGCCGTCCAGTTCGCGGATATTGCCGTGGCGACCCTGCCAGCTTGCGCTGGAATAATCGGCCTGACGGACGGACCCGCCGAAACCGGGGGCCTGAACCGCTTCGCGCAGCAGCGCGACGGACTGGCGGATGAAGGCAAGCTCGGCGTCGGTCGCGCCGGCGGTGTCGTGCAGGATTACCGATACGGTCATAATGGCTCCAACGCAGGCCATGAGAAAAGTTTCCGACAAAGCGCACGGGCCGCATCTGTCAGCTTCATGACCCTAATATGATGGAGCGAATATCGGCTTAACGGCGAATTCGGGAAATGTTCATAATTGATTTGTTCGGTATTCGGACAAGTATTGCCGTGCCGCGTTTCAGCACCAATTACCCTTGTAACCCTGCCAGCGTTCGGCCAGCCCCTCGTCAATCAGAATATCGCCAAGGCTTTGTCCGCCGCGCGTCACCCGCCGCAGCAGGCGGCCATAGCGGTCGGCTTCCTCATCGCCCTTTTCCAGAGAAAACGGCCCGTCGTTCATCAATTCGGTCAGCCGCGCGGTCGCCTGCAGGCCTAGCCGGTATTCGCGGTCGCACTGGGGCGATGATGTCTCGGGCGTATTGATGTCGAGGATGCGGATCTTGTCGCCCGCGAACCAGATCGTATCGCCATCGACCACGCAATTGATGCGCTGCGGCCCGTCGCAGCTGGTGAAATGGGCACGCAGCACATCGTCGGGCGCGGCCACCGGCGCGGCCAGCGCCTGTTCGCCGCCATCGCCAAAGGGCAGGCCGTAACGCAAGGTGACGCCGAACCCGATCAGAAACACGGCAAGGACGAGGATGATGAAACCGGTGTTGCGCATGGTTGCCTTGGTCTGGCTGGAAGGAATCACGGTCCCCGCCTGTCACGCAGCGGCACGGCGCGAAAGGGTTTGCGAACACTCATGAACAGGCACGTTACGCCGCGAGTATCAACACGCGGTTACCTGCCGCCCTTTCGCGCAATTCGGCCAGCGACCAGCGCCGTTTCGCGGCCTCGTCCGCGCAATGCGGGCCGACGGGGCGCAGCGATCCCAGCCAGGAATGCGCCAGCCAGCCCAGCTTTTCCGCTTTGGTCGTATGGGCGCGGTGGTCCCATGCATGGGTGCCCGCCGCCTCTACCTTGCGGGCGATGCCGCCATAGATGCCGGTGGCGGCCAGCACGGCCCAGCGATGGCGGAACCGCAAACGCGCCGCGCCGATGCGGGCCGAAGCCTCGTGCGCGCGGGCAATCTCGCACGCGCGGTGGACCAGCTCGACCAGCTGGGCGCGATACATCGGCTTCATATGCTGGCCGGGCGGGATATCGACATCGACCAGCCATTCGACCGGCAGGTAACAGCGCCCCGCCGCGTCATCCTCCCACACGTCGCGCACGATATTGGCCAGCTGGAACGCAAGGCCCAGATCGCAGGCCCGCTCCAGCGTATCCTCGTCTTGCGGGGAAACGCCCATGACCAGCGCCATCATCACGCCGACCGCGCCCGCGACGTGATAGCAATATTCCATCATGTCGCCCTCGCTGCGCGGTCGCCAGTCCGCCGCGTCGAGCACGAAGCCCGCGATCACATCGTCGCAATGCGCCTGTGTTATGCCGCATTCGCGCGCCACCAGACCCAGCCCGTCGAACGCGGGATCGCCCGTCGCCTCTCCGGCCAGCGCCTGCGCGGTGCGGGTGCGGAGCAAGGCAACCCGCTCCTTCGCGCCTTCCTGCTGACCCAGGGCTCCGCCCATATCCTGCGCATCGGCCAGATCGTCGCAGGCGCGGCACCATGCATAAAGCAGCCAGACCTTTTCGCGCGTTTCGCGGTCGAACAGGCGGCTGGCGGCGGAAAAGCTTTTCGAACCCTTGCCGATCGCGCGCTGCGCATGGGCGACCAGTTCGGAGCGGGACAGAACCTCGGCCATGCGGCTCAGCGCCTTGCCAGATCGGACAGCATCAGCCGCGCCGTTGCCCGCGCGCTGCCGACCACGCCGGGAATCCCCGCGCCCGGATGCGTGCCCGCGCCGGTGAAATAGAGATTGGTAATCTCGTCATCGCGGTTGTGGGTGCGGAAATAAGCGCTTTGCGTCAGGATCGGTTCAAGGCTGAACGCGCTGCCCAGATGGGCGTTGAGGTCATGGGTGAAATCGAACGGCGTATAATGGAACTTCGTCACGATCCGGTCGTGCAGATCGGGCATCAGCCTTTTCGCAACCTCGTCCAATACGCGCTTTTCAAGGGCGGGGCCTGCCTTGTTCCAGTCCACCGGCAGCTTGCCGCGATGGGCGACGGGGACCAGCGCATAGAAGGTCGAATGCCCCTTGGGTGCCATGCCGCTGTCGGTGGCGCTGGGATGGTGGAGATAGACCGAGAAATCGCGCGGCAGCACGCCATGGTCGTAAATATCCTCCAGCAGCCCCTTATACCGCGGGCCGAACAGGATCATGTGGTGCGGAATATCGGGAAAGGTCCCCTTCACGCCGAAATGCACCACGAACAGGCTGGGCGAGAACCGCTTTTTCGCCAGCTTTGCCGCGACCTGCGGGCCGCGCCGGTTGCCGGTCAGCAAATCGCGATAGGAATGCATCACATCGGCATTGCTGGCCACCGCGTCGAAATTCTCGCGCCACCCGCTGGCGCAGGTGATGCCCGTCGCGCGATTGCCCGCGGTTTCGATCGCGGTCACCGGATCGCCCAGCCGCACCGTGCCGCCCAGCCGTTCGAAATGTCTGACCATGCCCGCGATCAGCCGGTTGGTGCCCCCCCTTGGCCCACCACACGCCGCCATCCTTTTCCAGCTTGTGGATCAGCGCATAGATCGAACTGGTCGCCATCGGATTGCCGCCCACCAGCAGCGTATGAAAGCTTAACGCCTCGCGCAGTTTTTCGTCCGATACAAAGCTGGAAACGATGGAATAGACCGACCGCCACGCCTGATATTTCATCAGCGCGGGCGCGGCTTTCAGCATGGATTTGAAATCGAGGAAGGGCACATGGCCCAGCTTCACATAGCCTTCGCGCCAGACGCCTTCGGAATATTGGAGGAATTCCTCGTACCCCGCCAGATCGTCGGGATTGAGCTTGGCGATTTCGCGCGCCAGTTTCGCATTGTCGTTCGAGTAATCGAAATTGGTCCCGTCGTCCCAGTTCAGGCGGTAGAACGGCATCACGGGGACCAGCTCGACATCCTCGTCCATCTCGTGATCGGTCAGCCGCCACAGCGCGCGCAGGCAATCGGGATCGGTGATGACGGTGGGGCCCGCGTCGAAGGTAAAACCGTCACGCTCCCAGAAATAGGCGCGCCCGCCGGGCTTGTCGCGCCCTTCGACCAGAGTGGTGGCAATGCCCGATGCCTGCAAACGTATGGCAAGGGCAAGCCCGCCGAAACCGGCGCCGATCACGGCGGCGCGCTGGGGTTTCGGCTTTGTTTCGGAATTCATCGATCCACCTTAAGCGAAGAGGGGGCGCCAATACCGGCCAGCACCAGCGCGGCTTTCGTTAAAGGAACAGGCGGCTTGCCCGCAAGCACCCGCGCCATATCGGCGGTGGTGCTGCCCCCTGCATAGAAACGTTCGATCAACCCTTCGTTCAAACGATAGAACCGCTGCAATACGCGGTAACGCCGGTCGGGTTCCGCCGCGCCGAACAACATGGCTGCCAGCATGCGGTAAAACCGCCCGCGCTGCCAGTGCGCCTTGGCATATTGGTGCGACGCGCCCGCGATGGCGGGGCCGTCCAGATGCGGCAGGGCGGCGATATGATGCGCAAACCGCACCGCATCGGGCAGGGAATAGCTGGTCAGCGGCTGGAACAGGCCCGCGCGCACACCCGCCAGCGCCACGCCGCGGGGCACGCCGCGCCACAGCGCCGCGAAATCGCCGCCCGTCACCACCGGCAGCACGCCCGTCTCCTCGCGCGATATGCGCGCGATGCACCAGCCCTGTGCGCCGGCATGGTCGGCAATGCGCTGCGCCAGCGTGTCGCGGTCAAGCGCGGGCGCATCGGCGTAATAGGTATCCTCCACGAACAGCGACTTTTCCGCGAATGGCAGCACATAAACGAAGCGGTACCCGTCATGCTGCGGCACGCTGGCATCCATCACCACCGGACGGGTCAGCCCGTGCGGCGCTTCCAGTTCCAGCATCTGCCCCGCAAATTTCTGCCACCCGCCTTTCAGCGCGCGCAATTGCGCAGGCCCGATCCCGCGCGCGTCGATCACCGCGCGGGCCGCGATCCGCTCACCGCTGTCCAGCACCACGCCATGCCCGTCCAGCGCGGCGACATTGGTGCCTGTCATTACCGCATCGGGGGGCAGGGCACCCGCCACCGCCCGCGCCAGATTGTCCGACGTCACCGACCGATAGGCGGTCGGCAGGCTGCGGCGATATTCGGGGAACGCCACATCATAGCCGCCGTCCCAGCGCGCCGCGACCAGCGGTTCGACCAGATCGCGGCTGGCAGGCGCGATATCGCTGGCGAAGAACGACCACAGATGATGCCCGCCGATGGCCGGCCCGCCCTCTATCAGCGCGACCGACACATCGGGCCGCCTTGCCCGCAGGGCCAGCGCGATCAGCGCGCCCGAAAGCCCGCCGCCCGCAATGGCGATATCGAATATCCGCGCACCCATCGCGCCCAGCCTTAGGGCCAGAACGCGAAGTCAGCCATAGCGAAATGGCCGGCGCCGCTGGTCCACGGCGGCTGCTCGTCCTGCGCCCTCTTTACGCTTATGCGATCCGCGCCTAATATCGCCGTTCACCCCGGGGAGCCTGCTTTGGCTGAGAGGTGGGCGTAGCGGCCTGCGACCCGTTGAACCTGAACCCGTTAGCACGGGCGGAGGGAAGGGCAGTCAGGCGGGCCGTTCAAGAACCGCACTCTCCTTCCATCCTTTGAAGAACAAGGGTCATGTGCCCGATGGAAGTGGAAGAAAGGCTCCCCAATGGCGGACATCAACAGCAAGCTTGAGATCGGCGTCACCACCGGCCCCATCCGCGGGTCGCGCAAGGTGCATGTCGCCGCGAAATCGGGCAGCGGCGTGCGCGTCGCGATGCGGGAGATCGCGCTGGAGGGGGACGAGCCTTCGGTCCGCGTTTACGACACCAGCGGCCCCTATACCGATACCAATGCGGTGATCGACATTCAGGCGGGCCTGCCCCAGATGCGCCGCGAATGGATCGTGGCGCGCGGCGATGTGGAAGAATACGACGCCCGCATGGTCAAGCCCGAAGACAACGGCCAGCTTGGCCCCGACCGCAGCGGCGGCGTCCCCGCATTCCCCAATGTCGTGAAACGCCCCCTGCGCGCCAAGCCCGGCATGAACGTCAGCCAGATGCACTATGCCAAGCGCGGCATCATCACCCCCGAAATGGAATATGTGGCCGAGCGCGAGAACCTTGGCCGCGAATATATCCGCCGCGAGATCGAGGGCAATTCGTGGGGCGCGGCGATCCCCGAATATGTGACACCCGAATTCGTGCGTGACGAGGTCGCCCGCGGCCGCGCCATCATCCCGTCGAACATCAACCACCCCGAGAGCGAGCCGATGGCCATCGGGCGCAACTTCCTCGTCAAGATCAACGCCAATATCGGCAACTCTGCCGTGGCGTCCGACGTGGCATCCGAAGTCGACAAGATGGTCTGGTCGATCCGCTGGGGCGCGGACACGGTTATGGACCTGTCGACGGGCCGCAACATCCACGACACGCGCGAATGGATCATCCGTAACTCGCCCGTGCCGATCGGCACCGTGCCCATCTATCAGGCGCTGGAAAAGGTCGGCGGCATTGCCGAGGAGCTGACGTGGGAAGTCTTCCGCGACACGCTGATCGAACAGGCCGAGCAGGGCGTCGACTATTTCACCATCCACGCGGGCGTGCGCCTGCCCTATGTGCCGCTCGCCGCCAAGCGCGTCACCGGCATCGTGTCGCGCGGCGGTTCGATCATGGCGAAATGGTGCCTCGCGCACCACAAGGAGAGCTTCCTCTACGAGAATTTCGACGAGATCACCGAGATCTGCAAGGCATACGACATCGCCTATTCGCTGGGCGACGGCCTGCGCCCCGGCTCCATCGCCGACGCCAATGACGAGGCGCAGTTCGCCGAACTCTACACGCTGGGCGAGCTGACCAAGCGCGCGTGGGAACAGGACGTTCAGGTCATGATCGAAGGCCCCGGCCATGTGCCGATGCACAAGATCAAGGAGAACATGGACAAGCAGCTCGAAGCCTGCGGCGAGGCGCCGTTCTACACGCTTGGGCCCCTCGTCACCGATATCGCGCCGGGTTACGACCACATCACCAGCGGCATCGGTGCGGCGCAGATCGGTTGGTACGGCACGGCGATGCTTTGCTATGTCACGCCCAAGGAACACCTTGGCCTGCCCGACCGCGACGATGTGAAGGTCGGCGTGGTCACCTACAAGCTGGCCGCCCACGCGGCTGACTTGGCCAAGGGCCATCCGGCGGCACAGGTGCGCGACGATGCGCTGTCAAAAGCGCGCTTTGAATTCCGCTGGCGCGACCAGTTCAACCTCTCGCTCGACCCCGACACGGCAGAGCAATACCACGACCAGACGCTTCCCGCCGAAGGCGCCAAGACCGCGCATTTCTGCTCCATGTGCGGGCCGAAGTTCTGCTCGATGAAGATTTCGCAGGAAGTGCGGGAGTTTGCCCGCCTGCAAAATCAGGGTTCGGACGAATTCATCGCCGCCGATGAAGCCGAGGCCGGTATGGCGAAGATGAGTGAAGTCTATGAGGAAACCGGCCGCGAGCTTTACATGGGGCAGGGTGATCGGGAGCACGATTGAGGGGTTAAATGGTGATTTGATGCCAGACGAAGAAGACGAAAAATCTGATTGCGTTATTCCACCTGCAATGAAAATTGAGTCAGTTTCTAAATATCTGGTCAATCAAATCCCCGAAGAAGCTCGCGATGTTGCTGAGTATGTTGAGGGACAAGCTCACAATGAGAAGGTATCTCATTGTGAGCTTGTGAAAACAGAGTACGTATTCGCAGAGCGGTATGATGTGTGGGATGTCCACACAGACAAAAATCGTTGGTGGGTAATTACAAACCTAACAAATTTGTATCAGCAGTCCGATTTCCCTAGCCTTGATTATTTACTGTCATTTCACATCGGTTTAATGGCACGTTTATCAGCTAAGGAAGGGAAGAACCATTCAAATGGCGAGGTGGATTTTGCGCCGCTGAGCCGTAAAGTTGATCAAATCTCTCATCGGCTAGACGAGGCAGATGAGGCGGAAGATTTTCAAAATATCGGTCTGCTCTGCCGTGAAGCGCTAGCCCGTCGTATTCACCAAACCGGTCCTAAAGGGTTAGCGGGAGTGGCCTAAGCCTCTGATCTGAATTAGGAACTGGGTGTCTAAGCCGAACCTGCCGCAGGGCAGAAAATGCCACAGGTCACCCCCGCATGAACAACGATATCGCAAGCGCATTTGGATTCCCAGCAGTCGGCCGCAAGAAAGTCACAGCCGCTTTCGACGGCGGCCGGCTTACCTCGGATGGCGGCGTGTTGCTGCTGGCACAGGCCGAACGAGCGATGGGGATCTGCCAGCGGCTTGCAGCCTGCATTTCCGATCCGCGTGACCCGGGCAGAGTGGTGCATCACCTCGACGATATCCTGCGCGCCCGCATCTTTGCGATCAGCTGTGGCTATGAGGACGCCGATGATCTCGACGCTCTGCGCGACGATCCGGGCTTCCGCCTGGCGCTGGGCAAGCTGCCGGGATCGGGCGTGGGGCTTGCGAGCCAACCGACCATGAGCCGGTGGGAAAATGCGCCGACTACGCGCGAGTTGGCCAGGATGATGGCCGCGATGATCGACATCTACTGCGCCAGCTATCCCGCCGCGCCGGCGGCGGTGACGCTGGATATCGATGACACCTGTGATGTCGTGCACGGCTATCAGCAACTCTCGTTCTGGAACGGTCATCACGGGGAGCGCTGCTTCCTGCCGATTCATGTCTACGACACCGCCACCGGTCGGCCGGTGGCAATGCTGCTGCGCACCGGCAAGACACCGTCGGGCGCCGAAGCTGCCGGCCACATCCGGCGCCTGATGCGCCATCTGCGTCGGCACTGGCCTGAGACGCACATCACCATCCGCGGCGACGGGCACTATGGCCGGCCCGAGGTCATGGCCTTGTGCGAGGCGGCCGGCGTCGATTACGTGTTCGGCCTGCCAACCAACGCCGCGCTGCGTGCTGATCCCGAAATCGTCGTTGCCGCCGATGCCTGCGCGGTTAAACGGGCTCAGCGCCAATATCCGGTCCTGCGAGGCTATGCCGAGACCCGCTACGGCGCCAAAAGCTGGAAATGCCAGCGCCGCGTTGTCGCCCGGATTGAGGCCAGCACGCTGGGCATGGACATTCGCTATGTCGTCACCTCGCTGACCGAAGGCTCGGCCGAGCACATCTACGACACGCTGTACTGCGCCCGCGGTCAGGCCGAGAACCTGATCAAGCGCCACAAGAGCCAGCTCGCCAGCGATCGCACCTCGTGCCGCTCGGCGGGCGCCAACCAGATGCGCCTCATCCTGCACACCGCCGCATACTGGCTCCTGTGGCGAATCCAGCAGGAAATCCCAAGAGCCACCGCACTCGCCACCGCCGAGTTCGCCACGCTGCGCCTGCGCCTGCTCAAGGTCGCTGCCCGCGTCATCGAAACCGCCACGCGTATCCGCGTCGCCTTCGCTTCGGCTTGCCCGGATGCCGGTGTGTTCAAGGCCATCACCACCAGTCTGCGACCAGCGCCCACATAGCAAGAGCGGCGGTGCCGCCGAACCCCTGAGCCCCAGTCCATCAACCTCGAAAAGCCCATTGCTCCTGCCGCGGTGAAAAACGCCGGTGGAGGCGTGCGCCTTGATCAATCAGGCACCGCCACATCGCCGTCCGAACAACACGAAGCGGTAGCCTCATGAATAGGACGGGCTAGTGTTGCTTTCTCGTTCATTGGCGGAAACTAGTGCAGAGTTTACCCCGGACGATATCAAACGGGCGGATTTCAAAAATTGGTCGGAAGTTGCTGCCGATAATTTGGCGTCGGGGAGCGGTGCTGCGACAGCGCGTTCTCTTATGAAACATGCCGCTAAGCGAGGATGGGATCATGTTTCTTGGTTGACCCACGCTGGTGCTGCTACGAAATATGACGCCTTCGTCGCTTATATGTTCACGACGTTGATAATAGACACATTCTTGATTATGCTTCGCAAACATAGAAGCGGTCTTCCCGAAACGTGTCCTCAGTGTAGATCGTACAATGTAGCTAGTTTCTATAGGCCGGAGTTTGAAACAGAATCGGGTTACATAAAGGCTTGTCAAAAGTGCGGATGGAATGATGAGCCAGATACTATTATAGACGGCAGTAATGACTGAAAAGTTTTATATGATATTATAGATTGGAAAATATCTCAGTCTTTTTGCTTTACCCCTCAAACGCCGGGCGCGGGCCATCCGGCCCGCTTGGCTTCGCCGCATAAGCGGCGGCGCGCGTTCGCGCTTGCGGGTGTCGCTGACGCGCCCCGGACTTTCGCCAGAGTTTGCGGTTGGCAACATGACGCTTGGTGCCAGTTGGCAGGGTCGGACTGGAACGGGGCACCGAAGGTGACTCCCGCAAGGCCGACCGGCCGCCCGAGCTTATGCGAGGAAGCCAAGGCGGGCGGATGCCCGCCGCCCGGCGTTTGAGGGGCCCAAACAAAAAATCCGGCGCCATTCACCGCCCTCTCACGGGCCGCAAGGCCCGCGCTCAAGCCGCGGAGCCAAAACAAACCACTCATTTTATTTTCCTACACCCCGCCCACCATGCTCATCCTCACGGATGACCAAAACCGCAAAAACCCCGCCCGAACCCGAATATATCCCCGTCGCGCGCCGTGGGCCGCATTGGGACCCGCAGAAAATGGCCGATTTCTTGCGCATGCTTGCCGCCACCCATTCCGTGTCCGAAGCGGCGCGGTCGGTGGGGATGAGCAGGCAGAGCGCCTATCGCCTGCGCTCCCGATTAAAGGGCACGCCGTTCGATATCGCGTGGGAAACCGCCTTTCGGCAAGGCTTTGACAATCTGGCCCATGCCGCGCTCGAACGCGCGATGAACGGGGTAGAGGTGCCGCATTACCATAAGGGCGAGCTGATCGGCACCTCGCGCCGCTATGACGAGCGGTTGACCGTGGCGCTGCTCAATATGCGCAACCGCTACGGCGCGCCCGCGCTGGGGCGCTATGGGCCGATGGCCGAATATATGTCCGAACGCTGGGATACGCTGCTGGAACGGGTGGAATATGGCCCGCTCGATTGGGACCAGCCCGAATTCCCGCCCGACCCCGCGCAAGAGGTTCAGAACCTGATCGCCCGCTTCACGGTGGAGGAGCCTGCGCCGCGCGGCAACCGGCGGCGCCCCTGATGTCACCTGTGCCGCCCTGCCGGAAACGACGGGAAACCGGCGCTTTGCGCGGGGGCGGGGCGGGTGACAGCCTGTCACCTTTGTCACCCGTGGCCCTGCAAATGCCGCGCGGCTTCCCGCTGTTGGGCCCTATCCCTCGAACTGCGTTTCCAGCGTGATTTCGCAGTTCAGAACCTTGGAAATCGGGCAACCCGCCTTGGCTTCGGCGGCCAGCGCCTCAAAATCCGGTTGCGCCATGCCGGGGATATGCGCCTTCATGGTCAGCGCGCTTTTCGTCACGGCAAATCCGTCGCCGTCCTTGTCCAGCGTCACTTCGCAGCTGGTGTCCAGCGTACCTTCGGTATGGCCCGCCCGCGCAAGGGCAAAGCTGGTGGCCATGGTAAAGCAGCTGGCATGGGCGGCGGCGATCATTTCCTCGGGGTTGGTGCCGGGGCCGGATTCGAAACGGCTTTTAAAGCCATAGGGCGCGTCGACCGCTCCCGATCTGGTGGCGACATGGCCCACGCCATCCTTGCCAAAGCCTTCATAGCGGGCGGTTGCGCTGTTCACGGTCATTGCTCGGGTCCTTTCGGCATATGCGTCCCTGCGGCCAAAGCGATTCAGGCCGCGATGCGTTCCTGCTTGCGCGGCGCGGGGCGGCGCGGGATAATCCGGCGGTCGCTCCGGTCCCCGTCACCGCCGCGCCATCGCATCGCTCTGTGCAGAGGAATTGCGCCAGATGTCGAAAAATCCCTTGGTAATGAACCCGTTCGCCGCTGCCTCCTTTGCCTTCGAATGCTGGCGTCTGTGGTACGAATCGTCGCAGGTGATCGCCATGCGCTCGCTGCGGATGATGCAGGGCGGCGCACTGGCCCAGCGCGAGGCGGTGCGCATGGTATCGGAAAAATGGGAAACGGCGGCGCTGCTGACGATGCGGGCCTCTACCGGCCACGCGGGCCGCACGCCCGACGCGTTCATGCGCCACGCGGTGCGCAATTACCGCACCCGCGTATCGCACAACCGGCGGCGCCTGATGCGATAGGGGCCGTTACGACTGGCGGGGGCGCGTCAGGAGGGATGGTGATGGCCGTGGCGGTGGGTCAGAATATCCAGCACCCGCAATTCGCCTTTCCCCGATTTCTCGTTCCAGGCACGTTCGTGGAAAAAGAACACGACCGCATTCACGCAAGGCTCGACCAGCGCAATCCCGCCCGCCAGCGCAAAGCTGCCGGTGAATGCAAAGGCAACGGCGAACCCGACCATAAGGTGAAGGCCTAGGAAGCTGAAGGTTTTAACTAGATCGCGGGGCATTGCGGTGTCCTTGATGGGGTAGCGGCCTATTTATTGCGAGTGGATCGCAGTTGCCAACGCGGAAAGCTGCTGAGTGTGATCGCTTCGGGCGATGAAAGCGGCGGAAATCCGCAGAAAAACCGCTGAGGGACGGGGCGGCAGGGGGTCGGAACGGGGCGCGCAACTCGCCGCTTGGTGCGTTCGGCTGGCCGATTTCGCCTCATCAAGACGGAACGGTGCCGAGAATGTGGCCGTTTTATGATCATGATGACGAAACGACCCATAAACGCCTGTGTACAGGCCCGCCCTGCCGCCACGGCGATTGCCGCCGTGCTGGCATTGTCCTCCACCATGCCGCTTGCCGCACAGGAAGTGCCGACCGGTTCGCCGCTGGCCATGCCCGCGCAAACAGCCGCGCCGCAGGACCTGATGCCGCTGCAAACCCAAACTGCGCCCGAGGCGACAGTGCCCCCTGCGCCGCAGACGACGAATGTGTCGCAGCCGATGGTTCAGCAGGTTCCGAAGACGATTGTCGTCCCCGACATCGATGTGCCCAGGGTTGAGCCCGAACCCGAACCCGAACCCGCAGCCAGCGTTGCGTCCGCCACCACCCGACCCGCGCCGGTTCGGGACTCGGCGAGCTCGACGACAGTATCGGCAGCCGATCCCGCCGTACTGCCTGCAGCTATGAAACCGGCAATCATACCTGTTATGAGCGATCCCGCTGCTTCGGCACCTGTCGGACAGACCCGTGTTACGCAGGAAACGACAACCACGAATGCCGACTGGATGTACATTGCCGGTGCCGGTGCCGCCGGTCTGGCGTTAGTCGTTCTGCTGCTTGGCGTGGGAGCGCGTCGCAGGCGCGGTAATCGGGCGATACGCCAGCAGGCCACTGCAGGGCGACGGGAAGCCGCCGTGCGGATCGATCCGGTCGAACCTGCGCCCGCTGAGCCGAAGCCACTCCACCGCAACCTCGATGGAGACGGCAATGTCACCACGCGCGGCGCCGCTGCGCGTCAGCCGATCGCTGCGGCCCCTTCGGCGGCAGCCACCCGCTCGGTCAGCTTTGGCGCCGGTCCGGAGCATATAGTCACGCCGCATTTGCCGCGCGATCCAATGGTCAACCGTTCGGTGCCCGTTTCGGCCAGTGCGGCGCAGGCTGACACGGCAGAAGGCCGCCATGAGTTGATCGATCGCATGGTCGCCGCAGAGCCGGACCGGGCGATCCCGTTCCATTCGTTGAAGGCCCGCCGCCGCCGTGCGCGACTCATCGTGCAGACGCTGGTGCAGCGCATGAAAGACAATCCGAACCTCGATTTCGGGCGGTTCTATCGTAATTTTGGCAGCCGCTACGGTGAACAAACCGCCGCTTTTGCCTGATTTGCCAGCGCCGCAATGCCGATTTGCGGTTAATTTTCCCCTCTGTTGGGGATTACGACCGGCGGCCCCCTTTCCGGGGCCGCCGCTTCGTGCTTGGCCTAGGGGCTCGGAACGCAGGCGGACCGGGGGTCGTTATCCGGACAGGAACCGCCGCGAAAGGAATTCGATGCTTGAACATGTCCCCGAATGGCTGGGTGCCGCCCTGCACAATGTCCGCGCCGGACATAGCAAGCTGGCCGCGCTGAAACTGGGAAGCGAGAGCGTGGTAGGCGCGGGCGGCATGGTGCTGACCTCTGCCGCGTTCGAGAATGGCGAGGAACTGGACCCCAGCTTTACCGCTGATGAGGAAGACGCCGTCGCGCCGCCGCTGGAATGGAACCATATTCCGGCAGGGGCACAGGAACTGATGCTGATTGTCGAGGATCCCGACGCGCCTTCGCCCGAACCGTTCTGCCACTGGCTGGTGTGGGGCCTTGCCCCCCAGCGCGGCAAGCTGATGGAGGGGGAAGTTCCGCCCAAGGTAGGGAAGAATTCCTATCAGAATTCGGAATGGCTGCTGCCCGATCCGCCCACCGGTCACGGCCCGCATGATTATGTGTTCCAGCTGTTCGCGCTGGACACGATGATCGATCTGAAGCCCGGCGCGGGCCGCGGCGCGTTGATGAAGGCGATGGAGGGGCACGTCCTTTCGCTCGCCATCCTGACCGCGACTTATGAACGCGGCGGCACCGACATCGACGATTGGGACGACATCGACCTGGACGACGATGACGATTGACCGGTTTCAAACCAATCCGGCTGCCCGCACAGGGGGCCGAAACTCTCCTATAGAAAGGAAGTAAGTAATGGCTGCCAAGAATAACGCGATCAACAAGCCCGTTCCCGTTTCGGCCGATCTGGAAGAGATCGTCGGCAAGGGTCCGATGGCTCGCGGCGAAGTGACCGCCAAGGTTTGGGAATACATCAAGAAGCACGATCTTCAGGCCGCTGACGACAAGCGCATGATCGAGCCCGACGCCAAGCTGGGCAAGGTGATCGGCACCGAGAAGATCTCGATGTTCAAGATGACCGCGGCGATTTCCAAGCACCTCGGCTGATCGGTTTTTCCGGTATGAACAGGCTGGGCGGTCCGTTGAGGGCCGCCCTGTTTGTTTGAAGGGCCGAGCTTGCCGCTATTTGTGCCGGATATCGATATGCCCCAGCATGCGCACGAAATAGGCCGTCGACCAGCCCAGCATGATCACGCCGGCAATGCTTTCCAGCGCGGCGACATTGCGCCACGCGGTCAGGATCAGCGCATCGTTGAAGCCGACGGTCGAATAGCTGATGGTCGAGAAATATAGCGCCGACGACAGATCGGGCAGCGCCCCGACATAGAGATAGAAAAAAGCGTAAAGCCAGATTTCCATCCCGTGGATGATGAACAGGCTCAGCACGATCACGATTGTCATGCTGATGCCGTGGACGGTAACCGGCGGCAGATGGGTAACGCGGCGCGGGTCTTCGGCAGGGCGGATGAAACGGGTGATCATGGCGAGGCCGAGCCCGTGAATAATCACGCAGGACGCGCCCAGCAGGCTGGCAGCACCCAGTTCGATGGCCAGCTGGTGGAATGGCGCATTCGTCAGTGCTGTCTGCAATTTTCGCCCCGCAACCGGTTTCGACCGGCCATATCATAGGGCGCAAGCAGCACGATTTGAAAGACCTGCGGCTTTCAGCCCTTATGTTCGGGCAGGCCCTTGCGACTGGTTGAGGCGAATTCTTCCAGTTCGGCCTCGCTCATGCTGTCGTACATGCCCTTTGAGGCGCCTTGCAGATCCGATCGTTTCGCATCGCCCCGCTTGGCCGCCAATGCCGCCCCTGCGGCCTTTTGCTGGGCTTTCGATTTTGCAGGCATCAGTCGGCCTTTTCCAGTTCGGAGCCGAGTTTCAGCACCTTGTCCCCGTCCTCCTGTTCGATCAGATAGGCCGGATTGTCGCTGCTGCCGTGGCGGGTGATCGTAGACCCCTTGATCGTGCGTTCGACATCGCCTTCGAAACGCTCGCGGATCTGGCCTTTCCCGGTGCCGTTGCCCCAGCTCCACTGGACGTGCTGGTTCACGCGAAAGCTTTTGTCCCGATCCGCCATCGTTTTTACTCGGCTGCGGGCGCGTTGTCGGCATTCCCGGCTTCGAAGGTGAAGTCTTCGGCCATTTCTGTCGCCGGTTGCTCATCGGTCGTCGCCGGTGCGGTGCGGGTGGCGACTTCCTTTACCTCGCCCGCCTGATCCGATGTCAGCGCGCCGGTCACCCACACGATAGTCATGGCGGCGGCGGCCAGAAACAGGCTGATCAGCAGCACATAGCGGACGATATTCGGGGTCGATCCACCACGCGCCTCGTCGGTGGTCAGGTCGACTTCGTCTCCATGGCGTTGCATCGTCAAATCCTTCCAAGCTCCTGTCGTGCGATCCCTGGACCCGCGTCCGGTGCCGGAAGCAGGCGGTTCATTTCGGGAAACGCAGCCCCGGAGCATAAGGTTCCGGAGGAGGCGGGAGGAATGACGCGCGAGGGCGGCCCTGAATCAGGGGCGCAGCAGCTCGTTGATGCCGGTCTTCGAACGGGTCTGTGCGTCCACGGTCTTGACGATTACCGCGCAATAAAGCGACGGGCCGGGCGTGCCGTCGGGCAGGGGCTTGCCAGGCATCGAACCGGGCACGACCACGGCGAACGGCGGAACGCGCCCCACATGGACTTCGCCGGTGTTGCGATCGATGATCTTGGTCGATGCGCCGATGAATACGCCCATCGAAAGCACCGCACCTTCGCCGATGATGACCCCTTCGGCCACTTCGCTACGCGCGCCGATAAAGGCGCCGTCCTCGATGATGACGGGGCCGGCCTGCAGCGGTTCCAGCACGCCGCCAATGCCCGCACCGCCCGAGATATGGACGTTCTTGCCGATCTGCGCGCAGGAACCGACGGTTGCCCATGTATCGACCATCGTGCCCTCGTCGACGAAGGCGCCGATATTGACGAAGCTGGGCATCAGCACCACGCCCTTGCCGATAAAGCTGCCGCGCCGCGCCACCGCGCCCGGCACCACGCGAAAGCCGTTCCGGGCAAAGCGGTCATCGGTCCAGCCCGCGAATTTCGAAGGCACCTTGTCATAGGCGCTTTCGCCCGCCGAACCATAGGGCACGATTTCATTGTCGTTCAGGCGGAACGACAGCAGCACAGCCTTTTTCAGCCATTGGTTGACCACCCATTCGCCGTCCCGCTTTTCGGCCACGCGTGCCTCGCCCGAATCGAGCAGGGCCAGAGCTTCCTCGACATCCTTGCGCACTTCGGTGCTTTCGGGCGTGACATTGGCGCGATCTTCGAAGGCGGCATCGATGCGGGCGATCAGCTCTGATTGGGTGGTCATGGCGCGCGGTTCTTTCTTGGCACGGATGGTAACTGCCGCCGTGGAGGGGCGGTCGGGAAAGGCGCACCGCCTATCGCCTCAACCCCGTCGGGGCAACTGTTACAGGCGAAATCACTTGTGCCGTGGCGGGGCATGGGGGGCCGGACCATACAATTGCCCCTCGATTTTTCATGGCAATCGGGGCACTTATCGAAAGATGAATGGGGTTTGCGCGGACCGGAATGCGGATCGGTACGCGCCAGTGATGGGGGATTTGGTGATTTCGGGTCGTTCGGACCATCAGCGTTGGACGGGGCCGAAACGGGTCCGCAGGGCACGGTTGATGCTGGGCCTGCCTGTCCTTGCGCTGCTTGCGGCCTGCGGCGGCGGCGGATCGGGGGGAGGGCCGATTTCCACGCCTTCGCCTGTGCCCAGCCCGACGCCGACCCCGACGCCCGTGATCAACTTCAACACGGCGGAATATCGCCAGTCCGACGGGCCCGAATTGCACGATGCCGTTACCGCATGGCAGCAGGGCGCCACGGGCGAGGGCGTGGGTATCGCGATCATCGACACGGGGATCGACAGCGATAATCCGGAATTCGCGGGGCGGATTTCCAGTGCTTCGGCCGATGTGGCGGGCAATCGCGGGATCGAATCGCCCGATGGGCACGGCACGCAGGTCGCGCTGGTCGCGGCGGCGGCACGCGATGGAGCGGGGGTGATGGGAATCGCCTTTGACGCGACGATTATGGCATTCCGCGCCGATCTGCCCGGCACGTGCGAGGGGTTCGACCCGCTGAATCCCACGACCGGTTGCAGCTTCAGCGATTCCGATATTGCACAGGGCGTCAATCTTGCGGTGTCGGCGGGGGCGAAGGTCATCAATATCTCGCTGGGCGGATCGACGCCGACCCGCACGCTCGGCAATGCGCTGGCATCGGCGGCGGCGGCAGGCGTGGTGATCGTGATTTCGGGCGGCAATGACGGCGAAAGCACCGATCCGCTGGTCGATCCGTCGAATCCCGATCCCTTTGCCATCGGCGCGCTGGCCGCGGCGCGGTCGAATGTGATCATCGCCGGATCGGTCGACAGCGCATCGCAGATTTCCGCCTTCAGCAACAAGGCAGGCTCGTCAGCAGCATCGTTCCTGACCGCTCAGGGCGAAGATATCTGCTGCGTCTATGAAGATGGCGAGATCTATACCGAGGTCCAGAATGGATCCGAATATGTCTATGTCGTCAATGGCACCAGCTTTGCCGCGCCGCAGATCGCGGGGGCGGCGGCCTTGCTGGCGCAGGCTTTTCCCAATTTGAGCGGATCGGAAATCGTCAGCCTGCTGCTGAACAGCGCGCGCGATGCGGGGGCGGCGGGGACCGATGCGATCTATGGCCGCGGCGTGCTGGATATCGGTGCGGCGTTCGAACCTGCGGGCACGACGACACTGGCGGGCAGCAGCACGGCGCTTTCGCTGGCCAGCGCGGCGGGTACGACCAGCCCGGCAATGGGCGATGCGGGGGTACAGGGCACTGCCGGAGCGGTGGTGCTCGACGGATACGGGCGTGCCTATGCCGTCGATCTGGGCGCGCGGATGCAACGCGCCGCACCGCGCCGCGACCTTGCCCGCGCGCTGATCGGCAATGCGCAGGGCGCCAGCCTGCAGGCCGGTGCGCTGGGGGCCAGCTTTTCGGTTACCGATCCGCTGAACGGACGCGGCAGCGGCGGCGCGCTGAACCTGCGCAATGACGAGATTGCGGGCGCGCGGCTTCTGGCTGCGCAGGTCACCGCACGGATCGCGCCGGGCACCGAGGTCGCCTTCGGTTTCCGTCAGGGGGCAGGCGGGCTGGAAGCGGGTCTGCGCGGCGCCGAACGGCCTGCCTTTATGGTCGCGCAGGACGCGGGCGCGGATTTCGGTTTCGCCGCCATGCGCGAGGGATCAATGGCAGTGCGCCGCGATATGGGCGGCTGGGGCCTGACACTGTCGGGCGAAACCGGCCTGGTATGGAGCGAGCGGCTGGACGACCCGTTGGCGATCCTGCCCGCGCGGCGTGACCGGATTGCACGCTATGGCTTGGCGGCGGACAGCAGGACGGGCGATGTGACCGCCATGGTCGGCGCTTCGTGGCTGGCCGAGGGTGCGACCGTGCTGGGCGGCAGTTTTCAGCAATCGCTGGTGGGCGCGGGCGGGGCCGACAGCCTGTTCGTCGATGCGATGCTGGGCTGGGACGCGGCGCGCGACTGGCGCTTTGGCGCGGCGATGCGGCAGGGATTTACCCGCCCCGTCACCGGCGGGCTGATGGCGGGCAACAGCCTGCTGCGAAGCATGGGGTGGAGCGTGGATGCCGTGCATTCGGGCCTGTTCGGCAGGGACGACCGGCTGGCGCTGCGCATTTCGCAACCATTGCGCGTCGAATCGGGTGCGCTCGCGCTCGATCTGCCGCTCGCCTATGACTACGAAAGCGAAGAAGCGAGCTGGGGCATATCGCGCCTCTCGCTCTCTCCCAGCGGGCGCGAGATCGCGAGCGAGATTTCGTGGCAGGGCCCGCTATGGGGCGGAAACATGTCGGCCAGCCTGTTCCACCGGCGCGAACCGGGCCACATCGCTGCGGCCGGGGACGATATAGGCGCGGGCCTGCGCTGGAGCCGCGCGTTCTAACGATCAGGTCGGCGAACTGTCGCCCGTCAATTGCCTGACAAAGGAGACGAGGCCCGTCTGGCGTTCCCGGCGCAGCCGTTCGGCGTCCAGAATGCGGCGTACCTGCTCATAGCAGCGGTCGATATCGTCGTTGACGACGACGTAATCGTAATCCGACCAGTGGCTGATCTCGGCACGGGCGCGGTCCATGCGCGCCTCGATCACTGCGGCATCGTCGGTGCCCCGCGCGGTCAGGCGGCGGCGCAATTCGTCGATGCTGGGGGGCAGGATGAACACGGGAACGACATCTTCGCGCGCGCGCTGAGACAATTGCTGCGTGCCTTGCCAGTCGATGTCGAACAGGAAATCGGTGCCGGCCTTCAGCCCTGCCCAGATTTGCGCCTTGGGCGTGCCATAGCTGTTGCCGAACACATGCGCCCATTCAAGGAATTCGTGATCTTCTGCCATGCGGTCGAACGTCGGCTTGTCGACGAAATGATAATCGCGCCCGTCCTGTTCGCCCGGACGGATCGGGCGCGTGGTGGCCGAAACCGACATGGCAAGCCCCGCGTCCGACTGCAGCAGCTTTTTCGCAATCGTCGTCTTTCCCGCACCCGACGGCGAGGAGAGAATGAACATCAGCCCGCGGCGCGCCAAAGGGGTTTCCGGCGCGCCATGGGGGGCGGTATCGGTGCTGTCGTGATCGGCCATGCGCGCTGATGGCCGCGAGGGGGGAGGTGCGTCAAGCGCGTAAAGCGCCCTCTTGCACCGCTGTCACCCGTTGCCGCTGTCGCTCATGCGTTTGTGCAATGCCTTTTGCCCCTCGGCCCGGGCCTTGCGGCTGCGGCTGCGGTCGTACAGCGCCTTGGCCAGCAATCCGCCGCCGATCACCACCGCACCCGGCACCGAACGGGTGGCGACGCGGGCAAGTCCCGCTGCCATCAGCGTTTCGGAGATCGACCGGTTGTCGATCGCCTTGCGCGCATCCTCGCGGCTGTAGCGCTTGCTGAGCATTTTCTTTTCCGCCATCTGCCGCGCAAAGCGCGATACGCCGCGCAAGGCGATGTCGGTCAGGATCAGATTGGTGATCGGATTGGGGCTGAAATCCGGCAGGCCGTTTTCGTCAGTAACGGGCGTGGTGCCCTTTTTCGGTTTCTTGCGGCTTTTGCGGAAAATGCCCATTGCTTGCCCCCGTTCGCTAACAGCGCGCCTGCACTGCCGCATGACAGATGCGGGCGCTGCCTATTTCTTTTTGCCGAAATCCACCGTGACGACATTCGAACCGTCGTCGGGTGCATCCCTGTCGTCAACGCCGACATGGGCAGCCTGTTCCGAATCGTTTTCGGCATCGCCGTGGGGCTCGCCCTCGTCCACCTCTGCCACGGCCTGGAATTGCAGGCCGAATTCGACGGCCGGATCGACGAAAGCGGTAATGGCGGAAAACGGAACAGTCAGCTTGGCCGGAATCTGGTTAAAGCTGAGCCCGACCGAGAAATGATCCTCCGCGACGGTCAGATCCCAGAACTTGTTCTGCAGAACGATCGTCATCTCGTCCGGAAAACGGGCGCGCAGATCGGCGGGGATGTCCACGCCTGCCGCGCCGGTCTTGAACGTGATATAGAAATGATGGCTGCCCGGCGGCATGCCGCCCGCGGCCTCGACCTCGCCCAAAACGCGGCCGACCACGGCGCGCAGGGCTTCCTGCACGATCTCGTCATAAGGGATCAGGCTGTCGGGCGTGGTATCGTTCATGGGCACGAATTGTCAGGCGGTTACGCGCCGGTCAAGCATGAATGGACCAAGCTTGCGGACAATATCGCGGCCGTCGAACAATTGTTGCGGGTATGCACGGTTGCGCTTGATGCGAATTTCCGATGCTTGTCGCGTCGCGCAACCCCTTGCACACGGCGGCGCGGGGCCTATAGCGCAGGATCATGCAGACCAGCCAAGCCTCTCGGACCGGTTCCATCCGGCGCAAGACCCATGAAACCGACATCGATGTCGCCATCGATCTCGACGGAACGGGCCAATATGACATCGCCACCGGCATCGGTTTTCTTGACCATATGGTCGAACAGTTTTCGCGCCATTCGCTGATCGATGTGAAGCTGCATGTCGACGGCGACCTGCATGTCGACCAGCACCATACGGTGGAAGACAGCGCCATCGCGCTGGGCGAGGCGATTCTGCAGGCCCTTGGCGAAAAGCGCGGCATCACCCGCTATGGCCAGGCTTATTCCCCGATGGACGAGACTTTGGCTCGCGTTGCGCTCGATATCTCGGGCCGGCCCTATCTGGTGTGGAAGGCCGGATTCTCGCAGCCGCGGCTGGGCGAGATGGATACCGAATTGTTCGAACACTGGTTCCATTCGATATCGCAGGCGGCGGGTATCACGCTGCATATCGAACTGCTCTATGGCCAGAACAACCATCACATCGTCGAGGCGATCTACAAGGGCTTTGCCCGTGCCATGCGCGCGGCGGTGGAAATCGACCCGCGCAAGGGCGATGCCGTGCCGTCGACAAAGGGCATGCTGGGCGCCGGGACGCTGGAGATTTAGGGTAACATGTTCATTCTCGACATAACCTATACCGCCCCGATCGAGGTAATCGACGGCCTGCTGGCCGACCATATCGCCTGGCTGGAACAGGGGCGCGCCGACGGCATGTTCATGGCATGGGGCCGCAAGGTGCCGCGCGACGGCGGGCTGGTCTATGCCACCGGCACGCGCGAAACGGTCGAGGCGGCGGCGCAGCGCGATCCGTTCGTGGCGAATGGCGCGGCCAGCGTGCGCGTGATCGAATTCGTACCGAGCTATGCGGACGCGGGGCTCGAAGGGCTTTCCCGATGAAAGACGGGCTCGCCCTCATCGATTTCGGTGCGGGCAATCTGCATTCGGTTGAAAACGCGCTGAAAGCGGCAGGCGCGGGGCGGATCATCGTGACCAGCGATCCCGACGATGTGCGCCGCGCCGAACGCGTGGTGTTGCCGGGCGTGGGCGCGTTCGGTTCCTGCGCCAGCGCCTTGCGCGCCATTCCCGGCATGGTCGATGCGATGGAGGAAGCCGTGCTGGACGGCGGGGCGCCGTTTCTGGGCATTTGCGTGGGCATGCAGCTTCTGGCGACGCGCGGGATCGAATTCGGCACGCATAAGGGGCTGGACTGGATACCCGGCGAAGTGCGCGCGATCGAGATTACCGATCCGGCGATCAAGGTGCCGCATATGGGCTGGAACGATGTGCGCCCGATGCCGCATCACGACGGCGCGGGGCTGATCGATCACGGCGAGGCCTATTTCCTGCACTCGTTTCATTATGTCGCCGACAGCGGGCGCGATATTGCCGCGATCACCGATCATGGCGGCGCGATCACCGCCGCCGTCGCGCGCGACAATCTGCTGGGCGTGCAGTTTCACCCCGAAAAGAGCCAGCGCTATGGCATTGCGCTTCTCGAACGTTTTCTGGACTGGAAGCCATGATCGTATTTCCCGCCATCGACCTCAAGGCCGGACAGGTCGTGCGCCTTGCCGAGGGCGATATGGACCGTGCCACCGTCTATGGCGACGATCCCGCCGCGCAGGCCGCGATATTTGCCGAGGCAGGGGCCATGCATCTGCATGTCGTCGATCTGGACGGATCGTTCGCGGGCAGGGCCGAGAATCGCGACGCGGTCGAGGGCATATTGAAAACCTTCCCCGGCCATATCCAGCTGGGCGGGGGCATCCGCACGCGCGAAGCGGTGGAGGGCTGGTTTAACCTTGGCGTTTCGCGCATCGTGATGGGCACCGCGGCGCTGAAAGACCCGCAATTCGTAAAGGACATGGCCAAAGAGTTTCCCGGCGGCATCGTCGTTGCCGTGGACGCGCGCGACGGAATGGTAGCGACCGAGGGCTGGGCGGAATTGTCCGACGTGCCCGTCGTCGATCTGGCCCGCCGGTTCGAGGATGCAGGCGTTGCCAGCCTGCTGTTCACCGATATCGGCCGAGACGGCATGCTGAAAGGCTGCAACATCGACGCCACCGTCGATCTTGCCCGTGCGACCGACATGCCCGTGATCGCCAGCGGCGGGGTAAAGGGGCTGGACGATATCCATATCCTGTCAATGCATGCGAATGACGGGATAGAGGGCGTGATTACGGGCCGCGCGATTTATGACGGGCGGCTCGATCTTGCCGCTGCGCTCGCCATGGCTGCGCGGGCGGAGGGTTGATCGCATGACCGTCCGCATCCGCGTCATCCCCTGCCTCGACGTGGCCGAGGGCCGCGTGGTCAAGGGCGTGAATTTCGTCGATCTGGTCGACGCGGGCGATCCGGTCGAACAGGCGCGTGCCTATGATGCGGCGGGTGCCGACGAACTGTGTTTCCTCGACATTTCCGCTACCCACGAAGGGCGCGGCACTCTGGTCGATATCGTCCGGCATACGGCAGAGGTGTGCTTCATGCCGTTAACTGTGGGTGGCGGGGTGCGTTCGGTGGACGATGCCCGCACGTTGCTGCTGGCAGGCGCGGACAAGGTCGCGGTCAATTCCGCCGCCGTGGCGCGGCCCGAAGTGGTGGCCGACATCGCCGATCGTTTCGGCGCGCAATGCGTGGTCGCCTCGATCGATGCGCGGCGCGTTGCCGGAGAGGACCGCTGGGAAATTTTCACCCATGGTGGGCGCAAGCCGACCGGCATCGATGCGGTCGAGCATGCGGTCAGGCTGGCAGGCCTTGGCGCGGGCGAGTTGCTCGTCACATCGATGGATGGCGACGGGACCAAGGCAGGCTATGATCTTGCGCTTACCCGCGCCATTGCCGATGCGGTTTCGGTGCCTGTCGTCGCCAGCGGGGGTGTCGGCACGCTTGACCATCTTGTCGAAGGCGTCACGAAAGGCCATGCCAGTGCCGTGCTCGCCGCGTCGATCTTTCATTTCGGCACGTATTCGATTGCCGAGGCCCATGCCGCCTTGCGCGCCGCGGGACTGCCCGCCCGAGCATGACGGGCATCGTGACTGATACGGGGGCATAGGCACCATGGGTGAGAGCGCAAGCGCAGGACTGCTGATCGAAGGCTTCGTCCTGCTCGGCGCGGCGCTGGTGTTCGTTCTGCTGTTCCGGCGGCTGGGGCTGGGCGCGACGCTGGGCTATCTGGTCGCGGGCGTGGTCGTCGGCCCGCAAGTGCTGGGCCTTGCCGGAGATGCCGAGGACAAGCTGCATTTCGCCGAGCTTGGCATCACCTTTCTGCTGTTCATCGTCGGCCTCGAACTGGCCCCACAGCGCCTGTGGCGCATGCGGCGCGAGATTTTCGGACTGGGATTTGCGCAGGTCGTGCTGTGCGCCGTGGCGATTGTCGCGCTGATCTGGCTGACCACCGGCTTCACCTTTGCCGCCGTGCTGGCGCTGGGTCTGCCGCTTGCTCTGTCCTCGACCGCGCAGGTCTTGCCGATGCTGCAATCGGCGGGACGCCTGCGGACGCCGTTCGGCGAACGCGCCTTTGCGGTCCTGCTGTTTCAGGACCTGTCGATCATCCCGCTCCTCACCATCGTCGCCGCGCTCAGCCGCAATCCGGCGGATCAGGCGGGGCCGCCCGGATGGCAGCTGGCGCTGATGACGATTGCCGCAGTCGTCGGGCTGATGCTGGTGGGCGCCTATCTTCTGCGCCCGCTCTTGCGGCTGATCGGCAATCTGGGCGAGCGGGAGATGTTCGTGGTCGCCGGCCTGTTCGCGGTGGTCGGTTCGGCGGCGCTGATGGCATGGCTGGGCCTGTCGACCGCGCTGGGCGCATTCGTCGCGGGCGTGATGCTGGCCAGCTCTCCCTTCCGGCACGAGCTTGAGGCAGATGTCGAGCCGTTCCGGTCGATCCTGCTGGGGCTGTTCTTCCTTGCGGTGGGCATGATCCTCGATCTGCAGGCCATTGCCGAACGTCCCGTGTTCGTGATCCTTGGTGCGATCCTGCTCATCGGCGCGAAAACCGGCGTGATCTTTCTGCTGGGGCTGGTTGCCAAAATGCAATGGCGCAGCGCGCTGGCACTGGGTCTGCTGCTCAGCCAGGGGGGCGAGTTCGGCTTTGTGCTGTTCGCTGCCGCCGAACAGGGGCTGCTGATCAGCGGAGAGGCATCGAGCCTGTTCACCGCGATCATCACGATTTCGATGGCGTCCACCCCGTTCCTGATGAAGTTCACGTCCAGCATCCGCAAGCCAGCCAATGGCGATAGCGAGGAGCGCGAGGGCCCCGTCAACGAAGGTGCGAGCGCGCTGGTCGTCGGCTATGGCCGCTTTGGCCAGACGGTCGCGCAGGCCCTGTCGGCGGGCGAGATCGGGCTGACCGTGATCGACCACGATGTCGAACAGATCGACGTGGCACAGGAATTCGGGGCGACCGTCTATTTCGGCGATGGCACGCGCATGGACCTGTTGCGACAGGCCGGCGCGTCCGAGGCGGAGGCGATCCTGTTCTGCATCGACGGCGACCAGATCGACAGCCATTTGCTGCGCGAGGTGCACGAGGCTTTTCCCAAGGCGCTGGTCTATATCCGCGCCTATGACCGCCGTTCGATCTTGAAAATGGACCCCGGCGACAAGGATGTGGTGGTGCGCGAGGTTTACGAATCCGCCATCACCATGGCGCGCGAGGCATTGCGCGGGCTGGGAACCAGCGAGCAGCATATCGACGGCGCGATCGAGGATTATCGCAAGGTGGATGAAGAGCGGCTGAAGCTGCAACGCGAGGCAGGTGACCTGCGCGCGGGGCGCGACCGCATGTTCGTTCCCGATCCGCGCCACTGATGCGCGCCACAACAGCGAATAAGGGCATCATGACCGACACCACCGACATACTCACCCGCCTTGCCGCGACGATCGAGACCCGCAAGGGCGGTAATCCCGACGAAAGCTATGTCGCCAAGCTGTTCGACCGCGGCCCCGATTATGCCGCGCGCAAGCTGGGCGAGGAAGCGGTCGAGACCGTCGTCGCCGCGCTGGCGGGCAGCGACGGGGAACTGGTGGGCGAGGCGGCGGATGTGATCTTCCACCTGTCGGTCCTGCTTGCCGCGCGCGACCTGTCGATCCTTGACGTGCTGGGCGAACTGGCCCGCCGCGAAGGGCTGTCGGGGATCGACGAAAAGAACGCACGCAGCGCAAAGGGAGCGAAGTAATGCAGCCTGTCGACCCCATGCAGCCCTATGATCCCGACAATATCTTCGCCAAAATCCTGCGCGGCGAAATCCCTTCGACCCGCGTGTACGAGGATGAATGGGCGATCGCCTTTCACGATATCGCGCCGGTCGCGCCCGTACATGTGCTGGTGATCCCGCGCGGCGCCTATGTCAGCTGGGACGATTTTTCCGACCGTGCACCGGCCGAGGAAGTGGCCGGTTTCGTCAAGGCGGTGGGCAACGTCGCGCAGCAATTGGGGCTGGTCGAACAGGGCTATCGCCTGATCAACAATATCGGGCCGGACGGCGGGCAGATCGTGCCGCATCTGCATGTCCATTTGCTGGGCGGGCGCGTAATGGGGCCAATGCTGACACCGCAATAGCGCGGTTCGACCCCTGTGTTGCCACCATTCGTGGCATCGCCGCGATCAGTGGTTAACAAGTCCCGCTCCCGCGCTTGTGTGACGAATCGCAGCGCGGCTATGAGCGCAATGTCTATGCGCTCCGACGATGATCCCGATATTTCGCATCATGGCGAGGCGCTTCCCGTTCCGGCGGGAGGATCGATCCTGCGCGGCGCGCATTATTATGCGGTGCGCGTATTCTTCGAAGATACCGATCTGTCGGGCGTGGTCTATCACGCCAACTATCTGCGCTGGTTCGAACGCGCGCGCTCGGACCTGTTGCGCATGCTGGATATCGACCAGCGCCACGCGCATGAAGGGGGTGAGGGCGCCTATGCCGTCAGCGATCTCGCCATCCGCTATGCGGCGCCCGCGCGGCTGGATGACGATGTGCTGATCGAAACCCGCGCCATGCAAATCGGTCGGGCGTCGTGCCGGTTGAAACAGCGTGCATTTCGCGACGTTCAATTGCTGGCCGAAATGGATGTGCGCGTCGGTTTCGTCGCCCCCAATGGCCGTCCGCGCCGGCAGCCCGAAAAATGGCTGGCCGCCTTCGATAATTTCATGAACCGTTCACCTGACGCGGGCAATTCCGCGCCTCAGGGGGTTCTCCCCGATCATTCTCCAGACCTGAAAGACTGATGTCGATGACCGCAACCGCCCTTGTTCTGGCTGCCGCGATTCCCCCTGCCACCGTGGCCGCGCCCACCCATCTCGATCCGCTGCAACTGTTCCTCGATGCCGGTATCGTGGTGAAACTGGTCATGGCGGGCCTGCTGCTTGCATCGGTTTGGGTATGGGCGATCATCGTGTCCTTTTCGATGAAGGTCGGACGGCTGGAGGCGAAGAACCGTCATTTCGAAAAGAGCTTCTGGCGCAGCGACAATCCCGATGCGCTGATTGCCAACCGCGAAGGCAATCTCCCCTCGCGCTCGGTGGCAGAGGCGGGGCTGGCCGAATGGCGCGCCTCGACCGAAAGGGGCGTCCGCGACCGCGAGGGTACGCGCGCCCGTCTGACGCAGGCGATGGATGCGGCGGTCACGACCGAAAGCGACAAGCTTGCCGCGCAGCTCAATTTCCTTGCCACCGTGGGGTCGGTCGCACCCTTCGTGGGGCTGTTCGGCACGGTCTGGGGCATCATGGAAAGCTTTTTCCAGATCGGTGCGCAGTCCAATACCTCGCTCGCCGTGGTCGCGCCCGGTATTTCCGAGGCCTTGTTCGCAACCGCCATCGGCCTGTTCGCGGCCATCCCTGCGGTGATCGCCTATAACCGTTTCTCGCACCGCGTCGGCACGTATGAAACGCGCCTCTACCGCTTTGCCGACAAGCTGCACGCCTCGCTCAGCCGCGAACTGGAGGCGATGTAAATGGGCGCAAGGCTCGCATCATCAGGCGGCGGCGGGCGCGGCAGGCGCGGACGCCATGGCCGTGCGCCCATGGCCGAGATCAATGTCACGCCGATGGTCGACGTGATGCTGGTGCTGCTGATCATCTTTATGGTCGCGGCCCCGCTGCTGGTCGCGGGCGTGCCGGTCGATCTGCCCGACAGCCAGGCCGACGCCCTGAATAACGAGGACCGGCAGATCAGCGTCTCTCTCGACGAACAGGGCCTCATCTATATCGACGAGGATCGCGTGCCCGCGGGCGATTTTGCCGACAGGCTGGCCGCCATTTCGCCGCCCGATGCGGTGAACGCGCCGCCGGTCGTGCTGCGTGCCGACCGTTCGCTGGATTATGGCCGGGTGGTGGCAGTGATGGGGGCCTTGAATGCCGCCGGATTCCGCCAGATATCGCTGGTCACACACGGTTCATCTGAAAGCCCATAGCCGATGGCGAATATGCGTTCCGCCTTTGCCCTTTACGATGCGCCCGAATCGCCCGCTTTCGGGCAGGAGGAGCGCGTTGGGCTGGGCATTGCCATCGTGGCTCATGCCATTCTGTTCGCAGGGCTGGCATGGTGGGATTCCTCGCCCGAGCCGGTGGACCTGCCCGAACGAATTTCGGTAACCGTTTCGGACGAAATCGCGCTGGAATCGATCTCGCCCAATCCGATGGCCGATCCGGCCCCCTCGGTCGCGCCCGAGATCGGAGAGATCCGGCCCGCTGCCGAATCGGTTCCCGAACCCGTGCCGGTCACTGCCGCGCCGGTTGAAACACCGCGTCCCGCACCGACCCCGCGTCCGAACCCGACGCCAGCGCCCCAGCCCAAAGCGCGCCAGCCCGAACCGAAACCCACGCCGCCGCAGCCCAAACAGCAACCGCGCGAGAAACAGCAGGCGCAGGGCAGCCGGATCGGTTCGGACTTCCTGTCGGGCACCGGCGGCAGCGGTTCCGACCGCGAGCAACCGGCGGAACGAGCAGGACCGGCAACCGCCGCCTCGCTCTCCTCGGCCATTGCGCGCGCGTTGAAACCGCACTGGACCGCGCCGCAAGGGGCAGATGCCGAAAAGCTCGTCACCGTGCTCGCATGGCGCATGAACCGCGATGGCAGCCTTGCGGGCCGCCCCGAAGTCGTGTCGCAGTCGGGCATTACCGAAGCCAACCGGGCGCAGGCCGACCGCCACGCCGAACTCGCCATCAGGGCGGTGCAGCTGGCTGCGCCGTTCGACCTTCCGTCTGAATATTACGATAGCTGGAAACGCGTGGATGCGTTCCGTTTCGACCGGAGACTCTAAGGATGCTCAAAGCTCACCGGCCTCATATTTTCGCCCTGTTCGCGGCTGCCATCGCCGCAACGTCCATGCCTGCTGCCGCACAGGAATCGGGAGGGCTGACCGGCTCCGTCTCCGACGAAAGCGAATGGCAGGATCTGGGCATCGCCATCCCCGCCTTTCCAACCGACCGCGACCAGCCGACCCCTGCCGCCCCGCAAACCACGTCGAAGCTGGGCGTGGAACTGGCGCGGGTGATCACGGCCGATTTGCAGAACAACGGCCTGTTCAAGCCGGTCGGCCCCGACCGCCTGCCCAAGATCGCCTTTAGCGAGGCGACCAATCCGCAATTCGACCGCTGGCGTCCGCTGGGCACCGACATGCTGGTGCACGGCTATGTGACCGCCGCTGCCAATAACCAGCTGACGGTGGGCTGCTATCTCTATGACGTGCAGCTGGGCAGCGAACTGGTGCGCGAAGGCTATGTCGTGGCGCCTGCCGACTGGCGCCGCGCCGCGCATAAATGCGCCGATATGATCTATTCGCGCCTGTCGGGCGAGGAACCGTTTTTCGACAGCCGCATCGCCTATATCGCGGAGACCGGCCCCAAGGGAAACCGGCGCAAGCGTCTGGCCATCATGGATTCGGATGGCGCGAATCATCGTTTCATCACCAGCGGATCGTCGAGCGCGCTGACCCCGCGCTATTCGCCCGATTATTCCAAGATCGCCTATCTGTCCTATTCCGACGGCAATCCGCGCATCTATGTCTATGATATCCAGAGCGGGCGTCAGACACTGGTTACGCAGGCCAGCGGCCCGACCTTTGCGCCGCGCTGGTCACCCGATGGCCGCTATATTCTCTATTCCATGGCGATTGCCGGCAATACCGACATTTACCGTGTTTCGGCCAGCGGCGGCGGCACGCCCGTCAAGCTGACCGACAGCCCCGGCATCGACATCGGCGGGTCCTATTCGCCCGATGGCAAGCGGATCGTGTTTGAATCCGACCGTTCGGGCAGCCAGCAAATCTATGTGATGGATGCCGACGGATCGAACCAGCGCCGGATCAGCTTTTTCGGCGGCCGCGCGGCGACGCCGGAATGGAGCCCGCGCGGCGACCAGATCGCCTTTACCCATATCGCCGGCGATCTGCGGGTCGCGGTAATGAGCCCGTCGGGCGGCGGCATGCGCCATCTGACCAATGCGTGGCAGGACGAGGCCCCGACGTGGAGCCCCAATGGCCGCATCATCCAGTTCTTCCGCACGACGAAGAACACTGGCCAAACTTCGCTGTGGCAGGTCGACCTGACCGGTCGCCACCTGCGCAAGCTGGATACGCCCGAAGACGCTTCCGACCCCGCATGGGGACCGGTTCTGCCCTAACTGCGTTATCCCTTTAATGCCGCGCGTCCGATGGGTCCGGACGTACGGAATCGATTGACCCGACCGCCTGATGCGAGGCATTCCGTTATGGGCCCGCAATATAAGAATAAGGAGCTTTGAAATGTCGCTCTTGAACCGCCAGTCTGCCGTTCTCCTCATCGCTGCCAGCACGCTTGCGCTTGGCGCGTGTAAGTCGACGCCCGACGAACTGCCGCCCGAACCGACCCCGATGCCGACGCCCGCTCCCGCGCCCGCACCCAGCGGTCCGGTGCCCGGCAGCCAGGAAGATTTCGTCGCCTCGGTCTCGTCGGATCGCATCTTCTTCGACACCGACCGTTACAATGTCGACAGCGCCGACATGGCCACGCTGCAAAGCCAGGCCCAGTGGCTGGCCCGCTATCCCAACGTGCGTGTCACGATCGAGGGGCATGCCGACGAACGCGGCACCCGCGAATACAACCTCGCGCTGGGTGAACGCCGCGCCAATGCCGCGAAAAACTATCTCGTCGGACTTGGCATCCAGGCTGGCCGCATCAATGTGGTGAGCTATGGCAAGGAACGTCCGGTCGCCCTTGGCTCTGACGAGCAGAGCTGGGCGCAGAACCGCCGTGCGGTGACCGTCACGGTTCAGTAAATCCTCGGGTGGGCGGTCCGTCGATGCTTTTCGGCGGATCGCCCCTCGACCCCCGGCGATCCAGCCTGTAACGGTTTTTCCATGGCACGTTCGGGTCGATCGATGGACTGGGGTTTTCCCCGCTGGCGCGGCTATGAAGCCGGACGCGAGGCACAGACGGTACGCCTGTGCGACCGCCACGGATGCGAGGAGCCGGGCAATTGCCCCGCACCCAAATCTCCCAACAGCCCCGACCGCTGGTATTTCTGCGAAAAGCACGCCGCCGAATATAATCGCGGTTGGGACTATTTCGCGGGTCTCGATGCCGAGGAAGCCGCCGCCCGTGCCGCGGGAGAGCGTTCGGAGAATGCCGGATATCAGCAGGCTTCGCACTACGGCTGGGGCGGATCGGGAGACGGTTCGCGCAGTCGGGACGAGATCAACGCGCTCGACGCGCTGGATCTGGAATATGACGTCGACTTCGCCACCATCAAGAAAGCATGGCGGGCCAAGGCGAAGGAAGTGCACCCCGATGTGAAACCGGGTGATGACGCGGCTGCCAAGGAATTTCACAAGCTGCAACTGGCCTATGAAGTGCTGCGCGCTGCCGAAGAGCGCCGCAGCTGGCATGGCCATCCCGAAGGATAGATCGCGCCAATAGCGGCGCGAACGCCACGCCCCCGCGCACCCAGTCCAGTGTGAAACGCAAAAGGCGCAAGCGGTATACCGCTTGCGCCTTTGCTATCGCCGTATTGACGCGACCGTTTATTTTGGGGCCAGCACCATCAGCATCTGGCGGCCTTCCATGCGCGGATAGGCTTCGACCTTGGCGATCTCTTCCACGTCTTCCTGCACGCGCTTGAGCAGGTTCATGCCCAGCTCCTGGTGCGAAAGCTCGCGCCCGCGGAACCGCAGGGTCAGCTTCACCTTGTCGCCGTTTTCGATGAACTTGTTCACATTACGCATTTTCACGTCGTAATCGTGGTCATCGATATTGGGACGCATCTTGATCTCTTTGAGTTCCTGCGTCTTTTGCGTCTTGCGGGCGGCATTGGCCTTTTTCTGGGCTTCGTACCGGTATTTGCCGACGTCGAGGAACTTGCAGACCGGCGGGTCGGCATTGGGCGAAACCTCGACCAGATCGAGCCCGACTTCGGCCGCGCGTTCGATCGCCTCACGCGTGTACATCACCCCGAGATTCTCGCCTTCGTCATCGATGACGCGAACCTTGTCGACCTGAATGAAATTATTATATCGCGGCCCGCTCTTGACCGGCGGTTGCAAACTGCGACGGGGTGGACGTGCTATGGGGCCTTCTCCTTCGGTTGCCTCGAACCATTCACTCAAACACACGGCTGACGCGGGCCATAAAGGCAGTGATCGGTCAGTCGCAAAAATCGCCGCCCGCCATTGGCTGGATGCCGATGGTCAGGGCAGGCCGAAACCTTTAGCGGGCGCTCTTATCCCTAAACGGGCCCAAGTTAAAGAGAGAACAGGACGCCGGAACGACGCCTTTTGCGCAAGGTGTGGACGATAAATAGGGGTTTGCCCCCGCGAATCCAACCCCGCGCCGGTTTCAGGCGGCCTTTCCGCCGGTTTTCGTGCTTGCAGGCCAAAGCGGGAATCGCAGCAATTTGCCTGCCGCCGGAACCGCCGCCTCGATCGTGCGGGCGGGTTGCAGCGCCGCGACGATGGCGGGATCGTCCGCGTTCATGCCGCCCGTCAGCGCGCCGCATGCGGGCAGCACCATGCGTCCGCCTCGATTGCCCGACCCATGGGCCACAACGGCGCATGGCCGCACGATTCGCCGTCCGCGCAGCGACAATTGCAGGCGGGGATGGAAATGGCCCGACAGTTCGGGCCGCATCTCGTCGGCACGGGCGATATGGCGCAGCACGATGCCCGCGATCTCCATCTCGGTCACTTGCGTACCGCCGGGCGCTGCGGCCTCGCCGTGTTTCTCGTCGTGATTGCCGGTGATCCACACCCAGTCCAGCGCGCGGGTCAGCGCGTCGAGCATGCCGCGCGCATGCGGCTCCATCCGCTCCGGTCCGGCGGCATCGTGGAAATTATCGCCCAGCGTGAACACCCGCCGCGCACCGGTCGCCCGCACTGCCTGCGCCACACGTTCCAATGTCTCGCGGCTGTCATAGGGGGGCAGCATCTGGCCGGTTTGCGCATAAAAGCTGGCCTTTTCCAGATGCAGGTCGGCCACGATCAGTGCATTCTCCCGCTCCCAATATAGCGCGCGGCCGATGCCTGCATCGGCGACCATGCGCCATGCCTGACCGGCAAATTCGAAAGGGGCGAACGAAACGGGAACCATGCGCTTGCTATTGCCGCCGTGCGCCGCATTTGGCAAGCGGCGCTGCATGACCGACTGGACCAAACAGACAGAGCAGGCCCGCGACTGGTTCGAAACCCTGCGCGATCGCATTTGCGCCGCCTTCGAGGCGATCGAGCGCGAGGCGGGCAGCGATGCCGCGTTCGAATATACGCCATGGCAGCGCGAGGAAGCGGGGAACGACAATCCCGGCGGCGGGACGCGCGGATTGATGAAGGGCAGGATCTTTGAAAAAGTTGGGGTGAACGTCTCTACCGTGCATGGCAGTTTTGCGCCGCAATTTGCGGGCACGATCAACGGTGCCAGCCCCGAACATCCGAATTTCACGGCCACCGGCATCAGCCTTGTGGCGCACATGGCCAATCCGCATGTGCCAGCGGTCCATATGAATACACGTTTCCTGACAACGCAGAAATCATGGTTCGGGGGCGGGGCGGATCTGAACCCGCCGATCCCTTATGAACAGGATACCGCCGAATTCCATGCCGCGATGAAGGCGGCCTGCGATGCGCATGGCGGTGAGTATTACGACCGGTTCAGCAAATGGGCGGACGAGTATTTCTATATCCCCCATCGCGGCGTGCATCGCGGGGTTGGCGGTATATTCTATGACCATCTGGAATGCGCCGATGCGGCCGGATTCGACGCCAGTTTCGCCTTTACCCGCGCGGTGGGAGAGGCGTTTCTGGATATTTTCCCGCGCATCGTCCGCCGCCGCATGGGGCAGGAATGGAACGCGGCAGAGCGGCAGCAAATGCTGGAATGGCGCGGCCGCTATGCCGAATTCAATCTGGTCCACGATCGGGGCACCTTGTTCGGTTTGAAGACCGGCGGGAATATCGACGCCATCTTGATGAGCCTGCCGCCAGAGGCTGCATGGAGTTGATTGCATGCGATAATCCGAAACCGGTTTAAGTTGAAATTAAGCCGGTTCGGGCGAATAGTGCGATCGACGGAACGGGCCGCCATACAATCGCGGGCCCGCAACAGGGATCGCAGAATGATGGGACCGAATTCGCAATCGCGCCGCGCGGCATCGCGCAGCAAGGCTATGACCGGTGCCGGCAATGCGCTGGGCGCGCTGGCCATGGTACTGGCGTTGACAGGCTGCGGCGGCGGTGGCGGCGGATCGGGTTCGGGCCCGACGGTCGTCTCGCCTTCTCCTACGCCCACCCCGACGCCCACGCCCACGAACAGCACCTGTTCGCTGTCGAACCGGCAGGCGTGGGTAAAGGCCGCGCTGGACGAATGGTATCTGTTTCCCGATCTGCTTGCGACGAATGTGAACGCCTCGACCTATACAGACCTGCAATCCTATATCGACGCGCTGGTTGCGCCCGCCCGGGCAGAGTCCAAGGACCGTTTTTTCACCTATGTCACCTCGATCGAGGAGGAAGAGGCCTATTACGCCAGCGGTTCGACCGCAGGGATCGGTGCGCTTCTGGCACTGGACGGCGCCGGACGCCTGTGGGTGCGCGAGGCCTATGAAAATGCGCCCGCTTTTGCCGCGGGCATGGATCGCGGGACCGAGATTACGGCCATCGGGACAAGCACATCGAATCTGGTGACCGTCACGTCGATGGATTACGACCAGCTGGTCGATGCGCTGGGTCCGTCGGATGTCGGCGTGGCGCGTGTCATGCAGTTTACCACGGCAGAGGGGCAGACATTCACGCGGACGGTCACCAAGGACGATTACGATATCGAGCCGCTCTCGCCGCGCTATGGCGCGAAAGTGCTCGACACGCCGTCGGGCAAGGTCGGCTATGTCCATTTGCGGACCTTTATCGAGCCGGCTCAGGGCGCGCTGCGTACCGCCTTTGCCGGTTTCAAGGCGCAGGGCGTGACCAATGTCATCGTCGATGTGCGCTATAATGGCGGCGGGCTGGTCAGCACGGCGCAAGTGCTGGGCGGGCTGCTGAATGCAGGCAACATCGGCAAGGTTTTCTCGACTCTGGAATTGCGCGCCAGCAAGGCATCGCAGAACGACACCTATTATTTCGAGGACGAAAGCGGTGCGATCAGCGCGGCGAAAGTCGCCTTTATCGGCACATCCTCCAGCGCTTCGGCGTCGGAGCTGATCATGAATGCGCAGATACCCTATTCGGGTGGCAATGCGGCGCTCATCGGGTCGAATACCTATGGCAAGCCGGTAGGGCAGTTCGCCTTTGACCGCGACGAGTGTGATGACCGTTTGCGCGCGGTCACCTTCCGCACCGCCAATGCCGACGGCGATGCCGATTATTTCACCGGCATGGCCAGTGTGATGGACAAAACCTGCCGGGCCAGCGACGATCTTGGCAACCAGCTGGGATCGGTGGACGAAGCATCGATCGCCACTGCAACGGGCTGGATCGGGGGTAACAGCTGCACCGCCATTACTGCGGGCGGTCAGGGGACGCTGTCGGTGGGCGGACGTACGCCCATGCCCGCGCGACCCAACATCGCACAGATCGAGATGCCCGGCCTGTTCTGACCCCAATGCCTGTTCTGACCGCGATAATGCTCTGAACGCGTGAATTCGGCGCTTTTCGCAACTCAGCAGAGTTGCAAGCCGCGCAAGAAGCGCCCAAATTCGCCGTTAAGATGCTGCGCCAGTACGAACTTGTCGAACGTGTAAAAGCCTATGATCCCGACGCGGACGAGGCGATGCTGAACCGTGCCTATGTCTATACCGTGCAGAAGCACGGCACGCAGAAGCGGGCCAGCGGCGACCCCTATTTCAGCCATCCGGTCGAAGTGGCGGGTTTGATGACCGACCTGAAGCTCGATCAGGAAACGATCATCACCGCGCTGCTGCACGATACGGTGGAAGACACGCTCGCCACGATCGAGGATGTGGAGCGTAATTTCGGAGCCGAAGTCGCGCGGCTGGTCGATGGCGTGACCAAGCTGTCGAAGATCGAGCAGATGCCCGAGAACGAGCGCGCGGCCGAAAACCTGCGCAAATTCCTTTTGGCGATGAGCGAGGATTTGCGCGTCCTGCTCGTCAAGCTGGCCGACCGGCTGCACAATATGCGCACGCTGCACTTCATATCGAAGCCGGAAAAGCGCCAGCGCATCGCGCGCGAGACGATGGATATCTATGCCCCGCTGGCCGAGCGTGTGGGCATGTACGAATATATGCGCGAGATGCAGCTGCTGGCCTTCGAACAGCTGGAACCGCAGGCCTATGCCACCATCACCGGCAGGCTGGCGCAGATCCGGTCGGAAGAAGGCGGGCAGGTCGACGAAATCGCGCTGCGCATCAAACAGGTGCTGGCCGAAGGCGGGCTGAACGTCGAGGTTTCGGGGCGCGAAAAACATCCCTTTTCGATCTGGAAGAAGATGGCCGAACGCCATGTCAGTTTCGAACAGATCACCGATATCATGGCGTTCCGCGTGCTGACCGATAGCGAGGAGGATTGCTATCGCGCGCTGGGCCTGCTTCACCGCAACTGGTCGAGCCTGCCCGGGCGGTTCAAGGATTATATCTCCACCCCCAAGGCGAACGGCTATCGCTCGCTTCACACCGCGATGATCTATCGCAATTCGATGAGGATGGAGGTGCAGATCCGCACGCAGGAAATGCACCGCACCAATGAATTCGGCCTTGCCGCGCATTGGGCATACAAACAGGGCGGGGCGACGCCCGACGGACAGGTCGGCTGGCTGCGCGATCTGATCGAGGTGATGGAGCAGGCGCAGGACGCCGAGGAACTGCTCGAAAACGCGAAGCTGGCGATTTATCAGGATCGCATCTTCGCCTTTACACCCAAGGGCGCGTTGTATCAGCTGCCAAAGGGGGCAACGCCAGTCGATTTCGCCTTTGCCGTGCATACCGATCTGGGCGCGCAGGCGGTGGGTGCCAAGATCAACGGGCGGCACATGCCGCTGCGCACGCCGCTGGCGAACGGCGACGTGGTCGAGATTATCAAGGGCAGCGACAGCGAACCACAATTGTCGTGGCTCAGCTTCGTGACGACCGCCAAGGCGCGCGCCGCGATCCGCCGTTCGGTCCGCATGAAAGAGCGCGAGGAAACGGTCGAAACGGGCCGCGACCTGTACGAATCGATCGTCGCGCGCATGCCCGGCAAGGTCGGCAAAAAGGCACTGACGGGCGCGCTCAAGCGGCTGGAGCTGTCTGACGAGGACGCGCTGATGCTGGCCATCGGCGAAGCGCGTCTGGGCGAGCGTGAAGTGATGGAGGCGCTGGTCCCCGGCAGCGCGGCCGAATTGCCCGACAACAGTTTCTGGCAGGCGCCCCTGCGTGCCGTCCGCATTCGCGGGCTGAAACGCGGGTCCGATTTCGTGCTTGGCGAATGCTGCCATCCGGTGCCGGGCGACCGCATCGTCGGCCTGTCCGACGGCAAGACGGTCAAGGTCCATACCATCGATTGCCTGACCCTTGCCAGGGAAGCGGGGGACGAGGAGTGGATGGACCTGTCATGGGACGCCAATACCGATGGCGCGACCGGACGATTGCAAGTCATCCTGTATAACCGTCCCGGCACGCTGGCCGAAATGACCGGCATTTTTGCGGCCAACCACGTCAATATCTCGCATCTGGCGCTTTTGTCTCGCGACGAGCGTTTCGGCCATTACGAGGTGGACATCGAAGTGCGCGATCTGGCCCATCTTACGCGCAATATCAGCGCGCTGCGGGCCAGCGATGCGGTCGCGCAGGCTAATCGCGTTTAGCAGCGGCGAGTTCAGACCCTATTCGGACACCCGCCGCACCGGTAAGGGCACGGCGCAGACATCGGTGTCGCCCGCGCTGATCGTGTAAAATTCATTCGTGCCGGTCGCGAACACCTTGGCCATACGGGCAAAGCTTTCACCTTCGGTCGACAAATATTCAAAGCGCGGCGCATCTTCTAATTCGCTTGCCAGCCTGACCGAAACGACCAGCGTGCGCGTGTTCTTGTCCTTATAGGTGTTCATCCGCCCGTGCCCGCGCGGCAGGGCGGCGAAATGATCCATCCCTTCGATCACGCGCCCGACCAGAGCAAGATTGCGATCAAGTCTGCGCGGCGCATGGCCGATGATGGCATAAAGCTCGCTGCCGGTGCCTGTATCGGGCGATTCGTTGCGCCCCACGCCGACCATTCCATAGCAGTGGATCGGCCAGATGCTGCTGTCGTCCCACGCCACGGGCCAGCCTTCGCGGAAACCGGCGGCAGGCGCGAAATTGTCGCAAATGGCGGCGCTGTCGAATCCGTCATCGGCGCAAGGGTCCGCAACGGTCGCGGTTAAGCCGGTGTGATGGACGTAATCACTCTCGGGCGACAAGACGATTTCATCGGGCAGCGGTCGGGGCGTTTCGCCGGCATCGGGGTCGCTAGCCGGATCGCCCCATTGCACGACGAAATTATCGACCAACCGGTAAACCCACAGCCCGTCGTACCAGCGCGTTTTGGTCAGCAAGCGCAGATTATCAACCCAGCCTTGCGCGAATGGCGCGCTCATTAGACGAATTACGATCTGCCGTTCTTCGCCCGTTTCTGTAGGGGCGAGCGTGATGATCATCAGATCCTCTGGCGCGATTTCCGTCCATTCTGCCGCGGGGGCGCTGTCCGCGATCTGTTTGGGCGTTGGTTCGGATTGGGGGGCTGGCGGGGGCTGGCGACCATCCTGCGCGAAGGCGGGGGCGGCACAAAGGGCGGCGGCGGCAAGCGCGAGGGGCAGTTTCATACCGCCGATGATGGCACCCGCGCGCCGCTTGCGGAAGGGGCTTGGCCGGGCGGTGATTCGCCCGATGGGGTTAGTCAGCCTGTCTGAAATTGCCATTCAGCGGTTCAGTTCGGCGTTGACGAAAATTTTTTCTACTTAGTCCAACCGGCAATTTTTACCGGCGCACAAGGTTAATGCATGCGGACCAATGCCGTGCCACGGCCTGATTCGCGATGAAGGGGAATGGTGGGCGGTGAGGGGCTCGAACCCCCGACCCTCTCGGTGTAAACGAGATGCTCTACCAGCTGAGCTAACCGCCCTTGGCGTTTCCGTAACGCCCGTACTTCCTAGCCTTTTCACGCTTCCGATGCAAGGATTATCACCTTGCCTTTCGTCGTGGTGGCCCGCGAATGGCCCGCAGACCACTTGGCCGCTTCCGCCTCTACAGACCGGAACAGCTTCGTCAATGCCTTTCGTGCTTTCGGGCAATGATGCGGATCGTAATGCAGGTAATGGCGGCTCGTCGTGCGGGCCACGCCGCGATGCGAGGGCAAGTGTCCGGCGATGCTAGACAGTTCGGCCCCTGGCACGCCTTCCTGATCCATGAATGTCGCGACCGTATGGCGGATCGTGTAGGGGGTCACCTCCTCCGGCAACCCAAGCGCCCCGCGCATCGTGTGCCACCAGCGTTTGCGGCTCTTGACCGCTTCATGCGGGTTATCCTGCCAATCCTTCAGAATGGTTTTCAGCGGCGCTATGACGGGCACCACGGCGTTTTGCTTGTCTGTCCGCGCTTCCCCTGTCGGGTGAAGGTCCAGCACATCGTCATGCCATTGTGTTTCGGGATCGAACGCCAGCGCAGGACCGGGCCGCGATGCTGTGGCAATCATCAGAGCCAGCCAGCGGTATGCTGCCTTGTCGTCTTTCGCGTAACCAATCATTGCGCCTAACTGCCTTGCGGTCAGTACAACGTCTCTGGCATCCGATCTTAGCTTGCGGTCCACCGATGCGATCTTGGGCGCGACGATCCGGCCCTCTGCCTCTGCATGGTGTAGCGCAGCGCGCATATCCTCGATGTTCCGCTGCACGCTTTCACCGGTCACGCCCTGCGATATGTGATTGAATGTCTTGCCGTTCCATTCGACGCTGTATCGATGCGGCCCCATGCGCCAGCGGCGGAATCTGGCAACAGTGCTTTTAGTAAGGTCTGACACCGCCACGCCGGTTCCAAGGTCGTCCTGCTGGAAAAACCCGATCCATGCGCGGAAACTGCTTTTCACGGTGTCGATCCTCTTAACGTCCGGCCCATGCTCGCGCAGGTAGTGGAACAGGTGGGGGATTAACTCGCTTGCGGTCTGGTCCCTGCTTCTAGTGCGTTCCGCTGCCTCGTAGGCGCGAAGGACCGGTTCCGCTTCCTCTACAGTCCTTCGCTTAGTTGACCGATAGACAATGGACCGCGACTTTTCGGCATAGGTCGCGATTTGCCAAATGTCGGGGGATTTCCCGTCCCGCCGTTTGTCGAGCCAGTAGTCTCCGACGACGAGCGGGCTGTCATGGCGGGGCATAGTTCTTGGGCTTCTCGCTTGACCAAAAGTTCAAGCACGCCGTATCCGGCAAGCTCGCGTAGCTGGTCAAGCGTGAAGGTTGCGCCAGTCTCGTTCCGCAGGGCGCGCCGGTATTTCTTGGCAATCGCCTCGGCTGTCATTGTGCATCCCCTATACCATGGGCCAAGCCCTTGAGCCTGTGTTTCATGGCGGTGTAAGGTGCGGGATCGTATTGAACGGCGGAAAGATGGCGTTCCACTTCTGCCAATGTGTTCGCCCGCGCATCCCGCAAAGCCCCTTCCAGAGCCTCAATGCGGTCAGTTTCGTCGCGGGGCCGAATTACGATTTCGTGCGTCTTGGAACAGCCTTCGCAAAGGCAATAAGCGCTATAACCATAAATGCCCTCAACGCCATAAAGCCAAGCGCCGGTAGATCGTTCATGGAACCCGTCAAGATCGGCGTCATAGAAGGTCTTTCTTTCGCCGCACTGGTCGCAAATGTGATAATCTGCGAATGCCATCATTCATTCTCCAATCAGGCTGCTAGAGCCATTGCCTCGTTAATTACGTCTTGCGGTGCGGTCCCTGCCATGAACCGGCCCACAAGCGGCGGAATGGCGGTCTGCACGAATGTCTCGAATGCGGTCTGGTCCATCTTGGCGAAGCTGATGCTGCCGGGGATGAAATGCGTTTCCCCGCGACTGTCTGTGACTGCCTCGCCAACCCCTGCCGCCAGCTTTGCAAAATGTAGTGCGGCCTTCGTGCTGATGTGCGGGTTGCTGTTATCGCTGATCAGCTTGAGCATGGCCCAGAACAGTTTGTGATACTGTCCGTTGCGCACCTTCTTTGCGTCTAACGAGACAATCTCGCCAAGCTTGGTCCGTGCGGCCAGATCCTGCGCCATGTCATTGAACGGCGCGAAGCCTTCCAATGTGCGGCGGAATAGGGGGCGGTCAGTCACGCTTCCCGTTCCTTCTTTACCCTGCGTATGTCCGCTGCCTCTGGTGACTTGATGGCCAGCATATCCAGAAGCGCCCATACGGTTTGCTTTTGGTCGGCTGCGTAACGCCGCCAGAACGTTTCCTCGCCATGCTGGTGCTGGTCGTAGCGGTGGCACTGGTGGCACAATGGCACGGCGAGAAAGTCGTCTGGAATTTGCCCCATGCCTGCCCCGCTGCGCATCCTGACATGGGCCGCTTCGATGTTATCCATCGACCCGCAATTGCAGCAGGCAAACTCCCTGATCCACCGGAGGTGCTTGGGAGAGTGCCAGCGGCTTTCGCGCTTGACCTTCTTGGGTTTGCGTTGGGGCAGGATGGCGTTCATCGGTCAGCCCTCAAAACGGAATGTCGTCATCGAGGTCGTCATAACCTCCTGACGATCCACCAGTGCCGCCCGACGAGCCGCCGCCCTGATTGCCGCCACCTTGCGCGCCATCGAGCATTTGGAGCGTGGCGGATGGCCCTTGCAAGACGCATTCTGTTGAATACCGATCCTGCCCATTTTGGTCTTGCCATTTTCTGGTGCGCCACTTGCCCTGCACAAAGACCTTACTCCCCTTGCGGAGATAGCGTTCGATCACTCCAACCAGACCGTCACCGAATACGGCGATAGTTATCCATTCGGTTTTTTCCTGCCGGTTCCCGTCGCGGTCTTTGTATTTCTCGGTTACCGCGATGCGCATGTTGGCAATCTTGGTGCCCGATTGGGTGGATCGAATTTCAGGGTCAGCCCCCAAGTTTCCGATGAATTGACATTGATTAAGCGACATGTCGTTCCTTTCAGCCAGCGGCCATGATGTCTTTGCGGACACGTTCAATCACGTGCTCCATTCCCTCGAAGGTCTGGTCTTTGGCGCGACCGCCGGTCCACCAGTCGGGCAGTGCCTTCCGCATCTGTTCGATAAGCGAAGCGTTCTCTTTGAGAATGCTTTCGAGGCTTCCGATGTCGTCCACGGCCTCGATGTCTCGCCAAACATCCCGTGCGAGCGTTTTCAGTTCGGTCTTGTTCTTTGCCGGGCCCTGCGGGAATGGGGCGTCTTTCGCAGCGTCATAGGTGTTTCGCGGTGCTGATGAGCTGCCATCATCGTCCTCGCCTTCCGTGGTCAGGTTGAGTAGCAAGGTCGCCGCATACCGCTTACCATAGGATAGGGTGGACCCGACACTTTGAACCGCGTTCTTAGCGCCGCTGGTGTCAGTCGGCAGGGGGAGGGTGGCCTCGTCCTTGAAGCCCAAACGATGGCGCAGGATGGCCGTAACCGCCACCTGCTTCTCAACCGTAGTAGGCTTGAATGATAGGCTGAAGCCATGCTCGGACAGGATCGGCGTTATTGCCTTGTTGATGTCCTCCCATTCGGCAAACTCCGAAATGGTCTGGCCCTTATGAACGATTGCGCCGCCCTTAGTGATAGCGGGAAGATCCGGCTGCATGGCGGAGAACGCCTCGCTGAAAGCAATCTCCGCATCGCGCGCCTGCACCCGCTCCTGCATGGCGATCAGGCGTTCCATCTTGTCGATGTCCACGCTTGGATCGCGGGCCGCACGGCTTATTACGTCAAGCAGTCCGCCGCTGTAATCGGTGACTTCGTTCGATGATGTTTTGGTAACAGCGTTCATTAGAAAAACCTCCGCAATAGCGATTGAAGCCGTGACGGGCGGGACACGCAGTGGCCCGATCCCGAAGGGACGAAAGCGCGGCCCCGCAGGGGATTGCCCAAACTGTGGTAAGGCCGTCCTTGGGCATCTTTGAGCGGCCATCCCTGCCTTGCCTTACCCATTGGTTTTGTCCTTAGATGCGCGGATGGGTTGTTCCATCCAATCTTCAATGTCATCTTCGGGGCAGTATTCGACTGTTCCGCTGCCAGCACATTTCGGGCATGGCTCGCCGTAATCATCAGGGCTAAGATCATCCCACCGAACATGGCGGCTGCGGGCGCTGGGAGTTGACCCAAGAACTTCACCCAATCCGTTGCATCGCGGACATTCAACATCAACGATCATGGCTTACTCCCCATGTCTGTGCCGCAGTTGAAGCAATGGTGCGGCCCTTCCTCCATGCTGGTGTCAATCTGGTGGCGACCAGTCGGCGAGTGCGGGCACTCTGCTGCTACTGCTTGCTCTACCGTGTCGGGGGATTGGGAGAGGGCTGTGCAGGCGCGGAGAGCCCTGCGCGCATATTGCTGCGCGCGGTCCAGTTCGGTCGAATAGACATCTGCCGCGGTTTCATGTGTCCAAGGCTCTACCGCCCTCACCTTAATGGATGCGATCGCTTCCAACGCCTCACGCATGGCATTGCTTGCAGGCTCGCTCTTGGTATGGGTGAGAGCAGAGATGATGCGGTCGCGTAGGCGCAGCGGGAGCGTGACGACTTGCCCCATATTCTCGCCTGTCACGGTGTCGATGACGTTCTGCACGGTGAGCGCCGCCAGTTCCTCCGCCAGCCCATCGGGCACGGGGCTGTTGGCTGTGCGGGTGTTGTCCTCGCTCATGCTTCTGCATCCTTCAGTGGGGTGATTGCGTAACCGCGCAGGGTTTCGATGATGCGCTCGTTCAGGCGCAGCATGGCGCTTTCCCTTGTTTCGGTATGCGACCGCATGCCGAGTGAGTGGGATGGTGCAATATCCCGCGCATGTTGGTCGAACGCAGTCTTGAGTTCTGCTAGCACATCCGGTTCGGGATCGGGCAGGATGAGGCCGCGCAATCCTTCCTCTGCTTTATAAGCAAGGTCCGCCGTGGGTTCGTCGAAAACGAAACTGGCCAACGCCTGTTCGATGAACGCTTGGCCGTACTTCGCAGCCTCGCTTACTTGGTCGAGGTGGCGGGCGAAGGCGTGTTCAATCGCGTGCTCATAATCCAATCTCAACGCAGTCATCGCATCGCGCGTCAGTTCCTTGCGCCGCTCAATCGCTGCTTTTGATGGTGTATCGTTCATAATAATATCCAAGCTAAAGCCGTCTCTATCGTCGCTGCTATCGCTATCCATGGAAGGATAAGCATGGAGCGGTCATCGGGGTGGATGCGGGTCATGCGAACAGTCCCTTGATCCATCGACGGACCTTGTGACGGGTGCGGCCTGACAGTTCCTGCCACTGGCGGTGGATGCAGTAGGGCGCGATAACGGCCAGTGCCGCCACGATGAGCCATTCGATCATGGGGCCATAATCCCAAGCACGGCCAACCCTATCAGCCCGACAACAAGCATCAGACCGGCAGGCCATTGATCGCGGAGTGCTTCACGAAGGGTCATGCGAACCTCCAGGCCAAATCCACCAGTCCCAGACCGGCTACTGCAATAAGGGTGCTGACAAGATCGAAGCGGAGGGCAGTCATTGTGCTGCCTCGATCCGTGCAATCTCTTCGCGGTAAGCCTCACGACCTACGCGGGGGTCAGCGTGGGGGATGCGAACGTAACGATCCCATGCCGCTTGCTTGGCCGCAGCAATGATCGCGCGGGACATCTTGCCGGTGAGGGTCATGCTTCACCTCGCGATTTGGTGATTGCTGCGTCTCTTAGACTGCGCGCACGATTCCATGCTTCGTCGGCAAGTTTTTCGCTTTGCCTAATCCAGCCGGAGCCAGACGGGTCATCGTGCCAGCCCTCTTCTATTGCCCGCTCTAAATGCTCTACCGCGTCATCCGTAGCCTGTTGCGCGGTCGCCCATGCTTCCAGCGCCTCAAGCAGACATGGTGCGGCTGCTATCAGGCGGGCCGCATCTGCCCCTTGGTCAAAGGTTCGGCCAGACAAGCCGCCGCAAGGGACGCTTGCCAACTTCGCGCCGCGACCATCGAACACGGAATGTTCATCGCCAGCGGAAACCCGCCAGCCGGTAAGATGCCCGCTCATGCCGCTTTCTCCCGATTGATCGGACGAGGCGTTGCTGCAAGCATCCCTGCGACAGCCTTGCCAGCGGTCGGCGCAAGCTGGTGGCGGGACGCCTCGGGAGTGTGCCCGTTAGCAGCCCAGAACGCGCCATGCGAGTTATTGCGTTCGTGGAAGCCGATACCGGCGTAGGTCAGCCCATGCCGCTTCGCGATGGAACGCAGGGCAGCAGCAGCCTTTTCAATGACCGCAATGTCCTCGTCGTCCTGACCAAGGTGCCACTCGTCTATCTCTGCCCACAGTTCCTTTTCAGTCGCTGCGGTAAGGACAGGGTGCGAACCGACCCAGCCATCTTCCGGCCCTTCATACGAAGCGTCGTAATCAGGATGCGTGGCGGTCCAGTCAGCACCGCGATACGGGATCGGCTTCATGTCGAAGTCTATCGTCCAGCCTTTATAGGTCTTGTTCATTTCAAGCCTCCGTTCGGGCATTCCCAGTCGCATTCTTCGCTGCCAGCTTTCAGGCATTGTCCATTCGGCATGAGGCCGCAGTCGAAGTTGTTTCGGCACTGCTCCCATGTTTCGCCGCAGCAGTCGCAAAGGCCGCTGTCGTCGTCAGGTCCGCAGTGGTAATCGGCCACCGCCTCTGGGTCGGGGAAACCGCACTGGCGGCACTCGTCAGGGATCAGGTCATCGGTGTCCCGCGCAACCATGTTGCCGCAGGATGGGCACCAAAATGCGCCATCGTTCATGTCCCAGTTCACAGCCCGCTCTCCCGAAACATGCGTTCTTCGCGAGCGGCATCTGCCCGCTGCTCAAGCGCGTCTTGGTGGCGTTCTTCGGCATCGTTCAGGCAAGCGCCTACGATCTCGCCATCCTCCCAGAGCATGTCGATCAGCCAGTCCGCAGGATGCCAAACCTTGTCGGTTCGAGCTTGGATGCTTTCGATATCGACCGAGGCGGCTTCACCCGGCTCCCAATGGGTTGCAGGCGATTCAGCGGTGACGGTATAGGAAACGAGAAGTTCGATCTCGTATTCCTCGCCATGCAGAGCGTGCAGGTTCATGTTGGCAGGCACTTTGACGCTGCCGTGGATCTTGCGGGGGAGGCTCATCGTGCGCCTCCAAACACCCGCGCCATGTCGGCATCGGACCACACTTCGCCACCAGTCGGGCGATCAAGTTCATGGGGAACGCGGTTTTCGAAAGCGTCCTGCTGTTCGATCAGAACATCGCAATCGTCATAGTCGCCGCACTCGCGGGCATACTCGACAGCGTTAAGCCATTCGCGGTCGTCAAGGCGTTCTGCCTCGTCAGCGATACGGGCAAGGTGAAAGTCTGCCATCCAGCTATCGCCACGGGCGGCGCAAGCCTTCGACTGCTCGACACGATCAGCCCATGTCAGGGCAGAACCGATCTGCGGGAAGCGGTGGACGTTCATGCCGACACCTGTTCGGCAAAGCGGTTCACGAGGCGCTCGACAGCCTCACGCACACCAGGCCCGTTCATGACGACCTCAATATCAAGGTCGCCCTCTTCTGGGTCGGTGATTGTCAGGCTCACTTCGCCGGACATCAGAACTTCGCACTCGAACGCGAAACCGCGCTGGATAATCAGCCGCGCCTTTGCCGCAGTATCATCGGACACCTCAATAGTGACCGGGCGGCGATGACCGTTCGGTGCAACAAACTGCGTAAAGGGAATAATCGGAGCATCCGTGATGCTTTCGATCTTGTCAGGGGTTGCCATCGGTAATCTCCAATCAGCATTAGCGTGCTGTTGGAGATGTGTTAGTAGGAGATATCCGACAAGTCAAACATAAAATCGGATAAATCCGACATTCCTATTCATCCCATGTCGGATCAGGCCAAAAATCGGGCGCATCGTCCGCATCTTGGCCGATCATTTTCGGCAATTCTGGAACCTCCCCATCGAACGAAGTGCGAATCAATGCGCCGAAGTCCGTCGCCGTTTGGAATATTGATGTCACCTGATGGCCGCGCCGAATGAGCGCGCCTATGCGCACGCAGCGCTCGGCGGTCAGGTAGCCTAACTGGACGCCACGGCAGCTATAGACCGCGACGGCGCGTGGATCGGCGGGATTTGCGGGTTCTAGCCTTAATTCGACTGGCTCGCCGATACGGCATATCGCCAGTTCGAAGCGGCGGGACGGTCCGCGCTTGTTCGGATAGTCTGCGCCAACTACGGCAAGGGTTAGGGCAGGGAGGGACAACTATCCCGCCTGTTTAATCGGAGGGGGTTCGCTCGTCTCTATCAAGCAGCAGATCAATCTTGCCAGAGACATGAGCCTGATCAACGCGAAGGCCAGTCACTTGATCACTGATCATGGCATAGGCTGTCGCCCCAGCGCCCAAAATCAGAACGGCAGCGCCAATCAAACCATATAGGAGATGGCGTACGTCCTGATGGAGCTGTGTAAGCTGCCCATCAACATTGCCTTTCCAGTCATCGTTCATGCCACCAGATGTGCCCCCACCGCCGCCAGATTTCAAGCGCTCAAGTTCTTCCTGCTGGCTTGCGAAGCGCTTCTGTAGCAATGTTGCACTAACGTTTTCCTCATGCACTTTAGTCACCGGTAAGCTCCTTAAAGCGCTTCCAAAGCTCGTTCGTATGCTTTTCTAGATCCGCTAGTTGATGATCGATAGCTTCCTTGTCGTTTAGACGCAGAGCCAGCATTGCACCTTGTAATGAGCGCAAAGCTAGAGCCGCATCGGCAGCCACAAAAGCAACGTCAGCCTTGGTTGCTGGCTTGCTAGACCAGTGTTCGTCTATTTCCAATTAAAGTCCCCTCGCTACCCAGATGGCCCGCCCCTCTATGCGTAAATCACTGGCATCAACGGTCTGATTGGGCACCGCTGGATTGTCGGAGATGACATCGACGCGACCCGGCCCAACCGTCCTAAGTCGCTTGATTCCCGCCGCGCCGTATAGGTCAATCCAGTAAATACCATCCTGCTTCGCAAGTTGTTTGTCGGTGGTATCAATCAGGATGGCATCGCCCCAGTTGAGGGTGGGGTACATGCTTTCGCCAATTCCAGTGACAAGCTTCAGACGGTTTGACGGGGAACGAGTGATGGCCTGTATGAACGCCAGATCGAAGCTAACGGGTTCTGCCTCGACATATTCGTCAATCAGCGTTCCCGGTCCCATCGAAAGCGACAGGTCCAGCTTCTGGATTTGAACAATGTCGTCTGGCACTGGTGGGGTGGGGCTGGCCTCCGCCATATCCTTCTGAGGCAGGGTGTAAAGATCGGCTTCGTTCCGGCCGATATGGCGCAGAAGCTTCCTCAAGGTGTCTGATCGAGGGCTAATATCGGAGGCTTTCAGATTAGTGAAAAAGCCTCGGTTTACGCCTGCCTGTGTCGCCCATTCGGTCTCTGCCAAGCCAACAGGCTTAATCTGCATCAGCGCTTCGTAAAGAGCGCGCCCCCTCAATCCGTCTGCTTCTGACATGGGCATCAATTCCCACGACTGACGACCGGCCAAAAGCATGAAGTTTCCTACTTGCACTGTCGGATAAATCCGACTAAGTAGGATTTCATGCAACAGAAACTCACCAGTGATGCCGAAATGCTGAGAAGCATCGAGGCTTTCTGCCGAAAGCACAAGTTGGGCGTCACGACCTTCGGGCGGTTGGCGATCAGCGATGCAAACTTGGTCGCTAATCTTCGTGCGGGCCGGAGCCTCACTCTCAAGACGGCTAACTCAATTGCCGACTTCATGACGACATATCGCCCGCAGGACGCGGCAGCATGAAACGGGTCTATTTCATCAAGCCGGTTGGCATGGATGGTCCGGTCAAAATTGGTTGCAGCCAGTCTCCAACCAGTCGCCGAGATGCGCTCTCTACATGGTCGCCTTTTGAACTTGAGATTGTAGCTGAAATTGAGGGCGGATTTGACACTGAACAGTGTTTTCACGCCATGTTCGAAGAACAACATCAACGGCGCGAATGGTTTTCGTGGAGCGAGCAACTTCAGGATGTAATCGATAGCATCAACGCAGGCACCTTCGATTTTAACGATTTGCCCGGACCCAAGCGCATCACTGGAAACGCCGGAAAAACCCGCAGGAAGCGTACAGTCGCTGAATGCTACAGGGCCAGCGCCATGCGGCGGATGCACAACTCGCCGTCTGATTGGGGTAAGTTCTATTATCCCGCCCTGCGTCGGATTTTGCCTGAGCGTTGGAGAGACGATCATTGGTTCGCCAATCGCAACGGAATTGAAAAGCTCATCCTGAATGGCGGCGGCAAGCCTTCCCGAACCGATTGGGACAGGAGGGCCGCAGCATGAACGCCAGCAAATACGACTGGCTCCGCGCCCTGATCGCCCTTCGCAAAGCTGGGTATCACGCATGACACCGCCATCAATTCCCGACACCGGGCGCGATGGCGTCTGCATCACGGTCTCTTGGGGCCATCTCGATCTGATGGAGCGATGCGCCGTTACCGGCCTCGCTGTCCATTTTTGCTCGCACTGTGACGACCACGCCAGCGGCAAGAACGCCGATGCTCTTGGCCTCGCTGGCGGGTCTGATCTGTCCTTTCATGAAAACCTGAATAGCCGGGAGGGTCTACACGATCATGGCTAGAGATTGCGAAATATCGCAGGCTGTCAAATGCGCGCAGGAAACGATTTTCCGCGTGGCCTGCAAAACCCGTTCGTTGAAGGCCATCAGCCTCGATAGCGGCATCCCTTACAGCACCTTGCGCACCTATGCCGGTGAGAATGGCGCGACTGCCGAAATGCCGGTCAGTGCCGTCCGCAAGCTGACAGACATCATCCCCGATGAACTGCTGTCCCTGCTGCTGAACGATGGGCGGCAGATCGTGAAGGCCCCTGAAGGCATCGACTTCGATGAACTGGCCGATCACATGCGGGATTGGCTGCGCGAAAAGGACCACGCGCATCACGCTGATAGCCCCGGTGGGCGTGAGATTGCGCCTTGCGAAAAGGAAAAGCTGAGCGCCCGCTTGGCGGTGGTGAGGGCGGCATAATGGGCAAGCGTTCTGACTTCGAGCGCATCCCGCCCGACTTCTACCCCACGCCGGAATCTGCCGTGCAGCCTCTGTTGCCCCATCTGGGTTTCGAGACGCGGTTCTGCGAGCCATGTGCAGGCGACGGGCGGTTGATCGACCATCTGACCAAATGGGGCCACCATTGCGCGGCAGCGTGGGACATCGAACCGCAGAGGGCAGACATAAGCTGCGTTGATGCAACCGATCGCCTGATCGGGAACATCGACTGTTTCATCACGAATCCGCCGTGGTCGCGCCCAATCCTGCATGAACTGATCGTCAAGCTTTCGACGCAGCACCCAACTTGGCTGCTGTTCGATGCTGACTGGATGCACACGAAGCAGAGTGCCTCGTTCACTCCTTGGCTGCGGAAAATCGTGAGCGTCGGGCGGGTTAAGTGGATCGAGGAATCGCCGCACACCGGCAAGGATAACTGCTGCTGGTATCTGTTCGATGCCAATGCGGTTGCGCCCGCTCAATTCATTGGGAGGGCAGCATGATCCGCAAGCTACGCCGAGCATGGGACCGCTATCGTTTTGAGCGCCAGTTTCCCCGCGTAAAGGCCCGCCGCCTCCACCGGAAGGCAGAGCGCAAGATGCAGGGGAGGGCGTGATGCGTAACCCATGCCTCGCATGTGACCGTCCCGTAGGTAAGGACAACAAGTCCGGCTATTGCCAAGCCTGCTATCCCGAATTTGCGCGCACAAGCACTGTGCGGACGCGCACGGTCAAGGCCTTGCCGGAGCGGATGCCTGAAATGGGCCTGCTCAAGAAAGACGAAGCCTATCGCAAGCAGATGGAGCAGGCGAACGCAATGTTCGTTGCGCGCCTGTCATGGGCGCTGGCTGCATGAAGCCGACCGCTGCCAAGGGGCCGTTTCCCTATCGCCTTCACCGCACCATGGCCGAGGTCATGCGTGATGAACGCCAAGAGCAATTCCGCGCAAGCCGCAACCGCCGTGAGCGGCATGCACTAGACCAGAGGTTCGGATGAACATCGCACAATCTCTCCGCAAGATACAGGCCGAACTGGAACGCATGGCGCGCGAAGATGATGCCACGCCTTACAACGTGGGCATTGCTGCCCGCCAGATCGGCGCACAGGCCGAGGCCATGGAAAAGGGGCTGGCGGAATGAATGTCCTGCGCCGAACGCCGATCGAACGGGACAGGGTGCGCCTGATGTCCAATGACGACATTGCGCGCCTTGTGATTAATCGCAATCCTTGCGCCCGCTGTGGCACCCGTATGGACTACCACGACACGCTGGGCTGCAAGCGGTTCGTTGCGGAGGTGGTGGCGTGATCCGCGTAGACCTGCCTTACCCGCACAAAACCCTGTGGCCCAATGGTCCGCAGCGCAATTACCATGCGAAGGCTCGCCACAAGAAAAGCCACCGCAATTGGGCGTGGGGCGCAGCCAAGGCCGAGAAAGGCACCGTAGAGGGCGATCCAGTCCCCGTGCGCCTGATCGTCCATGCAAAGCCCACAGGCCCATTGCCTGACCGCGACAACTGCGTTGCTGCCCTGAAAGCATATCAGGACGGTATCGCAGCGGCCATCGGGATTGACGACAAGCACTTTGCGGAGCCGACCGTTGAGTTCGCTATGCCTCGCGATGGCCGCTTTGTGATCGAGGTGGGCGCATGAAGCCGACAGCAGCCCCCTTCTGTTCCAGCAGGGTGGACAAAACCTACCTGCAAGATGGTGCCATTACCGATTCCGATGCTGTAAATGGTCTGCCGCAAGGAGAAAGCGGCGTGAAAATAATCCATTTCAATCAGCAGGCGGCTAATCGCGCATTCCGCGAACACAAGGCGCTGGTGCAGCTTGAGGCGGGCAACCCCTCGCTGCGCGACAACCCCGACTTTCAATTCCTACGCGAGGCCGCATTCGCGCGGTTTGCGCGAGCCTTTGAGGTGGCGTGATGAACTACAGCGCGCATATCACCGCCGATCCGCTGGCGACCACGGAAACCGAATACGATCTGCTGGGCATTCTTATGCGGCAGAACGAGCTGGTCGAAACCGTGGCCGATCTGATCGAACCGCAAGACTTTAGCGAACCGCTGTTCGGGCGCATCTACGGCTATATTGCCGCCGAGGTAATGCAGGGCAAGGCGGCAAACCCCGTCACCCTGCGCGGCTATCTGGACGGCGACAGTGAGTTCCAGAGCCTTGGCGGGGTTCAATACCTTGGCGAAATGACCGGCAACATATCGCTAATGTCGGCATATGATGCAGCCAAGCATCTTGCAGACGTATCGCGCCGCCGTCACATGCGCAACGAACTGCGTGTCGCTTCGGATGCCTGCGCCGATGTGGCGATTCCCATATCGGAAATCATCGGGCAGGCCGACAACGCAATCAGCACGAAGGCCGCTGACAGCATCCATCAGCCAACGGGAGCCGAGTGCTTCGAGGAACTGGTGCAAAGCTTCGATGAGCCGCAGCTTGGCGTGATCTGCCAGCAGATACCGTCGCTGGATGAATTGCACGGCCCGATGAAGCCCAAGCAGCTTATCATCATGGCTGGCCGTCCCGGCATGGGTAAGACCGCCGTTGCACTGTCCTATGCCATCGGCGCTGCCGAGGGTGGGCATGGCGTTCTGTTCGTGTCGCTCGAAATGTCGAGCCGCGAACTTGCCGCCCGCATGGCCGCAGACATGTGTTTCCAGAATGGCGACGGCGTTCCCTATGCCGCGATCCGCGACGGCAAGCCGAACGACTTCCAGCGCCGCAAGGTGGTGGAGGCTGGCACCTACATGGCGAAGCTTCCCCTGAACGTGGTGGATGCCGGTCACCTGACCGTGGGGCGGTTGAACATGCTTGTGCGCCGTCACGCCCGCAGGATGGCCGCACAGGGCTTTTCGCTCGATCTGGTGGTCGTGGACTACCTGCAATTGCTTTCGCCCAACACGAAAGGCCGCAGCGCCTATGAGGCCGTGTCCGAGGTATCCCGTGAACTGAAGGCAATCGCCAAGGACAATGATGTTGCGATCCTTGCTTTGGCGCAGCTTTCTCGGTCGGTCGAAAAGCGGGACGACAAGCGCCCGCAGCTTTCGGACCTACGCGATAGCGGGCAGATTGAACAGGACGCGGACAGCGTGATCTTCCTGCTGCGCCAGGAATACTATCTGCGCCAAGAGGAACCCGAACCCGGCACCGCCGAGCGCGTTGGCTGGGAAACCGCCATGCAGACGGTGCAGGGGCAGATTGAGTTCATCACTGCCAAGCGCCGCGATGGCGTAACGGGTAACGCTTTCGGTCAATTCCACGGCGCTTATCAGGCGGTGCGGTGACATGACGATGACCGCCGCCGCCATCCGACTGCTTGCCGAAAAGGGCCTTTCGGCCTTGGAGATTGCCGAGGTCGCAGAGGCCATGCAGCCCGCTCGTTCGGCCAATGCGGAGCGGCAGGCACGTTATCGTGAACGCAAAAAGGTCAAGGCTGAGAAGCGTAACGTAACGCGTAACGTAACGCGTAACGTAACGCCCCCCAATGATATATATTCTAACCCCCCTGTTTCCCCTTCACCTAGCGGTGAAGCCCCCCATGATTTTGCTGAAAAGCTGGTCGAGGTCTGGAACGAGGGAGCGAAGGCTGGATTGCGAGAGGCACGGAAGCTGACCGGCCAGCGATTGACGATGCTGCGAACGCGCCGGAAAGCATTTTCGGAGGCCGAACTGGTCGAGGCGGTGCAAAACCTTGCCCGCAGCCCGTTCCACTGCGGCAAGAACGACCGCGAATGGACGGCGCACATCGGCTGGCTGCTCAAATCCGACGAAAACGTGGCGAAGGCGCTGGAACTGAAACCGGCGAAGGCTGCGAATGACCACGGCAGCGGCATGGTTGCCAGCATCCTCGCCAAGCGGAATCGCAGCCCATGACCGACCTTTTCACCCGCCCACCCCTGAAGGTCGGAGAGGGGAACGGCCTGTTCCTTTTCGACATCCAGACGCTTCCGAAAGAGGCGGTTCGGGCAAAGAAGCAGGCCGGTGAATACGGCAACATATCCGACAAGTTCGCCCGCATGTGGTGGGAATATCAGAGGGGGAAGTGATGATGACGTTTTTGTCTCTAGATCACCGCATTTTTGGGAACGGGCATGGAATGGCCACGCCCTATTTGGACGGTCGGTTTTATTGGCTGAGCGGGGAACTTTACCAGTTCCATGAATGGTTGGGTGCGCAGCTTTTTAGCTACCAGTGGCGACACCCAAAGCCGGGAGAGCGCCGCAAGATTTGCGGGCAAGAGTTCAGGCCATTCAACAGCGAGAGGCGCTGGGGAAGGGTGCGCGTCTCTTGGGCGTGGACAAGGCTTCCGGACGATTTGAATGAGGCCAACGCCGCCTTGCGGGAATTGGGGCGGGTGATCGGCACAAGCGCGGGGCCTTTCCAGTGGCCACCCAATAATTCAGGCAATTGAGGGGGAAGTGAGCATGGGTAAACTGGTAATCATCGAAAGTCCATTCGCTGGCGAGATCGAGGCAAACGTCGAATACGCGCGCAGGGCGATGTCTGACAGCCTCAAGAGGGGCGAATATCCGATTGCCTCGCATCTGCTTTACACGCAGCCCGGCATTCTGCGCGATGAAATCCCCGAAGAGCGCGAACTTGGCATCATGGCTGGGCTGGCGTGGCGTCGGGTTGCCGATCGCGCGGTGTTCTATGTCGATCGGGGATGGAGCGGGGGAATGCGCGCAGCCCGTGATCTCTACAACAACGAGGGGTTCCCGTTCGAGATCCGTGAGATTGATTGATGGCGGACAGCATCCTTCATTTTCAGGACGGGCGAATGGCAGCGATGCGCGGCGATAAGCGAGACGCAAGGCGGCATAAGGACTGGCTGGAAGGTTACGATCAGGTCTGGCGGGCAAAGACTGCCAGCTACGTGGACGCGGGGGTTAACTAATGGGACGAAACACAAAGCGCAAAGTCGACAACCGCACGCCTTTTCAGCGTATGCTGGACAATGAGCGGGTGGCGAACGATCAAAGCTATCTCGATGTGCTAACCCCCGAACAGGCGGCAAAGGGCATCTACGAAGCGCAGAACAAGGGCAGGCGGTATTTCCGCACCAGCCACCTTGACCGCCTCCACAAGAACGGCAAGCTGACCTACGAGCAGCGAGAGGCGGGCGAATGGTATCGCACCCAATACGCCAAGTGCCGCTATGACAGCGTGAAGATCGCCAACTATGGCGAGGCGATTGCGGGTATGGCCAACTTCGACGCAGAGGAACGCAAGCAGGACAGCCGCGATCTGTTCCACGAAGCAAGGGGAGAGATACCCCGCGACATCGTGGGTTTCATGGATCGTCTGCTGCTGCATGATCGCTGGCCACAGTCACGCCACCAGAGCGCCCGTAACCGTGCCGTGTCCGATCTGCGCAGGGGCTTGGATGCGCTGGTCTATCATTTGAGGCTGGGCTGATGGAGGCGCGGGCGACAGTTGGCGCGATGCTTCGCAGGCCATTTCGCAGGCTCATCATGTATCACGGGCTGGAATACATAGAGGATAAGGGCTGGCTCGATAGCCTATTCGTCATTCGTGGTGATGCGGCTTCGCTGTTGAGATTCCAAAAGCACTGGCGTTCACTTGACAATTGAGCACTTTTCAATTACGCAAATTGCCAAGATTGGAATTGCGCCTAGAGCGCGTTTGACATTCGGGGAAGTTGCAACCGCGTTATCGCGTCCCTGATCCAAAAAGCCCGCCAAGCTGGGCTTCAACGATACTGATCGTGCTGGGAGTGCCCTTCGGGGCATCGTCGGCAAGCGCCTCACTTATGGGGGGCCTGTTGCGGCGAATTGAATCGGAAACGAGTCAGGCTGATGAGGTTCAGCTTGAGTTACCCTTGCCTATTGCTACGATGAAATCGCAGGACTGAACCGTTCTTTAGCGGTCGGTGTAGGCCCTGCTTCTCTAGGGCGATCCTTTGGGATCGCCCTTACCTTATCACCCCCATCGAATGGCGAGTGGCGGGATTTATCACACCCACATGATTGGGAAAGACTAACCCGCAAGTTAACGGCCCATCCTTCGGGAAGCCGGGAAGGCAGGGAATATGGCAAAGAGTGGCAAGAAGCATATTGTAGCCCGTATCAGGCAATTGAGGGAGGAAGGTCTTTCCAAGCACGATGCTGGGCTTATCGCATACCGCGAGGCGGGGCATGGCAAGAGTAAGGCCAGGGGTGCGGGCGGGACCGGCAAGCAGGGCGGCCGGGGGGTCGGCTTTTCCCAAGTTGCGCCATGACTGATAAAATGGCTGGTGAAGATACACCGCAAGAAACACCGCGCAATCCGAACCTGAAGCCGCCATGGAAACCCGGCCAGTCCGGCAACCCTGCCGGTCGGCCTAAGGGCGCTAGGTCCAAACTGTCGGAAGACTTTTGCCAAGCCCTTCTCGACGACTTCAAGGATAACGGTGCGGCGGCGATTGTTTCGATGCGAACTGAGCGCCCGAACGAATATGCCAAGATGATCGCTGGCATTCTTACACAGGACGTGGACGTTAACCTGAACGTCTTTGCTGGGCTGGATGTCGCAATCAAGCGATAGGCTGACAATCGAGTTAGCGCCGGTCTTTGAGCCGTTACTAGAGCCGAGCCGATACAAAGGCGCATGGGGTGGGCGCGGCTCAGGTAAATCCCAAGCCTTTGCGGATCTGATTATCATCCGCGCATTGCAGTCCCCCGGTCTGCGGGTGCTTTGCTGCCGTGAAATTCAGAAGAGCCTCAAGGAATCGGCCAAGCGGCTGATTGAAGGTAAGATCGAACAATACGGCTTGGGCAGTCTGTTCGAGGTTCAAAGCGCGGAGATAAAGACACCGGGCGGCGGGTCAATCGTATTTGCCGGTTTGCAGGACCACACAAGCGAAAGCATCAAGTCCTATGAGGGATTTGACATTGCATGGGTGGAAGAGGCACAGACGGTATCGCATCGTTCACTGAACCTGTTGCGCCCGACGATCCGCAAGCCCGGTTCTGAGATATGGCTGAGCTGGAACCCGCGCTTCGATACCGACGCAGTTGACGAAATGCTAAGGGGCGAAGAGACGCCGAGCGGTTCGATTGTCGTTCGGGCCAACTGGAACGATAACCCTTGGTTCCCTGCTGAATTGGAGCAAGAGCGGCTAGACTGCATTCGCCAGCAGCCTGAGCAATACGACCACATCTGGGAAGGTGGCTATGCCATCGTCGCAGAGGGCGCTTACTACGCAAGGCACATTGCCGAAGCGAAAGAGCAGGGGCGCATTACCATACTGGCCCTAGATCCATTGCTGCCGATAAAGGCGTATTGGGATATTGGCGTAAGCGATGCCACGGCCATTTGGATTGTTCAGCAGAAGGGCGCACAAATCAGGTTTATCGACCACTATGAGGCCGAGAATCAGGATTTGGCCACGCATCTGAACTGGATCAGGCGAAGTGGTTACGAGGATGCGGTGCAGATACTCCCGCATGATGGAAAGAGGCGTGACCCGGCATCTGCCACCAAGTTTGAGGATCACATTCGCGGCGCTGGGTTCGATGTTCGCACGATCCCCAATCAGGGCAAGGGCGCAGCGTTCGAGCGCGTTGAGGCATCCCGCAATTTGTTCGGGCAAATGTGGTTCGATGAAGAGAAGTGCCGCCACGGCCTGAAGTGCTTGGGCTGGTATCACGAGAAGAAGAATGATGGCGGGTATGGTGTTGGCGTCGACCACGATTGGTCGAGCCACAGCGCCGATGCGTTTGGACTGGTGGCTGTCGATTACAAGCCGCCCCGCGCATCGGTGAAACTCGATCTAAGCAAGCTGGGGACGCGAGTATGAACGAACCGACGACCCCGGCAGAACTGGCGGCGATCCTCAAACGTGAATACGACGCGGCAGAGGATTATTACTGCCAGATCGAGCCGCTACAGGAACTGGCCTTCCGCTTCTACGAAGCGCAGCCGTTCGGGCACGAGGTAGATGGCCGGTCGCAGATCGTGCTGCCCGATGTGCAGGAGACGGTCGATTACATGACGCAGAGCGTTCTGCGCACGTTCGTGTCCGGTGACCGCACTATCGAGTTTGAGGCATCGGACGAAGCGAACGAGCAAGCCGCAGACGATGCAACGGCGGCGATCGACTACAACTTTATGCGCAGGCAGGACGGTTACGGCGTTCTGAATGACGTTGCGATGGATGGCAATCTGCGCAAGCTTGGCATCTTCAAGGCTGTCTGCGAAGAAGTTGAAAAGGTTTCGCGCAGGTGGGAGGAAATGCCTGCCCTGATGCTGGGCGAATTGCCCGAAGGCATCGAGATTGAAAACCTGCGTGAGTTTGAAGCCGCCGACGAGATGGGGCAACCCGTCCCCATGGTGCGGGCGCTGATCAAGACGCAGCAGGTCGACAAGCAATACAAGATCGTCGCTGTTCCGACGCAAGAGTTCCGCTACACTCCCGGCGCACGCCACGAAGACGATGCGGACTATGTGGCGCATGTTCGCCCTGTGACGCGTTCGGAACTGGTGGAGATGGGCTTTGACCAAGAGCAGGTTTACGGCCTGCCAGGTCACAGCGAGGATTTTGCGGACGAGAACGAAAGCAACAAGCTGGACTTCGGAAACAAGGAGGAAAGCACTCCGGCGTTGCAGACTGTTCTGCTGTGCGAAGAATATGCCCGCATCGATGTAGACGGTGATGGCATTGCAGAGCGCGTGAAGGCGTTCAGGGTCGAGAATGACATCCTGATCGACGCAGAGACGGGTGAGCCTGCCATCGAGACGGTAGATGAGCAGCCGTTTGCGGTGTTCTGTCCGTTCCCGCGTGCGCACCGGTTGGTGGGGTATTCACTTGCTGACAAGGTGATGGATATTCAGCTAGCGCGGTCGGAGATTGCGCGGCAGATGTTCGACGGCATGGCGTTCGCCAACATGCCCCGTCCGATTGTGGCGGAAAGCGGTGCCAGTGACGAGACGCTGGACGATGTGCTGAACCCGATCCCCGGCAGTCCGATCCGCGTTCGCGATGCGACGGCAATCGGTTGGGCTTCTAACACGTTCGACATCGGCGCGTCGATGAACGCAATGGAATGGATGACCGGCGAGCGGGAAAGCCGCACCGGCATTACCCGCATGAATCAGGGGTTGGATGCTGACGCGCTGAACAAGACGGCAACCGGCACAGCACTGATGCAGTCGCAGGGCCAGCAGTTCGAAGAATATGTTGCCCGCAATCTGGCAGAGGCATTCGCAAGGGCGTGCGCCAAGCTATACCGCCTGATGCGCGTGGAGGCCGAGCCGTTCAAGATCCGCGTTGATGGCAAGTATCGGGAAGTCGATCCTGCCACATGGCCGGAAGAGGTTCACATTCGCATTCGCGTAGGTCTGGGGACTAATGCCAAAGACAAGCGCATTGCGGCACGGCAGATGCTGCTGGAGCCGCTTACGCTGGCCATGCAAGAGGGCATGGCGGGGCCTGAACATGCGTATAACTGGTTCGACGGTATGGCGCGTGATACCGGCATCGGCACGGCTGACGACTTCCTTTACGATCCGAAAGACCCTGAGGTTGCCCAGAAGCTTGCAGCCAAGGAGCAACAGCCTGACCCTGCTGTCGTAGAGGCGCAAGGCAAGTTGCAGCTTGAGCAGCAGAAGGCGCAGGCAACAGCCGAACTGGATCGTCAAAAGGCACAGGAGCAAGCCCAGCTTGAGCGCGACAAGGCCGCAGCCGCTATCGAAACGCAGCGTGAAAAGGCTGCGATGGATATGCAAGTCATGCGCGAACGGGCTGCGCTGGAAGACAGCCTTGCCCGTGATAAGGCAGCGGCAGAGATTGAAATTGCGAGGGAACGGATGCGCGCGGAAGTGGAGATGAAGCGCGAGTTTGCTGACGCCAGCGTATCGCAGAACCGGCCCGGAGGTGATTTGTCGAAATGATCCGCCGCTTGATCCTCTGGCTGTGCCACCGCTTCGACGTTTGGCCGATGGACGAAACCCGCATTCCCATGGAATCGGATGCCAAGGCCCGTTCTATCCGCTGGGAGCAGTTCGCACGTGAAGAGGGCGGGTTGTTCGACATGATCGAGGCGTTGCGCCGCGAGACGTTTGAACTGGCCAGTGAGATACCGCCGCATGAGGTGGAAAAGCTACAGTATGCAGCAATGAGCGACCGGAACCTGCGCAGGCTCAAGCAGCGCATTCAGGGCGTGATTGCAGCAGGCAAGATCGAAGAGCGCAACGAGGCGGCGAAGGCCCGCCCGCGCATCGTCAAGAGCGTTTAACGAACGCCAGTATTTCGTCGCGGGTCTTGAGGCCGAGGTTGGGTTCCAAGCGGAAATTATCTTCAGAGATGCTGGCAACATCGTCAACCGTCAGACAATTCATGCGGGCGAGGCAATTCGCGGCGCGGGCGCTAAGCCCCTGTTGCTTCCAATGACCGCTAATCTGCAAGAATCCCATTGAAACCCCTTTCTCTTGGGGCAGCATACCATACCGCCCCCTGCGGGCAAATCCACGTCGCGAGACGTTAAGCCAAAGGACGTAACATGGCCCATTCGAGTGAATCGGAAGCCGGTGTCGCGCCTGCCTCAATTTCGATGGCAGACGCAGCTTCGGTTTTCGCAGACGATTTTGACGATGAAATTCAGGGCGAAGAAGAAGCGCCCGAGCCTGAAGAAGGCGAAGAGTTCGACGAGGACTTCGAAGGCGACGAGCCTGACGAGGAATCCGACGAAGAGATTGACGAGGACGGCGAACCCGAAGAGGCCATCGACGCACCTGTCAGTCTGAACAAGGCGGAAAAAGAGGCGTTCTCGCAGCTTCCCAAAGAAGCCCAGCAATTCGTAACGCAACTTGAATCCCGCCGTGCCTCACAAGTCCAAGAGGCCACCACGAAGGCGAGCCAAGCCCAGCGCGATGCCGAAGCACGTGCAGCAGCCGCCGACGCCGAAGCAAAGCGGAATTACGCCACACAGTTGGATCAGTTCATTAAGGCTTTCGAGCCGCAGATGCCCGATCCGCAGTTGGCGTATAACGACCCGCAACGCTATGTCGCCGCAAAGGCCCGTTACGATGCCGATAAAGCCCAGCACGACCAGCTTGTGCAGCAGATCAAGGGCATTGGCGATCAGGCAAACACAGAGGCCGAGAAAGCCTTCTATGAGCGCCGTGATCGTGAACTGATGGCAATTCCCGAAGTCGCCAACGAAGAGACGCGCCAAGCGTATCTCGACAAGGCGATGAGTGCCGCGACCAAGCTGGGATATGATATTCCCGAACTGGCGCGGTCGATGGATGCAGAGGACGTTAAGCGCCTCCATTCCGTCGCGGATGCCTTCGAAAAGGCCGAGAAATACGATGCGGCAATGTCGCGCAAGATGAAGCGCGTTCGCGCCGGTAAGCAGCGCAACCTGAAGCCCGGAACCGCCCAGCACAAGAGCAGCGGGGACAGGCGAGCCGAAAAGGCATTTGCAAGCTTCCGGTCTAACCCGTCCGACATGAAGGCCGCAGCAGCGATCTTCGAGGATATTTAAGACCGGCTCACTGCGTCGAGAGACGCGGCCCTTCCCCGGCCCCTTTCGAGGGACCGTAACCAAGATGGACTTATATCATGGCTGTTCCTGCGAATACCGTGCAGCGCGTGACCCGCACTGCCGTTCGTGAAGACCTTCACGACAAAATCAGCATCCTCGCCAACGAGGATTTCCCGTTCATGTCGAACATCGGTTCGGGCACTGCTTCGAACACGTATTTCGAATGGCTGACCGACGAACTGGCAGCGGCTGACGCTACCAACGCAGTGATCGACGGTGACGATGTTGCCAACGATCCCTATCCTGCCGTCACCCGTCTGGGCAACTACGTGCAGACGATGGACAAGACCATCGGTCTGTCGCACATCACCCAGCAGGTCAATCACGCTGGCTCGCACACCTCGATGGGTGCTGCACGCGCCAAGAAGTATCGTGAACTGAAGCGCGATATGGAAAAGCGTCTGTGCGGCAACTATGCGGCGGTCCCCCCTGCTGCTGGCACTGCCCACCTGACTGCTGGCGCTGTTGCGTTCATGCGCACCAATGTCAGCCGTGGCGCAACCGGTGCAAATGCCACCCTGTCGGGCACGACTTCGGGCTATGTGAACGCAGCTGCTACCAACGGCACCCTGCGCAACTTCACTGAAGCACTGCTCAAGGATGTGCATCGCCAGTGCCGTGAAAACGGTGGCAAGCCCGATCTGCTGATCCTGTCGCCTGCTCTCAAGCAGACTTTCTCGACCTTTACCGGTGTTGCGGCCAACCGCCATCAGGTTCCGTCGAGCAAGCCGGGCACCATCATTGGTGCGATGGACCTGTATGTTGGCGACTTCGGCACGGTTGCCGCAGTGGATTCGATCTACACCACGGGCCGCGATGGCCTTCTGATCGACCGCGAAAGCTGGAGCATCCAGTATCTCCAGAAGTTCAAGAACGACAAGCTGGCAAAGACCGGCCACTCCGACAAGGAAATGGTCTCGGTTACGTTCGGCCTGAAGTGCGAGAACGACAAGGCGAGCGGTGTTTTGGCTGATATCCAACCGGCGTAACGAATGAGGGGCGGGGCCAAGTGCTTCGCCCCTTTCTTCTGGGAGATAGCCATGCCTGCTAAGAAGGTTTGGAAAGTGGCACAGGATGGCGTTGTTGCTGATGGCGACGGCGGCTTTCTGGCCAAGGGCGATCCGCTGCCCGACGATGCGGACGTTGAAAGCCTCAAAGCCAAGGGCTGGGCTGAATAATGGAACTGATCGACTTTAACCCGCTCAACCGCCGATACACCTATGCAGGCACGGACGCGCAGACGGGCGAGACGGTCATTAGCGAAGCGTTCGACAAGTCCCATGCGCTTGCGGTGAAAGACCGCGCCAAGGACATGAAGGACGCCCGTTCGGGTGTGGGTCAGGACATGCGGCTCGCGTGTTCGATCCCGCCTTTCGTGCAGGTTGAACTGACTAATCAGTATGGGCCGGAGATCCTAAAGGACTTCGACGCGCTGCTGTTCGTGATCAACCGCGATTATCCGCACCTTATGGTGCATGGAACCTAGGGGGCTGCAATGGCTAGTCTGATCATTTCCTATTATGGCGGCGTGTCCAATCATTGCGCTTCCAGCCCGCTGAAGTCCGAAACGGTGACGACCAGCGGAACGAGCGCGCAATCGACCGCGAACACTTCGGGGGCGGCTGTGGCATCGCTGTTTTCGGACACCGCGCACTACTTCACGATTGCTGACAACCCGACCGCCAGCGCGGCGAATGGCGTTTATCTGCCTGCCAATACGTTGGTCTGGGTCGATCTGCGCGATGCGCTGACGGCCAAGTTTGCAGCCGTCACGGCCTAAGGGGTTTCGCCATGGCAATTGCGGTCAGCACAAGCCCAGAGAATGCCATTTCCAACCTGTCGGACCTTGTGGCCGAGGTGCGTGACGAGATGGACGACGATGCGTTCAGCCTTGACCGCATTTACCGCGCCATCGGACGGGCGGAGGCTGCATTCAACCGCGACCTGCGTTGCCCCCGTATGGAGACGGAATACACCTTTACCACGGCGAGCGAGGCGACTGACCTGCCGCTGGACTTCCTGCAATTGCGCACGGTCTATGCCGAGGGTTCGCCCGATAGTCCGCTTGCCAGCATGTCACCTGCAAGCCTTCGTTCGCGCTATCGCGGCGTCTCTGGTGTGGCCATGGCCTATGCCATCGAGAATCGCCGCATTGTGCTTGCGCCGGTCGGACAGACGGTCCTGACAATCGTTTATTATGCCCGCATTCCCGCATTGACCGACAGCAACCCGACGAACTGGCTGCTGGATGAGCATCCCGACGCTTATCTGCATCAGGTGCTTGCCGTTCTGTTCAACAAGATTGGCGATGTCGAACGGGCAACGCTGAACCTGAACATAGCAAACGGCATTATTTCGTCGGTCAACGAGAGCGGCAAGAAGAACCGCTGGGGCGCTGGTCCGCTTGTGCCGCGAGGCACGACGCAGGTTTGTGGGCCGCGTATCTGACATGCGCTGGACGATCCCGCCATTCCTGCCCGATCAAGCACCCCGTGGGGACGTTCTGGCGCGCTGTGAGAATGCTTTTGCATCGGAAGCGGGGTATCGGCCTGTCGGATCGTTTCAAAGCGTCTCTGACCCCCTTGGGTCGCCTTTCGCGGGTGGTGCAAGCTTTATCTCAGGCGGCGGCACGGCCTATCTGCTGGCAGGGACGACCGATAGCCTTGCGCGGCTGTCGGGTGGTGCATGGACCGACCTACTGACGGGATTGAGCGTTCCGAGCCGTTGGCAGTTTGCACAATTCGGTGACTATGTGGTCGCAGTGAATGGCGGCGTGACGCAAGAGGTGGACCTGAACGCAGGGACGGCTTCGGCTATCTCCGGCGCTCCTACTGCGGTTGGTGTTGGTGTGGTGGGCGATCATGTGATCGTTGCCCAGCCCAATGGCAACAAGCTGCGGGTGGCATGGTCTGCTTTCAACGACCATACAGGCTGGACGATCGGCACCAATCAGGCGGGAGAATGGACCGGACTGACGGGCGGCGAGGTCATGGGCGTCGTGGGCGGCGAATACGGCATTATCCTGCAACGCCAGCGGATTGTTCGGATGAGCCGCACGGGCGATGCCGACGCGCCATTTACGTTTGACGAGATAACGAACAATTTCGGCTGTGCATCCAAGGCTTCGATTGTCGCGGTCGGGCGCACGGTGTTTTTCCTGTCGGATCGCGGCTTCATCGCTCTGGATGACGGGCAGGTTCCGCGCCCTATCGGTAACGAAAAGTTTGACCGCTCGTTTCGTGCTGAATTGGGCGAAGATGCCTTTGAGAATGTATGGGCGGCAGTCGATCCCCAGAACACGCGGGTCATGTGGGGCATCCCAGGCAATACCGGCACGGTCTGGGCCTATGACTGGGCGCTGGACAAGGTGACTACCATCAAGATGCCGTTCCAAGGCTTCTTTTCGGGCTTTGAAAACAGCATTGATCTGGACACGCTGGCTGGTCTGTATTCGGACCTTGATGCCATGCCATACACGCTGGACGATCCGAGGTGGTCGGGCGGTGCGCCTCGCATGTATTTCGTGCAGGATAACGAGGTCGGCACGCTGACAGGCGTTAACATGGTGTCCCGCTTCGTGAGTGGCCGGTTCATGGTCAACGACAACCTGAACACACGGCTGCGGGCGGTATGGCCCGAAGGCGATGCGACCAGTGGTATAACGGTGAAGGTGGCGCAGGCGCAAAGGCGCGGCGATCCGGGGCTGTCTCGCACGGGTAGCAACATGCAGGCATCGGGCAGGATGCCCTTGCAGGCACGCGGCAAGTGGATGGCGTTCGATGTGACGGTGAACGACCCGAACTGGACCTATATGGATGCGTTGCTGCTGGAACAGTCGGCAGGGGGTGTGCGGTGACGGTTCCGGTCGATGCCAAGCGTCTCGATTGGCCGCGCCTTGTGGCCGAGAATGTCAATCGCTCGGTCAAGCGTGACGGGCAAACGATCTACACGGCCCCGACTATCAGCGACCCGCCCACACAAGCAGAGGTTCAAGCCTTGGCCGACGCGGTGGCGGCTTTGTCAGAGCGGCTGAAGTGAATTGCTGGCCCGTTCCGATAGACGAGCGGGCATTTCGTGAACTGGACAGGGCATCGCGCTGGGAGCGTCACGATTGGGTTCAGGTCTGCGATTGGCTGGCCGAAGGTAGTGCGCAGGTCTGGAACGTGAACGACGAAGCGTTCGTCCTGACCTTGGCAAATAATGACAACGAGATCGAGGTTCTGATGTGCGGCGGCAAGAACGCCCGCGCGAATGTTCCGGTGTGGGAAGCGGCGATGCTTTCCTACCCTGCACACAAGGGATTCACCCTGAGGCTTGAGGGCCGGAAGGGCTGGCGACGGTATCTGCCGCATTGGGATTATCGGGATGGCGTCCTGACGAGGAAGATTTGATATGGGTTCGAAGAAGTCTAAGTCCACGACGAAGCCGGTTTATTCCAGCCAGATCGAAGGCGCTGCGGGAAACCTGAACAGCGTTTATAATTCGTCGAAGGACAGCATCAATCAGGTGTCCAGTAACCTGACGGGCCTGTCGAGCGACCTGCTGGGCCGGTTCCAGCAAGGCGACCCGACGATCACGGCTGCAAAGGGCTATATCACGGACACGCTGGCAGCGGACCCTGCATCGAATCCGTATCTGGATGACATGATTTCCATGTCGAACGACAGCGTACGCAATCAGTTGCAGGCGCAGATGGGCACACGCGGCCTGACCGGCTCAAGCGATTACTACGGGCTTATCTCCAAGAACCTCGCGAACAACGAAACCGGCCTTCGCTATACGGATTACAATAACACGCTTGACCGGCAGGCACAGGCCGCTGGCATGGCTCCCAGCATTGTTGCGGGTGAGTATATCCCTGTCGCCGCTGCGATGGAGGCGGGGACGACCGGCGCTATGCTTCCGACGCAGGCGGCACTTGCCAACGCTGCGGGCGTGGGCGGGCTTCTAGGGCAATATACGAACAGCACGCAGAAGCAGAGCGGCGGGTTTGGCAGTATGCTTGGCGGCATCGTGGGTGCCGGCCTGTCCGGTTGGGCAAGCGGCGGCTTCAAGGGAATTTAACTGATGGCTCTTGGCTTCAAAAAGAAGGGTCTTTTCGGAGCGTCCGCGCCCGATATGACGACGACCACACAGCCCATGGCTGGCATGGGGCAGGGCATTCAGGAGCAGCCCAAGAGCGGCGGCTTCTTTGGTGAAGGTGGCGCAGGCAGGGCAATCGCGGGCACGGTTGGCGATTATCTGCTACAGCAAAGTGGCATGTCGCCACTCTATGCGCCTGCTATGGCCCAGCAGCAGCAGGCCGCGCTTCAATCAGCAGCGGAACAGCGCAAGCGTTCGCTCGATATGGCAGATTGGAAGGCAAAGCACGATTACGAGGTTGCCAATCCCAAAGAGCAAGGCCCGACCGCCATGCAGCGGAACCT